>CAZJAS010000007.1:0-61356 GCA_964544135.1 uncultured Clostridium sp. | reverse complement strand
CGGGTAGCAGACCGGTGGGAAATGCCGGTGCAAGACCTGCGGGAACCAGACCTGCGGGTACAAGACCTGCGGGGACCAGACCGGTGGGAAATGCCGGTGCAAGACCTGCGGGTACCAGACCCGTAACAGGAACACCGGGCAGCAGACCGGTGGGAAATGCCGGTGTAAAACCTGCGGGTACCAGACCGACAGGAGCAAATGCGGGCAGCAGATCGGTGGGAAATGCCGGAACCAGACCGGTGGGTGCAAGACCTGCGGGGACCAGACCCGTAGCGGGAGCACCGGGCAGCAGACCTGCGGGAAATGCCGGTGCAAGACCTGCGGAATCATCCGTGGGAGAAGAAAGATTGGAAAGACAGGCAAGAGCGAATGTGGAAACCAGAAATTTGGAAAAGCATACGGTGGAGTCCCAAACCTGGAAATCCAAGAATTTTATATCGGATGATGATGAGTTTGAATTTGAATTTTTAAATTGGGACGGAGAAGATGAAAAGTAATCTCACCCAATGAATTTGCATAAGACAGGCGGCAGGAACCGAAAGGTGCCTGCCGTAATTTATATCTAAAATTAAAATTAATTTTCAGAAAAGTCGGTTGACACTACCCTTTTCCTGTTATAATATTTGTATAACAAATGGGAAGGTGAGGCTAAACTATGATTATAGAAATAGATTTTAATAGTGATGAAGCTTTATATCTGCAGCTTCGAAATCAAATTATACTGGGAATAGCCACTTCGCATTTTCAGGAAGGGGAACAGCTTCCCTCCGTGCGTCAGCTTGCAAACACAATAGGTATTAATATGCATACCGTAAATAAAGCTTATACCGTGTTAAAGCAGGAAGGCTATGTAAAGGTGGACCGGCGCCGCGGTGCGGTTATTGCAATAGATACGGACAGGATGCAGACAATTGGAGAGTTACGTCGGGAATTACAGGTGATTCTTGCAAAAAGCAGCTGCAAGAATATTTCCAAAGAAGAAATACATGCTTTGATTGATGAAATATATGAGGATTATGGAGGACATTGCTGATGCAACCACAATTTACAGATAAAGCTCAAGCTGCGCTATCCTTGGCGGAGAAAGCAGCAAAGCGCCTAAGACAGGGATATGTAGGAACGGAACATATACTGGTAGGGCTTATGCGGGAAAAAACAGGAGTAGCGGCAAAAATATTGCTGGATAACGGCGTGGATGAAATGCAGGTTATCGAAATGATACAGGAGTTGATATCACTGGATGGTCCGGTGGTAATGAAGGAAAAAGCAACCTATTCTCCGAGAGCTAAAAAAGTTTTAGACGAGGCACATAGACAGGCAGATAGATTTACGGAAAATCTTACCGGTACAGAGCATATTTTAATGGCATTGATAAAGGAAGGCGAGAATGTTGCGGTACGTCTTTTAAATACTTTAGGCGTTTCTACCCAGAAGATATATATTGATATATTGATTGCCATGGGAGAAGACGGAGGACTATACAAAGAGGATCTGGCAAAAAACAGACAAAAGAAGCATACTTCCACATTGAGCCAATACAGCAGGGATTTAACGGCTATGGCAAAAAACGGAAAGCTTGATCCGGTGATAGGCAGGGAAGAAGAAATTCAGAGGGTCATTCAGATACTCAGTAGACGTACCAAGAACAATCCTTGTCTGATAGGCGAACCGGGTGTTGGTAAAACGGCTGTTGTGGAAGGGCTGGCACTTCGTATTGTAGCAGGAGATGTACCTTTTACCGTCAAAGACAAAAGAGTCCTTACCTTGGATTTATCCGGTATGGTGGCAGGAAGTAAGTATCGTGGTGAATTTGAAGAAAGAATAAAAAAAGTGATTAAAGAAGTGATTGAGGATGGCAATGTGATTCTCTTTTTGGATGAGCTTCATACCATAATAGGTGCAGGTGGGGCGGAGGGTGCAATCGATGCCTCCAATATTTTAAAGCCATCTCTGGCAAGAGGAGAAATCCAATTGGTCGGTGCCACCACTATTATGGAATATCGAAAATATGTAGAAAAGGATGCGGCATTGGAGCGAAGGTTCCAACCGGTAAGCGTAGAAGAACCGGATACGGAATCTGCTATCCGCATATTAACGGGTATTAAGTCCAAATATGAAGAGCATCACAAAGTTAAAATTTTACCCGAAGCAATAGAGTCAGCAGTAAAGCTTTCAGAGCGTTATATCAATGACAGGAATCTACCGGATAAAGCAATTGATTTAATGGATGAGGCGGCGGCGGTGGTACGCTTAAAAAGCGGCAGGATATCGGAGAAGCAGCAGGTACTTTTGGAAGAAATAAAGTACAAAGAAACACAGATTGAGCGTTCCATCCGTATGGAAAATTTTGAGCAGGCAGGTGAATTCAGACGGGAACAGGACGTACTGCTTAAAAAGCTTGAGCGTATGCAAAAACGGGAAGAGAATCAGGAAAACAATAAAAAATATGAAGTCAGTGAAAATGAGATTGCTGAGGTAGTATCCATTTGGACGAAAATACCGGTGAAAAAATTAGCGGAAAAGGAAAGTGAAAAACTTCTTAAGCTGGAATCTATTTTACACAAACGTGTAATCGGTCAGGATGAGGCGGTAAAAGCTGTGGCCAGAGCGATGCGCAGGGGAAGAATCGGTCTGAAGGACCCGAATAGACCCATTGGCTCCTTCTTGTTTTTAGGTCCTACCGGAGTAGGAAAAACAGAGCTTTCCAAGGCTCTTGCAGAGGCCATGTTTGGGTCGGAAAATGCTTTGATCCGAGTGGATATGTCTGAATATATGGAAGGTCATTCCATATCTAAGATGATTGGTTCGCCCCCGGGCTATGTAGGTTTTGAGGAAGGTGGTCAGCTGAGTGAAAAGGTACGCCGCAATCCTTATTCCGTGGTGCTTTTTGATGAAATCGAAAAGGCGCATCCTGATGTATTCAATATTCTGTTACAGGTATTGGATGACGGTCATATCACAGATTCTAAAGGACGCAGGATAAGTTTTAAAAATACGGTTCTGATTATGACATCCAATGCTGGAGCGCAAAGAATAATAGATCCTAAAAATCTGGGTTTTGCAGTGGAGAGTAATGAGAAAAAAGATTATGAAAAAATGAAAAGCGGTGTAATGGAAGAAGTGAAGAAAATATTTAAACCTGAATTCATTAACCGTATTGATGATATCATTGTATTCCATCAGCTTTCTAAGGATAATATGAAAGAAATTGTTACACTTCTGACACAAAACCTTTCCCAACGCTGCGAAGTGCAAATGGGAATTAAGTTAAAGCTGTCACCGGCTCTCAAGGAGCATATAACAGATAAATATTCTGATATGAAGATGGGAGCAAGGCCCTTGAAGAGAGCAATACAGTCCGTTGTAGAGGATGCGCTCGCAGAGGAAATCCTTCTGGGCAAGGTGAAACAGGGCGATATAGTAAGGGCAGGTTATAAGGGTGAAAAGGTTGTATTCACTGCAACAAATGAGTCTTAGAAGCTAACCGCTTAAAATTATTAACTAATTTCAAATTTTAGTGGTAAGTGCGTCTTGGATATATTATACTATTACTATATTTACAGGGTAAAAACCTAAACTCAGGAGGATATACGAATGGCAATCGTTGAAGAACTACTTCGCGCAGAAAAAAACGGAGCAATCAGCTTTGGTAATCATAAGCTGACTCAGAAAACCAAGCTGGAAGATTTTGAACATGTAGGCGATTTATACAAGGTAAAGACCTATCAGGCTATGACTAAGCTTGAGAAAAACGGTATGTTTCTATATGAATCCGTACCGGGAACCAGCGTACTTGATTTTGTGGAAGAGGATAGGGTTGTGAAATTTATGGTAGAGGGGGATGAGGATTCCCAGCTTACCATAGGACTCAAAGAAGATACGGAGTACGAAGTATTTGTAGGCGGTAGCAGTATTGGAAGAATGAGTACAGGACTTAGCGGTAAACTCAGTCTTAGCGTAGAGCTGGAGACTGCAGGAGAAGTAATGGTAAGGATAGAGCAGGGATAAGTGCAAAATGGCAAAAGGAAAAAACAGTACGGGGTTTTTCTGTCAGAGTTGTGGCTATGAATCTACCAAATGGTTGGGCCAGTGTCCGGGATGCCGGGAATGGAATACCTTTGTGGAGGAACCCATCAGTACAGCTTCTCTGAGAAAGAACGGTAACAGAAGCGGCAGCACAGTACGGTCTATACCGGCTGTGCTGTCTGAAATAGAAATGAAGGAAGAGGATAGGGTGCTTACCGGCATAAAGGAGTTGGATCGTGTGCTGGGAGGCGGTGTAGTAGCAGGTTCCCTGACACTTGTGGGCGGTGATCCTGGTATCGGTAAATCTACATTGCTTTTACAGGTATGCCTCCATCTATCTTTAAAGAATCATAAGGTTCTTTATATATCGGGTGAAGAATCCTTAAAGCAGATTAAGATGAGAGCGGGCCGAATCGGTACCTTTAATGATAATCTGCTTCTTTTATGTGAAACAAATTTGGATATCATTAGTGAAACCATAAAAAAATACCATCCCATGGCGGTTATTATTGACTCTATTCAGACAATGTATAATGAAAATGTGTCCTCCGCACCCGGCAGTGTCTCACAGGTACGGGAGTCTACAGGGGTTCTTCTGCAACTTGCAAAGGGATTGGGTATATCGGTATTCATTGTGGGTCATGTGACGAAGGAAGGTGCGGTAGCCGGGCCTAAGGTATTGGAGCATATGGTGGATACGGTACTTTATTTTGAAGGCGACCGGCATGCATCCTATCGAATATTGCGTGGTGTTAAGAATCGTTTTGGTTCCACCAATGAAATAGGTGTTTTTGAAATGAGGGAGGAAGGACTTGTGGAGGTGGAAAATCCTTCCGAGTATATGTTAAGCGGAAGGCCCAAGGGAGCCAGCGGCTGTGTGGTGGCTTGCTCTATGGAGGGAACACGTCCGCTTATGATAGAGATACAGGCACTTGTCTGTCACAGTAATTTCGGCATACCCCGCAGACAAGCTACGGGAACCGATTTTAACAGAGTGAATCTGCTCATGGCTGTATTAGAAAAGCGTTTGGGATTGCAGATGAGCGGTTGTGATGCCTATGTAAATATTGCAGGAGGTATGAAGATACAGGAGCCTGCTGTTGACTTGGGTATTGTAATGGCCATAGTCTCCAGCTTTAAAAATCGTCCCATTGATGAAAAGATGGTGGTTTTTGGCGAAGTGGGTTTAAGCGGCGAGGTGCGTTCTGTGAGCATGGCAGAGAATCGGGTGCAGGAAGCAAAGAAATTAGGATTTACCACCTGTGTGCTGCCCAAAGCAAACGCGGATACCCTAAAAGAAATAAAGGGCATACGCATTGTGGGTATTTCCGGTGTGCAGGATGCCATTGAACTGATATAGCCTCTATTTTATAATTGAACGGCAATCGGAATATAAATTATAAAAACATCATTTTTTGCTTGCCTTTAATCAGATACCTATGTTATAATACAATTCGTTGGTGCAAAAACTTACTCCTCAAAGAGAGTATAATTGTACAGGCAATCCATACATAGGGGAATAGTACAGCGGTAGTGCGGCGGTCTCCAAAACCGTAAACGGGGGTTCGATCCCCTCTTCCCCTGCTGGCAAAGAATTCGGTATTCATACCGGGTTCTTTTTTTAATATGTTTATTTCGGTTGACAAATAGGGCAGTAATAAATATTCCCGCCTAAATAAGCTTCTCGTACCAAGCCACCGCCACAAGCCCGGCATGGGTTCTTAACGGTCTTACTTGACAGGATGGTGGGATAACCTCCCGCCTTGCCATAGAGGTCTTTTTCGGTGTCGCGTCCGCCTTGATTTCGCATCTCTTTCAAAGTAGACTTGATGCTGTTAAATAAAGTGCTCATATCCTTCCTGGTCAGTGTTTCTAATTTTCTCCTTGGGTTTATACGAGCATTCCATAGTACATCATGCAATACACCATTACCGAAGCCCGGAATCCGCTGTTCGGTGGCAAGGAATGCCTTAACACTTATACTGGGTTTTAATTCTTGATATAAACCGCTGAAATAAGTTTCGTCGAAAGCATCCTCATATGGGAGCCGTCTTCAAACCCAAGCAAAAGCTGGTGGGATTTGGGAAGCTTGTCACCGGGTGCATGGTACTTAATCGGTGTACTCATTACAAGCAGCATATCTTCGCACATTATCTC
This sequence comes from uncultured Clostridium sp., assembly GCA_964544135.1. Taxonomy (GTDB): domain Bacteria; phylum Bacillota; class Clostridia; order Lachnospirales; family Lachnospiraceae; genus Acetatifactor. The sequence continues at coordinate 55,173 of CAZJAS010000007.1, read as the reverse complement.
GGTATTGCCTCCGCAGGTATAGCCTGTACCCGGATTAGAACCGGTGATTTCCTTTCCGTAAGTTTAATTTTAGACATTTATAAATGTTAATTACGAGTCATAGTAAGAATTTATATACATTATAATTGTATATACAATAGTTTATTTGTTCTGTTCTTAGCTAAATGTCATAAAAAATACGGAAATAAATTGTTAACTCATTCCATTGTATTTTTATTTTTTATCTGTTAGTCTTTGTATTAGAGCAAACGGTTGCGCACACAAATGTGTCAGGAGGATATGGCGTGGAACACAAAAAATTAACGATAGATGATATAGCAAAAGAGCTCCTGGTATCCAAGACCACTGTATCGAGAGCGATTTCCGGTAAGGGAAGGATAAGTGCGGTTACCAGGGAAAGAGTACTGGCCTATATTAAGGAGAACAATTATAAGCCCAATGTAATTGCAAAGGGTCTTGCCCAGCAAAAGACCTACAATATAGGCTTTGTTATGCCGGGAGATTACAATCTGGTTGATTTACCCTTTTTTCAGAAATGTCTCATGGGCATCAGTACCATAGCATCTTCATTGGATTATGATATATTGGTATCCATCGTTTCGGAGAGAGATATCAGTCAGTTAGAGCGTATGGTGGAAAATCACAAAGTAGATGGTGTGATACTAAGCAGGACCTTGGTTAAGGATAAACCGGCAGCATACTTAAGGGATAAAAATATTCCTTTTGTCACAATCGGTACCGCCATTGATAAGGATATTATCCAAATTGATAATGACCACAGGAGCGCATGCAGGGAATTAACCTCTATTCTATTAATGCGGGGTGTGAGAAAAATGGCATTAATAGGGGGAAATAAGGAGCATGTGGTTACAAGAAAGCGGCTACAGGGTTATATGGACGCCTATTTGGAGCAAAGCCTTACCGTGGACAACAGTATGGTGTATATGAATGTGGAAAACAGTGTTATGTCTGATAAAATAGTGGATGAGCTAATCGCCAGGCATGCGGAATGTGTGATTTGCATGGACGATTCCATCTGCAGCTATGTACTTAATAAGCTACGTAAGGAGAAAATAAGAGTACCTGCGGATATCAAGGTGGCTTCCTTTTATAACAGCTCTTTATTAGAAAGTAATTTTCCTTCTATTACCTCCCTGTCATTTGATGTACAGGAGCTGGGAATGGTTACCTGTAAGTCCTTAATTGATTATATTGACGGCAAGGAGGTTCCCCGTCGGACACTTCTAAGTTATGAGATTTCTATGAAAGAATCTACACAGAATACATTATAATACTAACAATGGCGCAATAAGCGCAACGCACTTACATATAAAATGTTAAAATTTACCATAATTGACAAAGATTTATAGTATAAAGTATACATTGACAACAAATATATAAGAGTATTATACTAAGAGTATAGAACAACCGATTGCGCAATGTAATGTGCTAAAGTGTACAATGTCTTAGCATATATTTTGCAGGCTTGTTCAGCAGTTACTATTAATTGCAAATGCGGCGTAAGCCGAAGGAAAATGGGAGGAATTTTTATGAAGAAAAAATTACTAGCAACACTCATTACAGCAGCGCTTGTTGCAACCAGTCTGGTTGGCTGTGGTGGTGGAAAAGATCCTGCGAAGGATGATAATGGCAGTGCAAAACCGGAAGGTACCGTTACTGCACCTGCTACAACAGGCGAAACCGTTAACTTAAAGGTATGGGCAGCAGAAGAAGATCAGACGTTAACAAAATCATTAATTGAAAAGTTTGAGGCGGCTTATCCTGATCAGAAATTTAATATTTCATTAGGAGTAGAATCCGAAGGAACAGCGAAGGATACTATTCTCGTCGACGTAGAAGCGGCAGCAGATGTTTTTGCTTTTGCAAATGATCAGATTAATGAACTTGTGACTGCAGGTGCTTTACAGCCTGTAAATAATGTGGAAGCAGTAAGTACACAAAATGTTGCAGGTGCTGTAGATGCAGCTACCGTTGATGGAACTATTTATGCTTATCCGTTCTCTGCTGATAACGGTTACTTCTTATATTACAATAGCAATCTTATTACAGAAGAAGATGCAAAGAGCTATGATACCTTACTTGCCGCAGCAGCAGCTGCAGATAAAAAGGTTGGTCGTGTGTTGAATTCAGGCTGGTGGTTAGGCGGGTTCTACCATGGCGCAGGTTTCTCTACTAACTTAGGTGAAAACGGAGCAACCGATATGAACTGGAACGGCACAGCGGATTACAGCGGTGTTGATGTTACACAGGCTATTTTAGATATCTCAAATAATGACGCTTTCTTAGCAATCGGTGATGGTGATACCTCTAACCAGATAGCATCAGGCGAGCTTGCAGCAGTTATTTCCGGAACATGGGATGCAACAGCATGTCAGGAAGCATTCGGTGATGGCTATGCAGCAACAAAGCTCCCTACCTTTAATGTTGCAGGTACCCAAGTGCAGGAAGGAACCATCGGCGGATACAAAATGATTGGCGTAAATGCTTATTCTGATAATGTAGGCTGGGCTATGGAATTGGCTTTGTTCTTAACAAATGAAGAGAGTCAGGTTGCTCGTTTTGACGCAAGACAAATTGGTCCTTCCAATATCAATGCAGCAAGTTCAGAATCTGTAAAAGCAAATATTGCAATTGCAGCAATTGCAGCACAGAATGAGTATGCAACTCTGTTAAGTGCCGGTAATAATTTCTGGTCAGCATCTGCAAGCTTTGGTGAAATTCTGGCACAGGGAAATCCCGACGGAACCGATCTTCAGACATTACTGGACAATCTGGTAGATGCAGCATCACAGGCATCTAACTAATTAACAGGTTCATTTAGAAAAGGATAACCCACATATGGAAGAAATATGTGGGTTATTTTTTTAAGATTATAGGAAGACTATTTCTATGATTTCTTGAAACACTTGAAATGATATGAAGGAAAAAGAGGGTGTGCTCATGGGTGCTATTGCAATAACTAAGAAAAATCCGATTAAAAATTTCTTTTCTAAAATCGGTCAGTTCTTTTTGAAATTCGGAAATGCAGTTATTAAAGGAGATTGGTCGGTCAAGGCCTCCCTGCTTGTTGCAGGTGCCGGCTATATCAGAAGGAAACAGATAGTAAAGGGCATCTTGGTTACTTTATTGGAGGTTGCGGTTGTATTATATACGATATTGATTGGAATTCCCTATATAGCAAAACTGCCAAGCCTAGGAACGGTGGAACGTACCATGGTGTACAATCCTGCTACAATGAAAAATGAAGTCAATGATTATGATAATTCATTGTTGATTTTGCTATTTGGTGTAATCAGTCTTTGTACCTTGGTGGTGGCTGTATTTTTGTGGATGGTCAATATTATGGGAACCTATCATGTACAGAAGATGGCGGAGGACGGCAAACATATTAATACCTTTAGAGAAGATGTTAAGGCAATGTTTAATAAGAAATTCTATATTACCCTTCTGTTTCTTCCCATTGCAGGTATTGTAATATTTAATATTATGCCCCTCATTGTCATGATTTGTGTGGCATTTACCAACTATGACCAAGGTCATATGCCGCCGTCCGCATTATTTACTTGGACAGGCCTTACTAACTTTAAGAGCTTATTTAGTTCGGGAGGCATGACCATTACTTTTGGTTATTCCTTCAGAAAAATATTATCATGGACCATTGTTTGGGCCATATTTGCTACTGCCACCACATATTTAGGCGGTATCATGCTTGCCCTGATGATAAACAGCAAATATACTAAAATGAAAAAAATGTGGCGTACCCTTTTCGTGGCAGCCATTTCCATACCGCAGTTTGTTACACTGCTTTTACTGCGTAACTTTTTTGCCAATACGGGTATTGTCAATTCCATGCTGTCCCAATTGGGAGTTACGGATTTTCTCAGAAATATAGGGTTGATTACAACGAATTATATCCCCTTTTTGACAAATCCCTCATGGACGAAGGTAACTATTATTTTTATTAATATCTGGATTGGTGTACCTTATCTTATGCTGATTGCAACCGGGGTACTGATGAATATCCCCGAGGATATCAAGGAAAGTGCCAGAATTGACGGTGCCAACGTATTTCAGATATTCAGAAAGATTACGATGCCATATATGTTCTTTGTAACAGGCCCTTATCTGGTAACACAATTTGTGCAAAATATTAATAACTTTAATGTAATTTATTTGTTGACACAGGATATTTACAAGACGACAGACCAAAAAATGGCGGCATCAAACGGTCAAGAAATCGATTTGCTGGTGACTTGGCTATATCGTCTGACCAGTGAATATTACAATTATAAGATGGCGGCGGTAATCGGTATTTGCGTATTTGTCATTTGTGCCGTATTTACTCTGCTGGCATTCAATTTCATGATTAAGGGAGATAAGGAGGAGAGATTCCAGTAATGAATAAGAAGAAGATAATAAACACTTGTATCATCCATATAGTTTTAGCAGTTTTGGCTGTTATCTGGCTGGTTCCGATTGTATGGCTGGTGGCAACCTCCTTTAGCGGTTACGACGGAATGAATACCAGCCGCTTTTTCCCGGATACCTATAGCATCAGGAACTATACCAGAATGCTGTTTCAGCCTGATACCGTATCCCAGTTCCCGAAATGGTTTATGAATACATTGGTAATTGCTATCTTTACTTGCCTGATATCCAGTATCTTTGTACTTATGGTGAGTTATGCAATGAGCTGTATGCGTTTTAAAGGAAGAAAGGCGCTCATGAATATGGCAGTTATGCTGCAGCTCTTTCCCGGTTTTTTATCAATGATTGCCATTTATTTTATTCTAAAATCAATTGGACTTACAAATAGCCATCTCGGTATGATTTTGGTTTACTCGGGAGGTGCGGGTCTGGGCTATCTGGTAGCAAAAGGTTTTTTTGACACTATACCGGCTTCCCTGCGTGAGGCAGCATATATTGAAGGCGCTTCTGAGGCAAGAACCTTTACTACAATCGTATTGCCTCTGTCACGGCCCATTATTGTTTATACGGTAATCAGTTCATTTCTGGTTCCATGGGCGGATTTCATATTTGCAAAGATTATTTTGAATTCCGGTATTTCCACGGATTGGACTGTTGCAATCGGTCTATACAATATGTTGAATAGAACACTCATACCCACATACTTCTCAAGATTTTGTGCGGGAGGTGTTATGGTCGGTATTCCCATAGCCATCTTATTTGTGATTATGCAGAAGTTCTATGTAGAGGGTATCACAGGAGGTTCTGTGAAAGGATAAAGTTTTATTTATAAAGATAAAATCAAGCAGGAGGAATTATGGACAAATTTATCGTGAATATCATCCATCGCCCGGAGATGGTGCCGGAGTATGCAGAAAAGGTAACGGGGCATGGAAAAGAAGAGGATATCGGCAGAAAGGCCCTCCTTACGGAGTCACTCGATATTTTCAAGCTGCAGCAGGAGGCCGCTCATAAGAACGGATTAAAAACAACAATCCAAATGACGTATGCAAGCCTATTTAACGAAGAGGCTATCAGTATAGCCAAAGAGCATCATGAAACATACGGTGATGAAATAGCGCTTTCTCTTTTGGGACTTCCCTGTAAGGAATTCCGTGAAAAATACAAGACCAAGGATTTTTGTATCTGGATGTTTTCCATGGAGGACAAAAAATCCATCGTAAATGATGTATTTGAAAAATTCTATCATATTTTCGGTATGTATCCTGAATCAACAGGTTCCTATTACATGGATGCGGATTTGGTAAATTATATAAAAGAAACCTACCCTTCTGTAAAATGTGCGGTTGCAACTTGTTGGGAAGAGGGGCCAAAGGCATATCACACCTGCAATAATTCCTGGTATACTTTTATGGACGGCGGTCCGTGGGCGCCCTGGATACCTTCCAAAGCCAATGTGCATGCACCTGCGGCAAATGAAGCGGAAGATTCGGGTATTGTAGCAATACCCCATTTATCAAGAGATTTGCTGGCATGCTATGACGGAAATGGTTCTAATTTCGGTACCCATCCCCAGAATGTGCTTCGAGGTATGATTTATGATACCGAGACATGGGAATATCCCTATATGTACAATCTGATCGATCAATACCGCTCCTTGGAAAAGTACAACAACGGCTATGCTTATAATATGATGTTTGTTGGACCGGGCTGGCTGAATAAAATGGGACGCTGGGAAGCGCCTTATGAGCTTTTAAAGAAGTCCTATGATGATGGTATGGCTTATTACGGACAGCTTAAAAAAGAAGGTAAATTGACCGATATGACGATGGCTGAATTTGCCGGTTATTACAGAGAAAAGAAAACATATACGGAACCGGAATGTGCACTTTGGAGAGATATTTTATACGGCTCCGACAAACAGCTTTTCTGGTATTGTGATCCTTATATGCGGGCCTGTGTGAATATGGACCAGGGCGGCGCGATTGTGGATTTACGTCCTTATGCCGCTAAGCTGGAATGGCCGGTTGGTATCGGAACCCCCCATGTTACGGATGCTTCCTATCCTTTCCTGATCCAGGAAAAATACCGTGCGGGATACTTTACTCATTATGCAGGCGAAGGTACCATTAGAAGTGCAAAGCTCACATATAAAGGGGAAGAAGTGGATTTATGTCTGTGCCGCACCAAAGCAGAGTTTTCGGAAGAATTAATAGAGCAGGGTAAGAAAAAGAGAATATTGACCTTGGCTCCGGTGGATATTGAGTTCAGCGACCTGACCATAAAACTACAGACAAAGGTTATTTTTGAGGAGGGTACTTCTCAAATCGGCATGGAGAGAACCATATTATCCATGAGCCGTCCGGATGCTGTTGTGGAAATTAATGAATATATGGTAGCATGCTACGGAACCACAGAATATGCAGAGGATATGACATCTCTTGTACTTGGCTGTGAAAAAGGCAATCAAAAAAAGGAAATTGATTATGCCTATAAATGTCGTGAAGAGGAAATGCAGGGTGCGGATGCTGTTTATTGTGTATTGCCTCCCATTAAAACAAAGGTTTCTCTTATTGCAGATAAAGAAGAAGCTATGGGGTATATCAAAGAAGGCTATGCATTTTCTCCTATGTTTACCTTGGGGTATACAACCACATTGTCAGAAAAGGAGGTATTTACCACATGGCTCAGTCTGGAAAGGGAAAATTAAATTTCAGATGTCCGTCTTGTTTTATGAGAGATTTGGACATAGATATGTTTTATGATAAGGACAAGAAGGAATATTATTGCTTGAGATGTGAATATATCGGAACGGAAGAGGATGTCCTTAAAAAGAATGAAATGGCCAGATTTCGTTACGGAGCAATGATGAAACGTTTTACCGATTTTGATGTATAGTAATTAGATAAATTGTGCATTTGCGAAACTCATTTCTAATGGCTCTACTCATATAATACTTTGGAAAGCCATCTTTTTCTATGGAAATGAGACCCTAAGGGATTTCTAAAAGCAGGGAAGCCTTTGCTGAACATGCTTTTACACTTAGGGGCTCATTGGAATGGTTAGAAAAACCGGCTGACAAAGTAATATATGAGTAGAGCCCCCTTGGAAAATTTCAAATGCCCAATTAGATAAAGTAGTATGAGGAGTTTTTATGAACCAAAATATTAAAAAAGATTTTATAAAGGGTGTTGATATATCAACATTGCTGGAGGTGGAGAAATGCGGAGGCAGATTTTTTGACAATGGACAAGAAAAAGATGCCCTGACCATTTTAGAAGACTATGGTATCAATGCTGTCCGCCTCCGGCTTTGGAACCACCCTTATTCGGAAGACGGCAAGCCCTATGGTGCCGGAAATAATGATTTACCGACTACAATTCTGTTAGCTAAAAGAGCATTGGCTAAAGGAATGGATTTTTTGTTGGATTACCATTACAGTGATTTTTGGGCAGACCCGGGAAAGCAATATGTCCCTAAGGCATGGCAAAATTACTCTGTGGAAGAATTAGAAAAGGCGGTATATGATTATACGGTGGAAACGCTGACTGCATTACGCCTGGCAGATGCATTCCCCACAATGGTGCAGGTTGGCAATGAACTCTCAAACGGTTTGCTTTGGCCCTATGGAAAGGTTCCGGAGTATGATAATATTGCCAGATTTGTGAATGCAGGGATTCGCGGTGTACGTGCTGTGGACTCGGATCTTCCCATTATGATTCATTTGGACAACGGCGGTAATAATGAGCTTTACCGCAGATGGTTTGATGAGTACTTAAAGAGGGGAGAGGATTTTCAGGTAATCGGTCTTTCCTATTATCCCTTTTGGCACGGTACAATGCAGATGCTGATTGACAATATGACGGATATTGCTAAGCGCTATCAAAAGGACTTGATTGTAGCGGAAGTTTCCATGGGCTTTACCATGGAGGATTATAGCAGCCATGAAGCTCTATCTTCAGAAGATAGAAAAGGATATGCAACCAAGCCTTCTTTGGTGGAAAAAATAGAATATCCTATGACAAAGCAGGGACAAAGTGATTTTATGCGGGACTTCCTGCAAGCGTTAAAAAACATTCCCGAGAATAGGGGAAGAGGTTTTTATTATTGGGAGCCGGCATGGATACCGGTACAAGGCAGTGGCTGGGCAACGGAGAGTTCTTTATCCTATATACAGGATAAGGGACCCTGCGGCAATGAGTGGGCCAATCAAGCATTATTTGATTATAATGGGAATGCATTGCCTTCCTTAGAGATCATAAAAGATTTTGACCCATTCATTTAATACGGTGACACGAGAGAAGAACTTTAAAAATACATTGTTAGCGCATCGTATTTAAAGTATCTTGTGTCCTCTCTTTTTCCTAAGGGAATCCTTTAGACTGAAAAGTCTAAAGGGTGCCCTTTTTATATTAACTTACTAAAAGCTAATAGGAGCAGAAATACACCGCCCACCCAGGATATGTTAAAGGAGAGCTTCTTTGCAGCCTTGTTGCCAAGAAAGGTGCCCAGTAAAACCGCAGCCGCTTCTATAAATAGCGAAAAGAAAAAAACGGCAAAGCCGTTTGCGTTTCCAAGGGCAGCGCCAACGCCTACGGCGCAACCATCCAGAGATAGGGCAATTGCTAAGGAAACCGCTTCTTTGGGTGAAATTGTTTTTGAATTATCTACATCCGCAGATTCCGGATTGGCATATAAGCTTAACACAAACTTAAAATTAAAGAGTGAAAAATGTATATTACTGCTAATTGCCCCGTATTTTTGGATCAGTGATTTTGTAATACCATCCAAAAGCTTAACCATCCCCAAAAGGAATAAGATAATAAAGCAAATAATAATAGTTATCTTTTGAGGAATATAGTTTTTCAACACAGAACCAAGAAGCAGAAAAATACCTACGCTGGCACTGCAGATACCATCAAGGACAAGGACAGAAGAGGGAGGAATCTTGATTTTACTTGTTCCATAGGAAAAGCTGGCAACAAAGGCATCCAGTGAGAGAGCGCAGGCTATAAAGAAGGCTTCTAAAATGGGTAATAAGTCAAACAAGAATATCACGGCCTTTTTTATTTCTTACTTGCATCATATTCCGAAATAAAATGAAATGTGATACAATATAAATGACTTTTTAAAACAAAGGATAAAACAAAAGAATGAAATACCTTGCATTATTAAGAGTGGGGGGATGTGTATTAATGCACAAAGTGGAAATATGCCGAGAGTATAAAGCTTATTATAAAACGACACTGGGTACGATTTGTATTACCGCAGTAGAAGAGGCTGTAACCGGATTGTACTTCGCAGGGAAGACAGGGAAGAAGGAGAATGGGATAAATTATGAAAATGCCATGACAAAGCAGGCATATGAAGAGGTTGTGGAATATCTGGCGGGAAAAAGAAAGAGCTTTACCGTACCGATTTTACTCAAAGGCTCTACATTTCAGCTTAAGGTATGGAATGCTTTACTGGAAATTCCTTACGGAGAAACCAGAAGCTACAAGGAGATTGCAGAGTCCGTAGGAAATCCTAAGGCTTACCGTGCTGTTGGGGGAGCCAATAACAAAAATAATATTATGATACTCATTCCTTGTCACCGGGTAATCGGCAGGGATGGAAGTTTAGTAGGATTTGGTGGTGGTCTTGAGGTGAAAGAAAAGCTATTGGATTTAGAAAAAAGGATATAAAGGAGAACATATGAGTAGTGCAATTTTAACCATTGATGATATCGCATCAAAAAATACCCCAGCCATAGTAGATTATTTATGTGATAAGAACATAAGGGCAGTTTTGTTCGGGGTGGGGGAAAATATAGTCAAATATTATGATGAAGCAGTCTATGCACTGAAAAAAGGAATGGTAGTGGGAAATCATAGCTATACACATCCTAACTTTAGTGAGCTGTCCCCGGAAGCATGTATAGAGGAAATTGAGAAAAATGAAAGGCTGCTTAAAAAGCTTTATGAGGATGCGGGTGTAGAACGCATATACCGCCCCTTTCGTTTTCCTTACGGTGATAAAGGTGGAAATCATAAAGATGAATTACAGCAATACTTCAGTAAGCATGGATTTCATAAATTAATAGATGCACAGATTGCAGAAGCATGGTATGCAGAGAATGGTCTAAGAGAGGATATAGATACTTTTTGGACCTTCGATTTCGGAGAATATCAAATGAGGGAGGGTTCGGATTTTACTTGGGAGTCCGTGCAAAACAGAATACATGATACCCATCCCGAGAACGGCAGCCCTCTGTTAAAAGAAGGCAGCCACCACATTATATTACTTCATGCTCACGATGAAACCGAGAAATTTTTACCTGATTACTATAAGGTATTCATTGATTATGTGATAGAACACGGTGTGGTTTTTGAAGAACCCCAATTTTTGCAATAGAAATGATTCATATAAAACAAGCAATTTGTCTGATAAAATCTATAATTGCGCAACAAATAATTTTGTTGCGTGATTTTTTTATTCTTTGGAGGAAAACAAGGCTCAAAAACAGTGCAAGATTAGCGTACTTGTGTATAGATTTCATTCTATATATTTGCTATAATTAATTAAGAACAACCGATTGCGCATTAGATTTAGGGAGGGAAATGTTATGAAAAGAAAAATTCTTTTTAAACGGGCAATAGGAGTGTTGACGGCAGTTGTTGTTTTTATGGGACTGCTTATGAATCCTTATATGCCCCAAACTATGATTTGTGCAAAAGAAACAGAGAGTACAACCATCCTAAAGGATCCGGAATTTACGGGAGATTTATGGGATAAAAGCGGCTGGACCCTTAATTATAACTGGGAAGGCAATTACAATTTTAAGTACACAGAATATGCGGATAAGGTGGGAGATGGTCTGATAACCACAGAAAACCAGGGAACCCATGCATTTGATTTTTGGCTGGAGGATGGGGGTAGTTTCATATTATCCCAGCAAGTGGATATTCCCGCGGGAACCTATGAGATTACCATGGACGCAATGGGACAGGAAGCAGATCTCTGCCTTTTTGTAGGAGATACGGAAGGAGAAAATAAGGGAGAGGAATTACAGCTTTCCGGTTGGAATATTTGGGATGATACAAGCTATATCTATACCGCAAAGACCGATCTTACGGATGTAACCCTTGGTATTATTTGTAATGCTTCTGCGGGTGGCTACGGTTATATTGACTCTGTTACCATGGTGAAACTAATTGATGAAGGAAGCGGAGAAACCGGTGGAACAGGGGAGACCGGAGGAACAGGAGAAACAGGAGAAACCGGAGAGTCGGGAGAAGGCAAGGAGACAAACTGGCAGGATACCAAACTTGTCACAAACGGAAATTTTGAAACTTCCTGGGAGCCGGACGGTTTTACGGTAACTATGCCGGGTGCGGATGGGGATAATATCGGGTATAAAATTTCCCAGACAGTCAGCAATAATACTTCACAATTTTTTAATTTATGGACGAATACAGGTGATGCGGAATTTTCCATGGAGCAGACAATTACCGATGTACCGGCGGGAACCTATAGATTGCGCTTTTTGCAGGAGGGAAAAGCCGCGGTATCGGGACTTAGCGTATACTTAAACGATACCGCTATGGTACTTCCTGCCACAACGGGTTGGGATAATTGGAGCGCTGTGGAGACGGGTACGATTACCTTGGCGCAGGCGGGAAGCCTGACTATATCGATCAAAGGTATCGTGGCTTCCGGATATTGGGGCGATTTTGATGATTTTGTAATCCAGAAGCAGGAAAAGGAAGGAGAGATTACCCAGCCGGTAGATGCTTTGGTTAATGTTACAAAGGTATCGGGAATTGATGATGATTTTATAAGCGGTATGGATATTTCCTCCTATATCACACAAAAGGACAGCGGCGTGGTTTATTACGATTTTGCAGGCAATGCATTGGATGATCAGGGATTTTTTGATCTGCTTGCAGAATCCGGTGTGAACTATGTACGTATCAGGGTGTGGAATAATCCCTATGACAGCAGCGGCAGGGGTTATGGCGGCGGTAATAATGATTTGGATAAAGCAATTAAGATGGGACAATGGGCTACCAACGCAGGTATGCAGGTGCTCATAGATTTCCATTATTCGGATTTTTGGGCTGACCCCGGAAAACAGCAGGCACCCAAGGCTTGGTCAGGATATAGTGTAGAGCAAAAGGCTAAGGCATTAAAGGATTATACGGTTGACAGTCTGACTAAGCTCCTGGAAGCAGGCGTTAATGTAGGGATGGTTCAAATCGGAAATGAAACCAATGCTAAATTCTGCGGAGAAACTGACTGGGCCTCCATCTGCCGGCTGTTTAACGCAGGAAGTGAAGCGGTTCGTAAGGTATCACAGGATAAGGGTAAAGATATAGAGGTGGCACTACATTTTACAAATCCGGAAGCTTCGGGACGTTATGCAAATTATGCGAAGATACTGCAGGATAATAATGTGGATTATGATGTGTTTGCATCCTCCTATTATCCGGTTTGGCATGGTACACCCTCTAATCTTACGAATGTATTAAAAAATGTGGCCAATACTTATGATAAGAAAGTAATGGTAGCGGAAACAGCTTACTCCTATACCTTTGAAGAGGGAGACGGTCATGAAAATACGGTAAGTCTGGGGAAGGAAGGTCAAAATCTTGTCTACGATGTATCCTTACAGGGACAGGCCGACGAGCTGCAGGCGGTAGCACAGGCTGTAGCCAATATAGGGGAAAAGGGCATCGGTATGTTTTACTGGGAATCGGCATGGATTCCGGTGCAGGTTTATGATAAGGATGCTGCAAACGCAGCAGAAATACTGGCACAAAATAAAATTATATGGGAAACAAAGGGCTCCGGCTGGGCAACCTCCTATGCAGGAGAATATGACAGTGTAGATGCAGGAGTTTGGTATGGAGGCTCCGCGGTAGACAATCAGGCATTATTTGATTTTTGGGGGCATCCCTTAGATACCCTGCGAATTTATCAGTATATCAAAACAGGTGCAAAAGCACCCCTGGCAGTGTCTGCAGTGAGAAACACCAATGCGGAGGCTATGGAGGGCAGTGAGATTTCCATGCCCAAAACAGTGGAGGTTTCCTATAATGACGGTACTGTTAAGAATGAATCGGTAACTTGGGATATGGAAGCTGTTGCTGCAGCAAAGGCAAAGGAGCGGGGCACTTACAATATTACGGGCTTACTCAGAATAAACGGCAAAGAATATTCTGCCATTTGTGTCCTTACTATTTTGCCTGTGAACCTTTTGAAAAACCCTGGATTTGAAGACAGTGATATGAAAATGTGGCAGATTAAGAATAATGTCAAATATGTAGCAAGAAAAGATGACAGCAATAATGTAAGAAGCGGCTCCTATTGTCTGCATTTTTGGAATGCGGGTGAAATTGACTTTGAAGTGGAACAGACCATAGTGTTGGATAAAGGAATCTATTCCTTCGGTGGATATTTGCAAGGTGAAACCAATGTAGAAGGTGATGTATCGCAGATTTATGTAATAGTAGGAGACAAAGTGTTAACCGCAGATACCCAAATGACGGGCTGGAATATTTGGAGTAATCCCGAGGTGAAGGATTTCACTGTTTTAAAGGACGGTACAGAGATCATAGTGGGAATGCGGATTAAGGCCGGAGCCGGATTTTGGGGTTCCTGGGATGATATGTATCTTGCAAGAGAAGGAGATCTCCCCGCCCAAGGTCAGGAAAGTGAAGGCGGCAAAGCTACAGGCAACACAGGCAGCGGTTCGGGCGGTCAGGCAGCTACGGGCAGCAAAACCCCTCAGACGGATCAGACAGTGAAGGAAATCACCTATCGCACTGAATCAGGAGTTGATATGCGCCGGATACAGGCGGATGGGAATGCACTTATTACAATAGACGGAGGCAGTGCCATATTGTCTTCCGGCAGTAAGTTTGCAGTAAAGGAGCTGACGGGTGGAATAGAATTTAACCGGGCTGCCGATAGTATGAAACAAAATAAATCCGGATATCGTTACAAAGTGTTTACGATGACATTAACAGATAGCTCCGGTGCGGCCATGGAACAGATGAATGGCTATGTTACGATTTCCATGCCATTGCCGGAAGGGCTGAGCACAGAGGGAAGTAAAACCATTGTGGTGTATCGGGTAGATGCTGATGGCAATCTCAAAAAGTGCAGTACCTCAGTCGAGAACGGTATATTAAGATTTATGACCAATCATTTCAGTACTTATGTCATAGCGGAAGAGATACCTGCGGCAGACAATAAGACCGGGAATAAGAGCCCGGACAAACAGCCGGAAGAACTGTCCGAACCGGATTCTACGGATTCTGGGGATAAAAAGGAAGAGGATGCCCCTATCGAGTCCAAGGATTCAGAGGATAAGGATAAAGACCAGGCAGAAGGAGATCAAGCAAAGCAACCCTCCGATAAAAAGGTGATTCCGGAAGAAACAAAGAAAGAAGATAAAAAGGTCGGAAAGACCGTAGTGGCGGTAACGGCCGGTATAGGAATTGCAGCTTTGGGGGCATTGATTATTATTCTCAGAATGAAAGCATCCCAGGGCGAGTAATCAATAAAAAGAACGCAGATCATTTGGATCTGCGTTCTTTGCATTTAGCGGTAGAGCTTCGTTCTATAAACTTTGCCCGTAAAAGAGTTTTGCTGAGGGGGATTTTTTTAGTAAGTGAAGAGAGGGTATGATAGCCGCTCTTTCCCAATTCGATACGATCCTGCCGAACGGTGGTAAGGGGAGGGACCATATATTCTGATATGGGTAAATCGTCAAAACCAATCACGCTGATATCGCCCGGAACCTTAAAACCCATTTTAGTACATTCGGTAATTACGCCCGATGCAATTAAATCATTACCGCACATGATGGCAGTGGCGCCTGATGCTAAAAATGCGGGAACATGATATTTGGCAGAGTCAGCAACATAGTAGCCGTAGACCATCAGTTTCTTATCAAGGGGCAGACCATGGAGCTTCATGCTTTCGATAAATGCCTGCTGTCTTTGTTCGGAAACCATAGAATTGGAGGAGCCGTTTAAAAATGCTATTTTTTTATGTCCAAGTGTTACCAAATGCTCCACAGCCATGTCAATCCCCTCATGATTGTCCGTACCCACATAACCTACGGCAGGATTCCTCCGTATATAGTTATCAAAAAGAGCTGTGGGGATATTAGTGGAAGCAAGCTGACTCATCCATTCATCATGCAATGCAAATCCCACAAGAAAAGCACCTGTAAATCCATGCTTTAGCATGTAGGTATCATATTTTTCTGTGGTTTGAAAGTCCGGAGTAATAGGAATAACAGCTACATCCCACTTATCGCGGTAAGCAGCCTGTTTAAAGCCCAGAATAATTTCGTAACCGAATTGATTCACTGCTTCATAATCCATATTTTCAATAAAAATACATAGCTTCTTATGCTCTTCTTTTTTCATGCGCTTCGTGGTATAGCCCATTTCCACAGCAGTATCCAATACAATCTGGCGCAAATCTTCACTAATATCACTGGCGCCGCTCAAACCTTTTGAAACCGTGCTGACGGAAATACCCAAACGGTTTGCAATGTCTTTTATGGTAACCATGCAAATTCTCCTTATCCTCTTCGATTATCATATAAGATAGTTACTTGTATAGTATAGAATTAAAAATTTTGATATGCAACAGATAAATCATGTTTTATCAATATATTTCGAAACAATAAAAACATATCAATGTGAAAAGTATACAAAAATTGGATATCAAATACAGTAAAAATAGAGAAAAAATGTAAATCTATTGACAAAACAAGATATAAAAGTTAATAATGTACTCAAGAACGAAATATAACGAAAATGTGTAAAGGGGTCTATAACGAGTAATAATTATTAATTTCATCCTGATTAAGATTAAAAGGTTTTGTAAAAATTTATAGTTGATTGCAGAACTATTCTTTTTTTAAGATTGCGAAAACGTTTTCCTTACTTGGGAAATATCGGTATAAAAAGAATAAATGAGTACATATTACGAAACCATCAAAATGATATGAAATGTGAAAACACATTTTATATAGACGCTAACAATGTATAAAAAGGAAAAGGAGAGGAATAAGTTATGAAAAAAAAGGTATTAGCATTAATTATGGCAACAGCCATAGCAGCAACCATGATTGGGTGCGGAGACAAACCGGCAAATACAGATAAGCCGGCAAACACAGACAAGGTAGAGAGCACCGATAGTACGGAAAGTGTTCCCCAAGAGGGAGAAGTAAAGGACGTAGCTCTTACGGTATGGGCACCTTCAGAGGATCAGAACGACGAAACAGGTAACTGGTTAAAAACAACATGTGAGCAGTTTAATGAAGCACATCCCGAATGGAATATTATATTTACCTATGGTGTATGCGCCGAAGGTGATGCGAAGGCAACCGTTACACAGGACGTTGAAGCAGCAGCAGATGTTTATATGTATGCAAATGATAACCTGGCTGATTTGATTGCAAGTAATGCAATCGCTAAATTAGGAGGCTCCACTCTGGATTATGTACAAAATAATATGTCTCAGGCATTGGTAGATTCCGTAAAGGTCGACGGCAATGTCTATGGCGTACCCTTTACTACCAATACATGGTTTATGTATTATAATAAGAGTGTTCTTTCCGAAGACGATATAAAGAGCTTGGAAACCATGCTGGAAAAAGGGAAGGTAGCATTTCCTTTGACTAACTCTTGGTATATCGCTTCTTTCTATGTAGCAAACGGATGTAACTTTTTTGGAGACGGAACAGACGAGGCAGCTGGTATTGATTTCGGCGGTGATAAAGCAGTTGCTGTAACCGACTATTTAATTGACTTGGCAGCGAATCCTAATTTTGTAAATGACGGTGCGGGCGAAGGTCTTGCAGGTATGGCAGACGGCTCTGTTGTAGCACTTTTCTCAGGTTCATGGGATTATGCGAATGTTGCAGCAGCAATCGGTGAAGAGAATGTAGGTGCAGCACAGCTTCCTACCATCAATATTGACGGAGAAGATAAGAGCATGAAAGCTTTCTTCGGATCAAAAGCAATCGGAGTGAATCCTAATTGTGATGATATGGAAGTAGCGGTAGCATTGGCAGCTTATCTTGGCGGTGAAGAAGCACAGCAATCACATTACGAGATGAGAAATATCCTTCCTACCAATACCACAGTACTGGGCCTTAGTGAGATTGCTTCCGATGTTGTAGCTATCGGTTCCGATGCATGTATCGCAAATACATCCATTATGCAGCCTTACTGCACAGCTATGAATAATTACTGGTTACCGGCTGAAAACTTTGGCAAGTCCATTATTGCTAAAGAAGTTACACATGAGAATGCAGTAGAAATGACAGAATTACTCAATGATTCTTTGAATACAACAGTAGTAGAGTAAATATTAATACAAAAAGCAATAAACCTATAGGGCATTTCCGGAAGGCACTAAGCCTTCCGGATTCCCTGTTATTAGGAAAAGTAATCAATAATTTGCTTTCTTGGCACCGATAAACCATGGAGTCTGAAGGCAAAAAGGAGGGCATGCACGTGGGTAAGGAAAAGCGCGCAGGAATTATAAGAAGAAAAAAAGAATTTGCATCGCCTTATACATTTATGGAGGCTTTAAGAAAGGGCGATATTGCTACCAAATTGTCCTTCATTCTATGCGGTGCCGGTAACATTATTTACAGACAGTTTATTAAGGGATTTTTATTTTTGGCAGTTGAAATAGCCTATCTTACTTATATGATTAAAAGTGGATTTTACAACCTTTACATGCTTCCCGGCCTGGGGTGGTTGGAGCAGGGGGAAGTTTGGAATGAGACAAAAGGAATCTATGAATATACCGCAGGGCATAATTCAGTCCTGATACTGCTCTACGGTGTTGTTACCATATTCATTACCTTTTTATTTATTTTATTTTGGAGAAGTGCCGTTAAGAGCGCATATAAGGCAGAACGCCTTACAAAAGAAGGAAAGCATGTAAATTCCTTTATCGAAGATATCAAAGCTTTGTTCAATGAAAATTTACAGAATCTTATGATGACGGTTCCTTTGACCGGGATTATAGGATTTACAATTTTACCGCTGATTTTCATGATCAGCATGGCCTTTACAAATTACAGCAAGGTGGATAATCATCTTGTTCTGTTCGACTGGGTGGGCCTTGTAAACTTTAAAAAAGTATTGAGCTTTAGTGATGCAATCGGTCAACAATTCTGGTCGGTATTGAGCTGGACACTGGTCTGGGCAATCTTTGCCACCGGACTTAATTATATATTGGGTTTGCTTCTTGCAATAATGATTAATCGTAAGGGCACTCGTTTTAAGAAATTTTGGAGATTTTGTTTTATACTTTCCATAGCAATCCCTCAGTTTGTATCTCTCTTGATTATTCGTACCATGTTAAATCAGGAAGGTGCAATCAATATCTTATTAAAATCAATAGGCCTGATAGATGAGTCATTGCCTTTCTTTACCAGTACCACATGGGCAAGAGTAATGGTCATTGTAGTTAACTTATGGGTAGGTATTCCCTATACATTGCTTCAGGCAACCGGCATTCTACAGAATATTCCCGCAGAGCTGTATGAATCCGCAAAGGTGGACGGTGCCAATGCATTTGTAACCTTCTTTAAAATCACCCTCCCCTATATGATGTTTGTTATGACACCGTATTTAATTACACAGTTTACGGGCAATGTAAACAACTTCAATGTGATATTTTTGTTATCGGGCGGCTCGCCCACTCCGGTAGGGCACTCGGCAGGTAAAACGGATCTACTGGTTACCTGGCTCTATAAGCTTACCGTAGATCAACAGTATTTCAATCTTGGAGCTGTAATCGGTATCTTGACCTTCGTAGTACTGGCTATTGTGGCTTTGGTAACATATCGGAATGCCGCATCTTATAAAGACGAGGAGGGATTCCAGTGATGAAAAATAAGTTTAAACCCGAAAAGGCGAAAAAATTTGCAGTAAATTCCATAGTACATATCGCTTTGGTAATATTAACGCTTATCTGGTTATTTCCTATATTTTGGGTTATTATGACAAGCTTTCGTGCGGAGCCCGGCTCCTATGTGTCTAATTTTATACCCAAGGGATATACCCTTAATAATTATGCAAAATTATTTAATGATACGGCAGTATTAAATTTTCCACAAATGTTTAAAAATACATTGATTATTTCCATATTTTCCTGTATCATTTCCTCATTCATTGTATTAAGTGTATCCTATTGTATGTCCAGACTGCGCTTTCGGTTTAGGAAGCCTTATATGAATCTGGCTATGATACTGACCTTGTTTCCCGGCTTCATGTCGATGGCAGCAGTCTACTATATACTCAAGGCATTGGGATTGTCGGAAGGCTCTATGATTCGTGTTGCGCTTGTTATGGTGTATTCAGGCGGTGCAGGCTTGACCTTTTATGTGGCAAAGGGTTTCTTTGATACGATACCCAAAGCGCTGGATGAGGCGGCCTTTTTAGACGGAGCGACCAAATGGCAGGTATTTACCAGGATTACGGCGCCCCTAAGTAAACCAATTATTGTCTATACGGTATTAATGTCATTTATGGCACCTTGGACGGATTTTATCTTTGCAAAGGTAATCTGCCGAGCGGAGTCCAAATACTATACGGTAGCAATCGGTCTGTGGAAAATGCTTGAGAAGGAATATATCAATAGCTGGTACACCAGCTTTGCGGCGGGTGCCGTATTGATTTCCATTCCCATCGCAGGCGTGTTTTTACTGACACAAAGGTTTTATGCGGATGGTATGTCGGGTGCGGTAAAGGGTTAATTTGAGAGGAAAAAGCATGAGAAAAAGCACAGTTATGATTTTGTGCATACTGGGCATGGCAATATTCTTGTCCGGCTGTGCATCGGGAGGAACACACACACAGGATATGAATCAGGCAGAGGCTTCTGTGCGCTCTCTTCCGCTTCAGGTGAAAGATGATAAATACAGAACCTTTTATGAGGTTTTTGTGTATTCCTTTTATGATAGCGACGGCGACGGAATCGGAGATTTAAATGGACTGACGGAGAAGCTGGATTATATTAACGATGGAGATGATTCTACCTTTGAGGATTTGGGATGTAACGGAATCTGGCTGATGCCAATTATGCCGTCTACCACTTATCATAAATATGATGTTACGGACTATTATGGCATTGACTCGGAGTATGGCACCATGGAGGATTTTGATGCCTTTATGGATGCCTGCAAGGAAAGGGATGTCCATGTGCTGATAGATTTGGTAATCAATCATACTTCTTCAAAGCATCCATGGTTTATGGAGGCGGTTTCCTATCTGCAAAGCTTGGATGGTAATGAACCATCAGTAGAAGAATGTCCCTATATTGATTATTATAATTTTGCTCAGGAAAAGAAGAGCGGTGACTGGTATCAGGTACCCGGAACCGATGACTGGTATTATGAAGCTCCTTTTTGGGGAGAAATGCCGGATTTGAATCTTGGCAGCGAGGCGGTCAGAGATGAAATAGCAGAAATCACCCGGTTTTGGCTGGATAAAGGTGTTGCCGGATTTCGCTTGGACGCCGCAAAAGAATATGTGTCTGCCAATACCACGGCTAATGTAGAGATATTAAATTGGTTAAATCAAACGGTTAAAAACCAAAAAGAGGATGCCTATTTGGTGGCAGAAGTCTGGTCTGATGCAGCTACCTATGCAAAATATTATGAAAGCGGCATTGACAGTGTATTTAATTTTCAGTTTGCGGCACAGGATGGTATGATTGCGGGGACCCTGAACCTTACGGGAGGTAAAAGCGTCACAGCTTTCGGTACCGCAACAGAGCAGATAGAGGAAAAGCTTTCGGCTTATAACCCTGATTTTATTGATGCTCCTTTTTATACCAATCATGATATGGGCAGGAGCGCCGGATATTATGCAGGCGAAGGCAGTACGGAGAAGACAAAGATAGCGCAGGCTATGAATCTTCTGATGAGCGGCAATGCTTTTTTATACTATGGAGAAGAATTGGGTATGAAGGGTGCCGGGAAGGACGAAAATAAGAGAGCTCCCATGCAGTGGTCATCAGAGGCGGATGCAGAGGGTATGTGCACCGGACCGGAATATATGGATAGTATTACCATGAAATTCGGCAGTCTGGAGGAACAGTCCGCAGATCCCGCATCGGTTTACCATTATATAAAGGATGTAATTCATATCAGAAATGCATTTCCTGAGATTGCCAGAGGAAGCACAGAGTATCTTGCAGAGGTTTCCGGAGAACAGGCATGTGTATTTAAAAAGACATATGAGGGTTCCGAGATTCTGTTGCTCTATAATTTGTCGGCAGAGACGGTGACCGTAAAGACCGAAGGAATTATGGTCAATGGACAGGAATGGAACAATCTTGATGCAAAAGCGATATTGCTTACCGGAGAAGATAAGGTAGTAAAGGAAGAAAATAGTCTGATTCTCCCCCCATATAGTGTGTTGATATATCAATAAATCAATATCCGCACAATCAAAAGCCCTGCAGGGGGAAACCTACAGGGCTTTCGATTGTGTAAAAGGGGAATTCTTCCGGAATTACTAATTAGCAATCTTGATATTAATATCAAGATAATTACATAATACACTTTAATCATTGCCTTGTCTATAACAATATTGCGGTATTATAAAACGATATTAGCCAAAGAGGAATATAAAATATAGCAATTCTCTAAATACAGAAGTAAACTTTAAAAATCATAGCATTTGAATTTAATATTCTAGAAACTGCCGCTCTAAAATAAGCTCTTTTGGAAGGCAGTTGCCCGTGTTAAGAACTCTCTTTTCTAGTAAGTTTATTTTATGAAGCTGCTGGTTGTTACGAATCATATATTGATCCAGCATTTCCTTATATAGGGGATTGCCCATAAGTGCTTCTCTGGTCTGTTTGGCAAAAGGACAATAGGTAAACAAAATATTACGGGCTAATCTGGTCAGTCTTGGAGCACCTGTTCCCTCATATATGATATAAGTTACATAATCACGGATAAACATTTCCTTAAAACTGCCCCTTGCTTTTTGCAGAGAAGTTTTCAGCTTTTCTTTGGCATCGACAGACAGCTCATGGTTCTTTCTATAAAATTGGATATAATCAAAATATTCACTGGTCAGAGAGCGGTCTGAAATATCGTTCCAACGGGAACCTTGAACACGCTTACACATTTCCCAACGGTATTCCCCAATCAGTCTTGTAACAGCGGTCTGCAAATCCTCCAGATAAAAAATAGGAAGCATCATACGGGCAGCGGTGGTTCGCCTTCTTCCTTCGATTTCCTGCCACATTACGCCCCTGATTCCGATGATCGGTGAGAGAATAATATCCGGCAATACCTCCATATGAAAAAATTCCTTGGGAATGCCTGCAGGTAGATTGCTATAAACATACTCTCGGTAAAATGCGCTGAAATCCAAATTTAAGATATCCTTTAAAATAGTTTCTAAGGAATCGGAAGATACAAAGGAGGTTTCCGGCTGCTTCAGGAGATTATGCGCAGAGAAAACAGGGCAAAAGGAGGATATACGTCCAAAAGTCATCTTGTTTACCGAAGGAACCATATTTTGTAATTCATATTCCACTCTTTTTTTCATATCAGCCAACAAGGTGATTTCTTCCGCGGCATTGATTTTCTTAGAAACCTTTAGTACACGCACATGCTCTGTATAGTCCACATCAAAATCATTGCGGCAGGGCTCTTTTTTTCCCTGATAAATTGCCGTCAGCCAATCATATAATGTATAGATATGAGGATGGGATTCCTTGGAAAGCCGATCCGATAAATGGTATAAATAAATTGAATTTTCCAATCCGGCAAGCTGTTCATCCACATATCCGAAGTAGAGGAACATACGAACGGGAGGAAGTATTGAAATTTCCTTTACGGCACGGAAAAATACGGCACTGTAAAGCTTGTAAAACATGGTGGTAATCTCATGCCTGAGATTTCTCGAAGCATCGTCCGCAGCATTTTTATCGGATAATTTTTTATAGGTATTGATTTTGTTTCTGAACAAAGTACAAAAATCATCATCCATATCGGCATAGGTAAGAATAATTTGTATGGAGCCGTTTAACTGCTTTAAGCAGGATGCGGGCGGAATTTGGGTTTGTATTTTCTCTTCCGGAAATTGTGCTTTGAGACAGCTTTTAAAATCAGCAATCCTTTGTTTAAATGCGGCATGCTCCACATAGGGAGATGATTCTATTTGTAAGGTCATATGAGTGATGGCAGCATAGAGGGAGGTAGCATCGGAGGAAGCACTATCCAGTTTTAAATATAATTCCGTAAAGAAATCAAGCAAATCTTCCAAACGGTTATTTAAATAGAATGAAAGAACTTGCTTTTGATAATCCGCAAGCATATTAAGAGAAGAAAGTACCTTTACACTATCCATGCAGACCGTGGCGATAAGCCCCGTTGGCACGGCGGGTTCTCTGGCTAAAAAGGAAGAACCGTTTCCGGATAGGAGCTGTAAAAACCCATCATAATAAGAAGAAGCCCAATATTCCAGGGGTAAATCCTCCGAATGAGG
This sequence comes from uncultured Clostridium sp., assembly GCA_964544135.1. Taxonomy (GTDB): domain Bacteria; phylum Bacillota; class Clostridia; order Lachnospirales; family Lachnospiraceae; genus Acetatifactor. Next base: position 31,186 of record CAZJAS010000007.1, on the reverse strand, counting down.
AGAAAGAGCCGCCATTTCCGGTAATGTCCGCGGCTTTATTTGATTCCGTAAACATGAGGCAAGATAGAGGGAATAGTCTTGCGTACAATTATGATATAAGCTGTCTGCATTGATACGCTCCAAGTCGTGAATTTGCAAAAGAGTATTCATCTGTCGCATGGCAGAGCGGGTAAACACCATACAATAATCGGGGCTTTCCCGAAAAAGTGTTTCCAAGGATGTTATATCCGAAACCGGATAAACCAATACGGAGGCATCTGCCAATGCCCGGCAGGCTGTAATATGTGAGGTGTTAGTCAGCTCACATATACCTATTACTTCTCCTTTGGAAAGCGTGTATGATCCGCCGGGAAAAGATACTGAAAAACTGCCCGTCAGAATCAGATAAACTTCATTGACAGAATCACCATCATGAAATAGAAATTGGTCTTTTTTTATAGAAATAGCAGCCATGTAATCCTCCTACACAATGTTCAATACGTTTCTCTCATTATACTAGTAACCCTGACCGAATACAACATAAATACCTTCTTTTCCCGGCCTCATCCGACATAATATTACAAAATGGTTACATAAAATTGATTTTTTGGAAAGACTTACTGTACTTTTTATAAAATTATGGTACAATGAAACTACACGAGTGTCATTTTATGGGGGTACTTGCCATTGGAACAGGATATCGAATTCAGAAGTAAAAAGATAAAACAATATAAAAAGGATGTAGAGCCGTTGTTTGCCTATCTTTCTTGGTTTGAGGCTAAGAAGGGAGCAAGAGTAAGCTCTATCTACGGGGACGAAGAGCTGCAACAGCATACCATGACATTTCCGGTATATGATGGCACCCTGCTTTCCTTTGTAAAGGAAGTGCAGCGGGGCGGGCTGACGGATCGCAATTATGTATATTTGTATTCCCGTTATAAAATATCCGGCCCTAAGGAGGAACGCCGTCTCATTGAGAGTGTGACGATTAAAAATATCGAGATATTAACAGGTATTTTGTCCAAGTATATTTGCGGCGGAATGACAAAGAGCTGGCTGTGGTCACAGGCGGTTGAGGAAGGTATATTTTATGCTATTTTGCTGAAATTCAAAGAGCTATTTGATATGTGGGATCAGCCGTTAGCAAATCAGGGGGAATGGGAGTAATTACGTATGGGCGAAAAGTCATTGCAGAAGCGTCGGTTTATAGTGGAAACTGCCAAAAAAGTATTCATGCAAAAAGGATATAAAGATGTTACGATGAAGGATGTTGTAGATGCCTGCGAAATCAGCCGCGGTGGATTGTATCTGTATTTCGGCAGTACAGCAGAGATTTTCAAAGAAGTTTTAAAAAGAGAAACGCAAGAAGCGGATGATGTTTTTTCCGACAGCATAAAAGAAGATGCCACCATTGCAGATATCTTGACTCTGTTTTTAAAGGAGCAGAAGAAAGAGCTTCTCCGTAAAAAGAGTAATCTTGCGGTAGCGATTTATGAGTATTATTTTGGAGAAAGTATATCTAAAAAAGATAATATATTAAAAAAACAATTTGATTCCGCAGTCAAGATCATAGAAAAGCTGATAGAAGCTGGTGTTGATAACGGAGAGTTTTATTGTGAAGATTGTTTGGGAACTGCCCGTAATATTATGTTTGTATTGGAAGGGCTTAAGATATCGGTGCATACCATAGGAATTACTTCGGATATGGTAGATGAGGAGCTGCTTTTCATATTAAAGCAGTTGGGTATTGAGGATTAAGAAAATGAGATAAATGCTTTAAGGCCCGGTGCCTTGAGGCATTTTCAGCTTTAAGGGAAAAACAGGAATGGCAATATTGCTTGTGTTAGCCTATTTTAAGTAAAAAAATTGTTGTATTGTAGCATTGCAAGGAAGAAAAAGGTCTTGTATAATATAGCCTGACAGTACATATTTTATTTGGAGGATATCATGGGAAACGTGAAACGTATCTATGTAGAAAAGAAAGAGCCGTTTGCAGTAAAGGGCAAAGAATTGCATGAGGAACTGAAAAACTATCTGGGTATAACCGGACTGAAAAAGGTAAGGGAATTAATTCGCTATGATGTGGAAGATATTTCCGATGCTATCTTTGATCAGGCATGCCGGACTATATTTTCCGAACCACCGGTGGATGATTTCTATATGGAAAATATAGAATACAATCCCAATGATCGTGTGTTCAGTGTGGAATATTTACCGGGGCAGTTTGATCAGAGAGCGGATTCCGCCATACAATGCGTTAAGTTTTTAAAAGAAGATGAAGAGCCCATTATTAAAACGGCTGTTACCTATATAATAGAAGGAGAAGTATCCGACGAAGAATTTGCTAAGATAAAGGCATACTGTATCAATCCCGTGGATTCTAGGGAAACCGATATGATAAAGCCCGATACGCTGGTTACCGTATTTGAAGAACCGGCTGATGTTATTGTATTTGACGGGTTTATTACAATGGAAGAACCGGAGCTTTCGGAATTATATCATTCATTGGGACTGGCCATGACCCTAAAGGATTTTAAACATATTCATAATTATTTTTCTAAGGAAGAGCATAGAAATCCTACCATGACGGAGATTCGTGTGCTGGATACCTATTGGTCCGACCACTGCCGTCATACTACCTTCTCAACGGAACTTACGGATGTTCAATTTGATGAGGGATATTACAGGGAACCTTTAGAGACCACCTATCAGTGTTATCTCGATACCAGAGAAGAAATTTTCAAGGGCAGAAGCGATAAATTTGCCTGCCTGATGGATTTGGCTTTGATTGCAATGCGTAAATTGAAAAAGGATGGAAAATTAGATGATATGGAGCCTTCCGATGAGATCAACGCTTGTTCGGTTATCGTACCGGTTGAGATGGTTTATGATGATAAAAAAGTAATTGAGGAATGGTTGGTATTCTTTAAAAACGAGACCCATAATCATCCCACGGAAATAGAGCCTTTCGGCGGTGCGGCTACCTGTCTGGGCGGTGCGATCAGAGATCCCCTTTCGGGACGCGGATATGTGTATCAGGCAATGCGTGTAACCGGTGCGGCTGATCCTACGGTACCGGTAGCCCAAACCCTCTACGGAAAGCTTTCTCAGAAAAAATTGGTGCGTGGTGCCGCGGCGGGCTATTCCTCCTACGGGAATCAGATCGGACTGGCAACGGGATATGTAAAAGAGATTTATCATCCCTCCTATGTGGCAAAGCGTATGGAAATCGGAGCGGTAATGGGTGCGGCTCCCCGTAAAAATGTAATTCGTAAGAACTCCGACCCGGGTGATATTATAATATTATTGGGAGGCCGTACCGGTCGTGACGGATGCGGCGGAGCAACAGGATCCTCCAAGGTGCATACGGATACCTCTATCGAAACATGCGGTGCGGAGGTACAAAAGGGTAATGCTCCCACGGAGCGCAAGATTCAGAGATTATTCAGAAGAGCGGAAGTCAGCCGCCTGATTAAGAAATGCAATGACTTTGGTGCCGGAGGTGTTTCGGTTGCCATTGGTGAGCTGGCAGACGGACTGATTGTGAATTTGGACAAGGTGCCCAAGAAATATGCCGGTTTGGACGGCACGGAGCTTGCCATTTCGGAATCCCAGGAACGGATGGCTGTAGTGGTAGATAAAAAGGATGTGGATGCTTTCCTAAACTATGCCGCAGAAGAAAATTTAGAGGCGGTGCCCGTTGCGGAGGTAACCAAGGAGCCTAGATTGGTGCTGAACTGGAGAGGAAAGGATATTGTTAATATTTCCCGTGCTTTCCTGGACACAAACGGAGCACATCAGGAGACAAAAGTAAGAGTAGAAATACCCAATCAGGAAGATAATTATTTCAAGAAAACGGCCGTTGCATCGGTAGATAATAAATTAAAAGAAAATGATATGAAAGGTGCCTGGCTTGCTTTGTTAAAGGATTTGAATGTATGCTCTCAAAAGGGAATGGTTGAAATGTTTGACTCTTCTATCGGCACAGGCAGTGTATTGATGCCCTATGGAGGAAAATATCAACTGACAGAGACGCAGACTATGGTAGCAAAGCTTCCCGTGCTTCAAGGTAAGACCGATGCGGTTACCATGATGAGCTATGGCTTTGATCCGTATCTGTCTTCATGGAGCCCGTATCACGGAGCGGTTTATGCCGTGACGGAATCCATGGCAAAGATTGTGGCAAGCGGCGGTGATTTCAGAAAGATCCGCTTTACCTTCCAGGAATATTTCAAGAGGATGACAGAGGATCCCTATCGTTGGGGACAGCCCTTTTCAGCCCTTTTGGGTGCTTTTGACGCACAGATCGGTTATGGTTTGCCTTCCATCGGCGGTAAGGATTCCATGTCCGGCACCTTCAATGATATTGATGTACCGCCTACATTGGTTTCTTTTGCGGTGGATGTGGCAAAGTATGGGGAAATTATTTCACCCGAATTAAAAAAATCAGGCAATCAATTGGTTCTGTTTGAAATAGCGAAGGACGATTATGATATACCCGTATACGGTAAGGTAAAAGGACTGTATGATAAGATTACAGAGCTGATCCATAAGAAAGTCATTATTTCCGCATATGCATTGGACAGCAAGGGTGCGGCAGCTGCATTTTCCAAAATGGCGTTCGGTAATAAACTGGGAATAACATTTGAAAAAGAGATTACACCGGGTATGTTATTTAAAAACGGGCTGGGTCATATTGTGGCAGAGATAGCGGCAGATGAAATGGCTGTGCTTCAGGCTTCCGGAACGGAATATACGGTAGTGGGTCAGGTAAATGAGGAAGAGGCGTTTGTTTACGGAGACATAAGGATTCCCCTTGACGAGGCATTGGAAGCATGGAAGGGTACGCTGGAAAAGGTGTTCCCCACAAAAGCGGTAAAGAACACCGACTCTGTGGAAACAAAGCTCTATCATGCAGACAGCATCTATGTATGTAAGAATAAAACAGCGAAGCCCACTGTGTTTATACCTGTTTTCCCCGGTACTAATTGTGAGTATGACAGTGCTATGGCATTTGAGCGTGCGGGTGCCCTGGTCAATACAAAGGTATTCAGGAATCTAACGGCATCCGATATCCGGGATTCCGTAGAAGAATTTGAAAAAGCCATTAATGATGCACAAATCATAATGTTCCCCGGAGGTTTCTCCGCAGGCGATGAACCGGACGGCTCCGCAAAGTTTTTTGCAACGGCTTTCCAAAATGATAAAATGAAGGAAGCGGTAATGAGGCTGTTACAGGAAAGAGACGGCTTGGCATTGGGTATCTGCAACGGTTTCCAGGCATTGATTAAGCTGGGCTTATTACCCTATGGTGAAATCGTGGGGCAGACCGAGGATTCACCTACACTGACCTTTAATACCATTAACCGCCACATATCCAAGATGGTTTATACCAAGGTGGTATCGGATAAATCGCCATGGCTGCGCGGTGCCGAATTGGGCAGCACATATTGCAGCCCGGCCTCTCACGGAGAAGGACGCTTTGTGGCAAATCAGGAATGGATAGAGCGGTTATTTGCAAACGGACAGGTTGCCACCCAATATGTGGATTTGGACGGAAACGGCTCCATGGATGAAGAGTGGAATATAAACGGTTCTTATTGTTCCATCGAAGGAATTACTTCCCCCGACGGCAGATGCTTCGGTAAGATGGCGCATGCCGAGAGACGGGATACAGCTGTAGCCATAAATATATACGGCGAGCAGGATATTAAGATATTTGAAAGCGGCGTAGCATATTTTAAATAATAAATACCCTTTATATAATAATAGGTAACCGGAAGGAGATTTCCTTCCGGTTATTTTAGATGTCGCTTTGCGAGATTTTTTCTTATGCCCTTGAAGTATTTAATACGAATTTATGGGGTTGTTAAGGGAAGAATGTACTTTATAGTGGAATTTATATTAAAGCAAGGAAAAATACCGGTTATGCTTGACGTAATTAAAGGGAATCCTTATCATAAAGATAGAGATGTAAAATTTAATTAATGGGATTGGCAGGGATGGTGTTGGGTAAAAAGAAAGAAAGAAAGAAAAATCAAACAGAGTGGTACAAGCTGGATTTATCTGCTATTGTATATCCAACCTTACAAAGGAAGGATTTTTCTTCCGTTTACCGGCTGTCCGTGATATTAAGGGAGCAGATAAAGCCGGATGTATTGCAGGAAGCGGTGGATCGGGTATTGCCCAGGTTTCCCACCTATAAAGCGGCAATCAGAAAGGGATTGTTTTGGCGGTATTTGGAGCCGAATGACAGACCGGGCCCTTTTGTTATGCCCGATATTAAAAACCCCTGTATGCCCATGCCCTTTAAGGCGGGGAACAGGTATCTGATACGGGTTTATTATTATGACAGGAAGATTTCTTTAGAGGCACATCATAGTTTGGGAGACGGATCGGGCGCCATGTGTGTGCTGCAGACACTCACGGCAGAATATTTAAGGCTTTTGGGGAACAAAATAGAGAACGGCGGATATGTACTTGATATTTCTGAGAAACCGGATCCGGGAGAGCTGGAGGATGCCTATATGAAATATGCCAACTCCAAGGTACGGCCCGCAAGACGCGGAGAGAAGACTTATCGTGTAAGAGGCACAAAGGAGTTGTTTTATACCTTAAATATTATTGATGGAATCATGTCGGTATCACAGGTAATGGAGGTGTCTAAAAAATATCAGGCCACTATTACGGAATACTTAATTGCGGTTCTTTTATATGCTTTACTTCAGAAACAAGAAAATGATTTTCATTTCGGTCTCAGACCGGTGAAGATAGCAATGCCGGTGAATCTGCGACGCTTTTTTCCTTCCAAAACATTAAGGAATTTTATTTCCATGATTTATCCGGGAATTGATCCCAGACTGGGAGAATATACCTTTGAGGAAATTGTGAAGCAGGTGCATACCTATATGCAGCATTATCTCAATGAGAAATTTCTCAGGGGAGATATCACTACCAATGCCGCAACTCAGAAAAATCCACTGATCCGGGTTGTTCCTCTATTTGTTAAGGATTTTGTGGTACGTACCTTTTATACAAAGGTACAGGATAAAAATTCTTCGGCGGGACTTACCAATATGGGAGCATTGAAAATACAGGAAAGCATGAAGCCCTTTATTGAAAGGTTTGATATCTATATGGGGCAGCCGTTTTCCAGTCGTACAAATTGTGCGATTATCAGCTTTGAGGATGTGCTTACAATCAATTTTGCCAGTAGTATTATAGAGGCGGATGTAGAACGGTATTTTTTTAGAAAATTAGTTCAGGACGGTATTCATGTTAAAATAGAAAGTAACCGAGAAATAGAAGAAGAGCTGTTGTAAGGAGCCGCTGATGCGGACAGATGGGAGGTAATATGTCATATTGTGTAAATTGCGGTGTGGAGCTGGAGACTTCCCTGAAGGCATGTCCCCTGTGTAATACACCGGTAATCAATCCTAATTTGGTAGAGGAAGAAAAAGATAAATCTCCATTTCCAAAAGAAAAAGGACAAGTGGAAAAAGTAAAAAGAAATGATGTTGCCATACTGCTATCCGTGGTTTTGGCAGTATCGGGGGCGACCTGCGGCTTATTAAACTTATTTGTCTTTTATGGCTCTCCCTGGTCTTTGCTAATCATCGGAGGTTGCCTTGTCGTATGGGTGCTTTTTGTACCCATTATCATATATACCCGGCTTTCTATCTATGCCTCCCTGCTTTTTGACGGTCTTTCCATCGGAATTTATTTGTATTTGATTACTTTCATGACCAAGGATGATGATTGGTTTTTGGGTCTTGCATTACCCCTAACGATTTTTGTAATAGTAATAGCAGAGATTTTTACTCTTTGCGTCAAGAAGCTGCCGGTTACCTTTATTACAACGGCACTTTACTTGTTTACCGCAATCGGCATATTGTGTATAGGGATAGAGTTACTTATAGACTGGTATCTATTTCAGGAGATACAGCTAATCTGGTCGGCAGTAGTATTGACAATCTGTATCATTATCGATATCACACTTATTACACTCTTGTCGAGAGCAAGGCTGCGTAATGCGGTGCGCAAGAGGCTGCACTTTTAGGAGAATATAATCAGGAGAAATCAATGGCTTTTAATGAAAAGAGAAATCAGAGTTTAATGCAGTTAATCAGACGTGCGCATGGCTTTGTTGAAAGTCCGGATATAGAAAAGCATCGTCAGTCACAGAATCAAATCGGAGCATTATTAGGGAACAATAAAGAGATTACTTATACGGAAATCATAATGAATGGCGTTAAGGGGGAATGGGTCAGCGTAAATCGTGCCCGTTTTAAAAAAAATCTTATATTATATTGCCATGGAGGCGGCTATTCTACAGGCAGTTGTATCTATGCCAGAACATTGACCTCTAAGCTTGCGGACACAACCTCAATGGACGTACTTGCCTTTGATTACAGGCTTGCGCCGGAACATATTTTTCCGAGTGCATTGGAGGATGGGCTGGCGGTATGGAATTATTTAATGCATTTAGGCTATGGAGCAAGGGATATTGTGCTGGCAGGTGATTCAGCGGGAGGGAATCTGGCATTGGCGATGACCTTAAAACTAAAAGAAGAAGGGCGGCTCCTGCCAAGAGGCATGATTCTGCTGTCTCCGTGGACCGATTTGACATCCTCGGGCAAATCACATCAAGCCAGAGCAAATGTGGATCCGGTCCTGAACAAAGAATATTTGGACAGGATGATAAAGAATTATACATCCGGAATTTGTGAGAATGAAGAGGATTTAAAAAATCCCTATATTTCTCCTTTATTCGGTGATTTTAGCGGATTTCCTCCCGTTTATATTCAGGTGGGAGATAATGAGATCTTACTGAGCGACTCCATAGAGCTTCGTAAAAAAATGCTGGAATACAATGTTTCGGTTAAACTGGATTGTTTTCAGGGAATGTGGCATGTGTTTCAGATGTCACCCTTTAAAAAGGCATACGAAGCCATGAATAAAAACGCAGAGTTCATTTATGACATCTGTAAATAGGGAAAGAATCTTGCAAAGCGAGATTCTTTCTTGTATTTCACCCGAATTTGAGGGAAAATACAAGATTCTGCAAAAGAAAAAAGGAGTTTTAGTATCCGTGCAGAATATTAAAGGTAGAGAGTATTTTTACCATTTAGAATAGGAGAGGTGTATTGATACAGGCGCAACGCGCAGAAAGGCTTTGGGTATGACAATCAGGGAAAAGCTTGAACTATGGGAGGAAGAATATTTAAGTGAGTATGCTACACTGAGTATGAATTCCAAAGGCAGGGAAAGAGAAGAGGACCAGTGCGATATCAGGCCGGTGTTTCAACGGGACAGGGACCGAATTCTTCACTGCAAATCTTTTCGTAGATTAAAAGATAAGACGCAGGTGTTCCTCACACCCGAGGGAGATCATTATCGTACCAGATTGACCCATACACTGGAAGTTTCTCAGAATGCACGTACCATTGCAAAAGCATTGCGCATGAATGAAGACTTAGTTGAGGCGATTGCCTTGGGACATGATTTGGGACATACGCCTTTTGGACATGCCGGAGAGCGTGCACTCAATGATATATGCCCCTATGGCTTTGAGCACAATATGCAGAGTGTACGAACGGTTGAAAAGCTGGAAAAGAACGGGAACGGCCTTAATCTTACCTGGGAGGTAAGGGATGGCATATTAAACCATCAAACTGCCAGCATGCCCGCTACATTGGAAGGAAAAATTGTCAGATTGTCGGATAAAATAGCATATATCCATCATGATATGGACGACGCCATACGAGGTGGGATACTGAAGGAATCGGATATACCCCGTGAAATAAGTGAGGTAATCGGATTTACCACGGGAGAAAGACTGGATCATTTTATCCATGATATTGTTACCACCAGCTCTGATGTGGGAGATATCAAGATGTCGGAACCGGTGGAGGCTGCCATGGTCAAGCTGCGAAGCTTTATGTTTGACCGTGTATATCAAAATTCCGACGCGAAGAGTGAGGAAAGCAAGGCGCAGATGCTTATGGCCACATTGTACCGGCATTATCTGAACCATATTGATGTGCTTCCTGTCGATATGCTGCGTATGATTGAGGAGGGTGAACCGAAAGAAAGGATAGTATGTGATTATATAGGGGCCATGACGGACCGTTTTGCCATAGCAACCTATGAAGAATTGTACATACCAAAGTCCTGGCATGGATGATGAGGGCTTTTGGGTCGGCGGATAGAAAGGATAAAAATGTATTATTCCGAAGAACTGGTAGAAGAAGTCAGAATGAAAAATGACATAGTGGAGGTAATATCGGGATATGTAAAGCTTCAGAAAAAGGGCTCAAGCCATTTCGGGCTTTGTCCGTTCCACAATGAAAAATCTCCATCCTTTTCGGTATCCGGCAGCAAGCAAATGTATTATTGCTTTGGCTGCGGTGCAGGCGGTAATGTATTTACCTTTATTATGAATTATGAAAACTATAATTTTGGTGAAGCCATTCGGATGCTGGCGGAGAAGGTGGGTGTGAATTTGCCGGAGGTAGAATACTCCGAGGAAATGAAGAAAAAAGAAAATCGCAGGGCAAGACTCTTAGAGGCCAATAAGGAGGCTGCAAAATATTTCTATTATCAACTCTATGCAAAACAGGGCGAGGTCGGTTACAGATATTTAAATAACAGGCAGATAAGTAAAGAAACCATGAAGAAATTCGGATTGGGTTTTGCCAATAAAACAAGTGATGACTTGACCCGTTATTTAAAACAAAAAGGGTATGATGAGAAGCTCCTACAAGAGGTAGGACTTGCTAGCTTTGACGAGCGCTATGGTACCCATGATAAATTCTGGAACAGGATCATGTTTCCCATCCAAGATGTGAATCATCGTGTAATCGGATTTGGCGGCAGGGTGATGGGGGACGGTAATCCCAAATATCTAAACTCTCCCGAAACACCTATTTTCGATAAGAGCAGAAATCTTTATGGACTTAATTTTGCCCGTACTGCCCGTGCAGGCAATATTATCTTATGCGAAGGATATTTAGATGTTATTTCTATGCATCAGGCAGGATTTACTCAGGCGGTGGCTTCGCTTGGAACTTCTTTTACAACGGGACAAGCCAGTTTATTAAAGAGGTATACCGATAATGTGTTGCTTGCTTACGACAGCGACGGCGCAGGCGTAAATGCTGCGATTCGGGCCATCGGTATTTTGCGGGAAAGCGGTGTGACCGGAAAAGTCATCAATATGAAGCCCTATAAGGACCCTGATGATTTTATAAGGACCGAGGGAAGAGAAGCTTTTCAGGAGAGAATAGATCATGCGGAAAACAGCTTTATGTTTGAAATCCGTGTGCTGCAACAAAATTATGATTTAAAGGATCCCGAAAGTAAAACAAAATTTCATAAAGAAATAGCAAAAAAGCTTTGCAAATTTGAGATAGAGGTGGAAAGAGAAAACTATCTTGAGGCTGTGGCCGAGGCGTATCATATCGGATTTGAAAATCTAAGAAAGCTTGTGAATACCTTAGGAGCGCAAATCGGTCTGGTAAAGCCGATAGAGAGGCCAAAGCAGGCAGGCAGTAAGAAGATTTCTCCCAGAGAAAACGGGAAGCTTGTACAAAGAATGCTGCTTACCTGGATTACGGACTACCCCAATCTGCTTCCCAAAGTGTCAGCTTATATAGAACCTTCTGATTTTACGGAGGAATTATATAGGAAGGTAGCAGAGCGTCTGTTTGCAGATATTAATGTGGGCCGGTACAACCCGGCAGCCATTGTAAGCATGTTTGAAGATGAAGAGGAGCAGCGGGAAGCTGCTGCATTGTTTAACACCAAGGTGGAGGCGGTGGAAACAAAGCAAGAAAAGGAAAGAGCCTTCCATGATATTTTATATGCTGTTAAAAAGAATAGCTATGAGTACTATTCCGGCAAGTTAGGAAGTGATGTCAGTGCCCTGAACCAGGTGATTATGGGGAAGAAGGCATTGGAAGAACTTAGTAAAACGCATATTTCACTGGATTAAGGTTATACTACTATTACGTTTCGAAAGGATGGAACCGCAAATGGACGAAAACACATTAGCAAGGTTTGATGAGAAGATTAAAGACCTCTTAGCCATTGCAAAGAAGAAAAAGAATGTACTCGAGTATCAGGAAATCAATAATTTCTTTAGTGATATGTCGCTTGATGAGGAACAATTTGATAAAATATTAGAGATATTAGAACACAACAGTGTCGATGTTTTACGTATTACGGAAGAAGATGACGTAGATGACGAGGAAATCGAACTGGCAGAAGAGGAAGATGTAGATGTTGAAAAAATAGACCTTTCCGTACCTGACAGCATTAGTATTGAAGACCCTGTCAGAATGTATTTAAAAGAAATCGGTAAGGTTCCCTTGCTAACCGCAGAGGAAGAAGTTGACCTTGCTAAAAAAATGGAGTTAGGCGATTTGGAAGCTAAAAAACGTCTTGCCGAAGCAAATTTAAGGCTGGTTGTCAGTATTGCAAAGCGTTATGTGGGAAGAGGCATGCTTTTCCTGGATTTGATTCAGGAGGGTAATTTGGGGTTGATTAAGGCTGTAGAGAAGTTTGATTACAGAAAGGGCTATAAGTTTTCTACCTATGCAACCTGGTGGATCAGACAGGCGATTACAAGAGCAATTGCAGATCAGGCAAGGACAATCCGTATTCCCGTCCATATGGTGGAAACCATTAATAAATTAATTCGTGTGAGCCGTCAGCTTTTGCAGGAGCTGGGAAGGGAGCCTTCCCCTGAAGAAATTGCGGTTGAGATGAATATGCCGGTTGAACGGGTTCGTGAGATTCTTAAAATAAGTCAAGAACCGGTTTCCTTAGAAACACCTATCGGAGAAGAAGAAGACAGCCATTTGGGTGACTTTATTCAGGATGATAATGTACCGGTACCTGCGGATGCAGCCGCCTTTACTTTATTAAGAGAGCAGCTTGTTGAAGTATTGGGAACACTTACGGAGAGAGAGCAGAAGGTGCTTCGCCTGCGTTTCGGACTGGATGACGGAAGAGCACGCACACTGGAAGAGGTGGGCAAAGAGTTCAGTGTGACCCGTGAACGAATTCGTCAAATTGAAGCTAAGGCGCTCAGAAAGCTGAGACATCCCAGCAGAAGCCGTAAATTAAAGGATTATTTGGATTAGGACAAGCCATGGAGTTATCTATTCGATTAAAAACTATAGCGGATATGGTTACAGAGGGCAGCCGTGTTGCCGATGTAGGATGTGACCATGGCTTTGTATCTGTTTATTTATGCAAATATAAAAAAGTATCCAAAGTATATGCCATGGATGTAAGGCCGGGTCCTCTCGAGAGTGCCAGAAAAAACATAGAGGCTTATCAATGCTCAAAATACATAGAAACCAGGCTTTCAGACGGTCTTACAGCTCTTATGCCGGGTGAAGCGGATGCGCTTGTTTGCGCAGGCATGGGCGGCAGCCTTATGGTTAAAATCCTATCTGACGGGTTTGATAAAATATTTAAAATGAAGGAATTGATTTTACAGCCCCAATCGGAACTACGATTTTTTAGGGAATATCTGCGAACTCATGGTATTAAAATCATACAAGAGAATATGGTAGAGGAAGAAGGAAAATTCTATCCTATTATAAAAGCGATACCGTCACAATACAAGGTCGAGCTCTATGATAGTATTGAGGAATCCGGTTTTTTTGGAGAAGCAGAGCAAAGAATCGCAGATAGCTTCGGGCCTTTGCTTTTACGGGAAAGAAATCCAGTATTGCGGGATTATCTGGAGCTTCTATGGGAGAGAAATAATAATATTCTTACAAAATTAAATGTTCAGAAGTTGCATACAAGTCATAAGGAAATTAATAAAGAGGCATATCAGAGAATTTGTACGCGTCACTTAGAGCTTGTTTCGGAAAATGAAGATATTGAAAAATGTCTTGCTTTCTATGAGGAAGGAGCAGCGTTATGAGATGTTCGGAAATCATAAAAAGATTGGAAATACTCACACCATCAGCCTTTGCGAAGGACTGGGATAATGTGGGTCTTTTAGCAGGCAGAAGCACAAAGGAGATTAAAAAAATATTTTTGGCAGTGGATGCCACCGATGAAGTAATCGAAGCTGCCATTGATGCACGTGCGGATATGCTTCTTACACATCATCCCCTTATTTTTACGCCGATAAAGAGTATAACGGATGAAGATTTTATAGGAAGACGTGTTCTCAGACTGCTGCAGGCCGATATATGCTATTATGCCATGCATACCAATTTTGACGTTTTAGGTATGGCGGATGCTGCAGCTGATGAAATGCTTTTGCAAAACAAACAAGTGCTTGAAATTACTTATGAGGATGAGTTTTCCAAGGAGGGCATCGGGAGGTACGGAAGACTACCTGAAGTTATGACATTGGCTGAATGTGCATCCTATGTCAAAGAAATATTCCATCTGCAGACCGTGCGGGTGTATGGGGAGCCAGACGAACAATTAGAGATTGCAGCCATCTCTCCGGGTTCCGCAAAATCGGTTATTCCCTATGCCGTAAAAGCAGGCGTGGATGTGCTGATTTCAGGGGATATTGATCATCATATGGGGATTGATCTGATAGCACAGAATATAGCGGTAATTGATGCGGGACATTATGGATTGGAAAAATTATTCATTCCTTATATGCAGGACTATTTTGCTGGAACATTGCCGGAAATGATAATCGAGGCGGCTGATGAAAAATGTCCGTTTACAGTAATTTAGCCGGAAGGCTGTCGGAGACAAGAAAAGAGAGGTGTTATTAATTGCTGACATTTATGATTGAGGGAAAAGAAAAAAAGTATAAAAACGGCATTACCTATGAAGAAATCGTAGCGGAATACCAACCCGCCTATGATAATCAGATAGCAGTGGTAGCTGTGAACAATAAAATAAGAGAACTGTTTAAAAAGGCTGTACGCGGCGGTGTTTTGGAGTTCTTTACATATAAGGATGTGGTGGGGAATAAGACCTATGTCAGGACCGCAACCATGGTTACCATGAAAGCTGTTTATGACATAGCAGGTGCCGAATGTGCACAAGCCTGCAGGGTGGAGTTTACCGTTGGAAACGGTTATTATATCAATACGGGTGATTTTACCGTTACAGAAGAGTTCGTGCAAAAGGTAAAAGAGAGGATGCATGAGCTGATTGCGCTTAAAATGCCTCTTTACAAAAAATCATATCATATTGATGATGCTATGAAATTATTCAGAAAAAAGGAAATGAAAGATAAGGAAAACTTATTTAAATATAGAAGAAGCTCATTTGTAAATATCTATGAGATGGAAGGTTATTTTGACTATTATTACGGCTATATGCTGCCCAATGCAGGATATGTTAAATATTTTGACCTGGTAGCATATGAGGGTGGCATGATGCTGCTATTGCCAAAACGTAAGAACCCCTGTCATGTGCCTAAGGCGCCTACCAGCAAGCTATTATTTGAAACGCTCAAGGATGCCGAGAGATGGGGAAAGAGGGTAAATATATCAACTGTAGGTGATTTGAATGATCAAATATGCGACGGGAATATCAGTGATATGATACTGGTACAGGAAGCGGAGCAGGAAAGAAAAATAGGAGAGATAGCAAAAGAAATCGTAAATCGCGGAGATGTTAAATTTATTATGATTGCAGGACCCTCCTCCTCCGGAAAAACCAGTTTTTCCCACCGTATTTCCATACAGTTGCGTACCCATGGTATTAAGCCCCATCCCATCGGATTGGATGATTATTTTGTAAACAGAGAGCTTACACCCAGGGACGAGAACGGGGAATATAATTTTGAGTGCTTAGATGCAATCGATGTGGAGCAGTTTAATAAGGATATGTGCCGTTTACTTGGGGGTGAGACCGTAGCAATGCCCTCCTTTAATTTTAAAACGGGAAGAAGGGAATATAAAGGTAATACCATTACCCTGGGTGAAGAGGATATCCTTGTAATAGAAGGAATTCATGGCTTAAATGAAAAGACGGCCCATGCTTTGCCGGAGGAGAGCAAATATAAGATTTATATCAGTGCACTCACCAGCTTAAATATTGATGAGCATAACAGAATCCCCACCACGGATGTAAGGCTGTTAAGGAGGATGGTGCGTGACGCCCGCACAAGGGGAGCCGATGCCAGAAGAACCATTCAAATGTGGCCGTCTGTGCGAAGAGGTGAGGAAGAAAATATATTTCCCTTCCAGGAAAGCGCGGATGCTATGTTTAACTCCGCATTGATTTATGAATTGGCGGTGCTAAAGCAGTTTGCTGAG
Organism: uncultured Clostridium sp.; assembly: GCA_964544135.1. Lineage (GTDB taxonomy): Bacteria > Bacillota > Clostridia > Lachnospirales > Lachnospiraceae > Acetatifactor. Next base: position 14,945 of record CAZJAS010000007.1, on the reverse strand, counting down.
CCGCTACTGTTTGGAATTCATAAGGGCGAACCGGAATATTATGAAGCAAAGAGGCTGCTAAAGTTTCTTGACTATTTTTTGGGAGTCAGCAGCGAGAGCCTGCCTAATAATTCTATCTTAAGAGAATTTGTAGGTGGCAGCTGCTTTATTTAACTTAAATTGATTAATTTTCACGCTTTTTACCATAATTATTGCAGTTTATAAAGTATTTTATACGGTATAATAAAAGAAATTAACCGGATAATGTATTGCTTATGGGAGAAAGCGGGGATACTGATGAGGGAAAAGAAAAAAGATAAAAAAAACAGGACTGCTTTGAAAAAAACTAAATCAACCGGACGCAAGAAGGGAAGAATCGGTATCGGAATCCAGATACTGCTTTGCTTTTGCGTGCCGGTTATTTTTGTTATTATGGTAGGTGTGCAGGCTTATGAAAGCGCTGCGCAGGGACTGAAGGAAAAATATGAAACAGCTACCTTGGAGACATTGAATATGTCTGTAAAATATGTGGAGCTGGGAATGGAGTTTATCGAATCGGAAGCCTTTAAATATGCCAATGATGAGAGCATCGGCAAATATTTGCTGGGACTCTATGAGGAAAGCGGTGCAGAAGCGGATGAGATTAAGAGAGCCGCCGTAATGAAAGATGCCAGAGACATGATGTTTTCCAGTCAGGTAAGCAATGCCTTTATCAATAATATACATATTATATCCAAAGAAAGTGTGAGTCTTCTTACAACTAAGGTGGAATATAGTAAAACGGATTTACCGGGCTTTTATCAGGAACTGGCAGATACCGTGAAAGCCCAGTACGGCAGCAACAATGCCCTATGGGTGGATTCTCATCCCATGGTGGACCGGCAGCTCTCCTTAAAGACAGAAGATACCATTTTATCCTATATGTGCCCCAATACAAGCAGGACGGGCTATATTGTTGTGGATATGAAGAAAAATGCAGTGGAAAATCTTCTTGAGGGAATTGATTTGGGAGAAGAAAGCATAGTGGGCCTGGTGACAAGGAGCGGTATAGAATGTGTACCCGGTGCGGAGGAAACCATATTCACGGAATTATCCTGCTATGTTGACAGTTATTTGTCGGAAGAGCTTTCGGGATTTTATATTACAGAGTATCAGGGTGGGACATGTTACTTTTTATACAGTAAAAACAAGGACAATACCTATATGATTTGTGGTCTTGTGCCGGAAGCGGTGGTGATTAAGCAGGCGGATCATATTAAGGATGTGACCGTTCTTTTGGTAGTGCTTGCCTGTATTGCGGCAGCTCTTACAGGAATTTTGCTTTCTTGGCGCATCGGTAAAAACATGAAGCGTATGACAAGGAATATGGGAAAAATAGCGGAAGGCAATTTACTGGCACAGGTGAAGGTAAGAGGACGGGATGAATTTGCAGAGCTGGGAATGTCTCTCAATCATATGGTGCAAAATACCCGCGAGCTGGTAAAGAAGGTGGCATCCTCTACCTTTTTGGTACAGGGAAGCACGGAAGCTGTTACAAAGGTCTCAGGCGTAATAGAAGAATACTCCGGAAATATTACCTATGCAATCGCCCAGATGCATACGGGTATGGAGGTGCAGGCCCAGAATGCACAGGAATGTCTGTTAAAAACGGATAGGCTGTCGGAAGAAATTCGATTGATAACAGAAGGTATCGGAGAAATCGAGCAGGTAATTAAACAGACCGACAATCAATTACTGGAGGGAATCAGCTCGGTACAGCTGCTGGATGAAAGAGCGCAGGCAACTGCCGGTATCACCGATAAGGTAGGAGAGAGTATTTCTCTGTTACAAAAAGAATTTGAACAGATAGATTTTTTCATAGATACCATTAATCAAATATCTGGAGAAACAAATTTACTTTCCTTAAATGCTTCTATTGAGGCGGCAAGGGCCGGAGAAAGCGGACGGGGATTTGCGGTAGTGGCAGAGCAAATCAGGAAGCTGTCGGAGGGGTCATCCGTAGCCAGTCAAAATATACGCAGGACGGTGGAAGGGATCCAAAGGAGTACAAAAATAAGCGTGAGCCATGCGGATGAATCACGAAGGATGGTAGAGCTGCAATCTCTTGCGGTTGAGGAGGTACAGTCTGCTTTCCATATAGTACAAGAGTATATGATTCATTTACGCACCCTCATAGATCATATTATGCAAAATACAAAAATGGCGGAAACCCAAAAAATAGCGGCACTGCAGGGCATAGAAAATATATCAGCAATTATAGAGGAAACCGCCGCTTCTGCCGCGGTAGTAAATTCTACGGCAGAGGGCCTGATGGAGCATGTGGAAGAGCTTAGAAAGACTGCGGATATACTGCATGAAAATATGGATGGGCTAAAAACGGGCATTACTTCTTTTATAGTGGAGTAAGAAATAAATAAGATATTCAAATAAGGAAATCCTTTACGGCATAGTCTAAGCAGCTATGCCGTAAGCTTTGCCATTTTTTGCATGTATATGATTTTTGGAAGGATAGTTGCTATTGTATCTTTAACTGATTATAAGATGGAGGGTAAGATTACCGCTAAATATATTGATCAAAAATTGTATATTTATGTATCTTTCCCTAAAAATAGCAATAATTGAGCAGTAAATCACATTCTTTGGTAAGCTTGTTTATAAATTAATCTCTATAATGGAGAAAGGATTATAAACTAAAAAGAATGGGGGATGTGGCTTATGAATCAAAATTTGTACAACAAAGAATACAGAAATATATTTAATGAGATGGGAATTACCGAAGAGGCCGTTGCACAAAAAGTGGAAACGGTCTTTCAGACGTTCTTTTATGGAAGTGAAGAGGAAAGAATATATCATCCGGTAGGAGATGATATGGGTTATCTTGAGGATACCGGTAATCATGATGCGCGTACGGAGGGCATGTCCTACGGCATGATGATTTGTGTACAGCTGGATAAGAAGGAAGAATTTGACCGCATCTGGAAATGGGCGAAAACCTATATGTGGATGGAAGAGGGAGAAAACGAAGGATATTTTGCTTGGTCCTGCGGGTTGGACGGAAGTAAGAATGCTTACGGACCGGCACCCGACGGTGAAGAATTTTTTGCCATGGCATTATTTTTCGCATCCCATAGATGGGGAGACGGAGAGGGAATTTTTTGCTATTCCGAGGAAGCAAAAGAGATTTTAAGGGCTTGCTTACATAAAGGAGAAAAAGGCAGACCGGGTACTCCTATGTGGAATTTGGAGAATCATCAGATTTTATTTGTTCCGGGTTCGGATTTTACGGATCCCTCCTACCATATGCCTCATTTTTATGAGCTCTTTGCACTTTGGGCAAATGAAGAGGACAGGGAATTCTGGAAATGCGCCGCAGAAAAAAGCAGACAGTATCTTGCGGTGGCCTGCCATCCCATAACGGGACTTTCCGCTGAATATGCTGAGTTTGACGGCAGTCCTATGAGCAGACCGCTTGAATGGACCGAAGACAGACATGATATTTTTTATTCGGATGCTTATCGTACGGTGGCTAATATCGGATTGGATTATGAATGGTTTAAAAAGGATGAAGGACAAATAGGAGCTGCAGAACGGCTGTTTAAATTTTTTGGTAATGCTTATGAAGCTGCTTTTGGTATCTATGAAATAGATGGCAGAAGGCTTGAGGGAGAAGCACTGCATCCCGTGGGATTGCTTGCGACCAATGCCCAGGGTGCATTGGCTTATGAAGGTGAAATCGCCAAAAGCTGGGTGAAACGCTTCTGGGAAACACCTCTTCGTACCGGAGATAGAAGATATTATGATAATTGTCTCTACTTTTTTGCGTTATTGGCTCTTAGCGGAAATTATCGTATCTGGTAAAGGGGGATGGATTATGAAGTTATCACCTTTCTTTTCCGATGGAATGGTGTTACAGCGTGATGCCTGGAATTACATAAAAGGTTTTGCAAAAGCAGACAGCCGTATTGTTATAAAGGTTAAAGATATGCGGATAGAGGGGCAGGCAGATGCGGAAGGACGGTTTGAATTGGCACTGCCACCGTCTTCCGCTGAAAGCGGTGTGTCCTTTTTTATTGAAGAAATTTCTTCTGTGAACGGTGAATCCGAGGATACGGCGGTTATTAAAGATGCGGCATTCGGTGATGTTTTTATGCTTTCCGGACAATCCAATATGGAGCTGCCGGTAATCAGGACATTGGATGTGACTAAGGAAGCGATTGCCGGTTCCGATTATCCCTTCATCAGAGAGTTTGCGGTGCCTATGGAGTATGATTTTAAGGCTCCCAGAAGAGACCTTGCAGGAGGGGAATGGAAGTGTGCAAGGGGGCAGGATTTATTGCAAATCAGTGCCGCCGGTTTTTTCATGGCAAGAACGCTTTATGAAAAATATCAGGTTCCCATCGGATTAATCAGGACAGCAATCGGGGGAACGCCGATTCAAGCATGGTGCAGCGAAAAGACTATTATGCACTATCCGGAGTATCAGGAAGAAATCAAGCAGTGCCGGCAGCCCGGTTATATAGAAGAGATACAGAAAGAGGAAGAAGTTCAACATAAAAGATGGTATGAGCTGGCGGAGCGGTTTTCGGATACACCTCGTGGAAAAAGCGGTGAGATTATAGTGCCGGGGCTATGGGAGGATACGGAATTAAGGGATTTTCACGGCAGCCTCATAGTGGAGAGGGAATTCTATTTAAACGAAGTCAGCGATGAGAATGCAAGGATATATTTGGGAGCGATAGTGGATGCGGATCAGGTTTATATTAACGGTCATTCGGTGGGTAAAACAGAATACTGCTATCCGCCCAGAAAATATGATTTTTCATCCTCCTATTTAAAAAAGGGATGCAATCATATCAGGATTGAGATGCTGGTTTTCAGAGATACGGGAGGATTTATTCCGGGAAAGCCATACTATATAAGCTGCGGAGCACAAGTGGTGCCTCTACAGGGTGTTTGGGATTATAAAATTGTAACAACAATGCTGGTACTGCCCAATCTAACTTTTTTTCAATACAAAGCTACGGGTGTTTTTAATGGCATGTTATCGCCCTTTGCGGGTCATAGTATAAAGGCTATGATTTTTTATCAGGGCGAATCCAATACGGACGTTCCGGAAATATATGAAAAGTATTTTAACGGGGCCGTTACGGACTGGAGGGAGCTTTTTCAAAATGAAAAGCTGCCTGTTATATATGTGCAGCTGGCCGGATTTGCGGACAGCCGAATACCCTGTACGGATACAAAATGGGCCGTGCTCAGAAATGAGCAGCGAAAGTCTCTTAGTAATCCACATACTGCAATGGTGTCTGCCATTGATATCGGTGAATATAATGATTTGCATCCTCAGAATAAGATGACTTTAGGAGAACGCTTGGCTTTGGCGGTACAAAAAGCTGCTTATGGTGAGGATGTGGTTGACAGCGGTCCCCTGTATGCAGGCATGCAAGTTGAGGAAAATAAATGCAGGATTTTATTTACCTCCTTGGGAAGCGGTCTGCTTGCGAAGGGAACGGGAGGAGAGGTTTATTCCGTAGAGCTGGCAGGCGAGGACGGTATCTTCCATAAAGCCCATGCTTTGATTGAAGGGGATACGGTACTGGCATACTGCAAAGAGGTGGAATCGCCAAAGCATTGCCGCTATGCATGGAATAACTATCCCCGGAAAGCCAATCTATATAATGCGGAAGGGTTACCCGCACCGGGATTTATCAGCGGTTAATGCATATTTAATACAGGGGATGATGAAGAAATGGGGAACAGAAATGGGAGTATTTACATTAGCGGGAGAAAAAGAAAATGCGGTCTTTTTTGTTGAGGAGAATGGGGATGCCGGCATACATAAAATAGCAGGAAAAGTGGTAGAAGATTATAATCTTGTATGCGGTAAAAAAGGGGAATTAGTAGTTCTGAAAAAGGATTCTGCACTTTTCGGTGATACGGTGGTTTTGTTTGCAATGTGCGGAAACAGCTTGATTTTAGATGCTTTGGAAAAATCAGGTAAAATTGATTTATCCTTGATTCGCGGGAAATGGGAGGTTTATGGATTTTGGAATTTAAAAGCACCTTTTCCCGGTGTAAAAAATGCACTGATAATCGGAGGGAGCGATAAAAGAGGTACTATTTACGGCATGTTCCATCTATCTGAATTAATGGGGGTGTCACCGCTATGCTATTGGGCGGATGCGGTGATTGACAAACGTAATAGATTAGCAATCACTCTTCCAAAGATACATATTTCAAAGGAGCCTTCCGTAAAATACAGAGGTTTTTTTATCAATGATGAATGGCCCTGCTTCGGCAGCTGGGCGATGGAGCATTTTGATGGATTTACAGCAAAAATGTATGATAAAGTTTTTGAATTATTACTACGGTTAAAGGGGAATTATTTGTGGCCGGCTATGTGGACATCCTCCTTTGCCTTGGACGGACCGGGCCCCGCATCTGCAGAATTGGCGGATATGTACGGAATCATAATAGGCAATTCTCATCATGAGCCTTGTTTGCGTGCAAGTGAGGAGTGGGATAAGGTACGAGGTATAAACAGTATTTATGGAAATGAATGGGATTTTAGAAAGAACAGGAAAGGTCTAATAAAATATTGGAGGGACGCTCTTTCCAGAAGCGCCAAATGGGAAAGTATGGTTACCATAGGCATGAGAGGAGAGAGGGACAGCAAGATATTGGGCGAGGAAGCCGGCTTAAAGGACAATATAGACCTACTAAAGGATATTATACGCTGCCAAAAGAAATTAATCCGCAAGGCAGAAGCGGATACAAAGAAAACACTTCCCATGCTGTTAGCACTTTATAAGGAAGTGGAGCTTTTTTATTATGGAGATGATAAAACAAAAGGACTATGCGAATGGGAGGAGCTTTCGGATGTTATTTTAATGCTCTGTGAAGATAATTTTGGATATATGCGGACATTGCCTGATGAAAAAATGCGCAGTCATTCCGCAGGATTCGGAATGTACTATCATTTGGATTATCATGGCGGGCCGGTATCCTATGAGTGGTTAAACTCCACGCCCCTTATAAAAATTTGGGAGCAGATGTCAGAGGCTTATGATTATGGGGTAAGGGAGGTTTGGATTGTAAATGTGGGAGATTTGAAATTTAATGAATTTCCTTTATCTTATTTTATGAATCTGGCATATGATTTTGAGAGCTGGGGGACGGATGCTCCCGGGAGGGAGCGGGAATATACCCTGGATATTTTAAGGGGACATTTAGGAAGGCGGCTTTGTGAAAAACAGCTTTCCCGCGCAGAATGGATCATAACAAAAACAGTACGGCTAAACAGCCTAAGAAAACCGGAATCCCTAAACCCGTCGGTCTACCATCCCTGCCACCATAGTGAAGCCCTTATTATGTTAAAAAAAGCAGAAAAACTAAAACAAAAAACAACAGAATTTCTGAATGCCCTTCCGCAAGAGGAAGCGGAAGCGGCTTACAGCCTTTTTGGATATGCGGCACTGGCATCGGCTAATTTATTAAAGCTGCATTTATATGCCGCGATCAATCATTTGTATGCCAAGCAGGGGAAAAAACAGGCTAATATTGCCGGAGAAATGGTGGCTTCTTGTATCTTAATCGATAAAAAGCTCGGAGAGGAATGGTCAATATTTAAAAAAGGAAAATGGCGGGGGATGGAATCGGCTACTCATATCGGTTTTACAAAATGGAATGAGGATGGGTGCCAATATCCGGTGCGGATGATAGTGGAACCGTTTACCAGACCGAGAATGCTTGTATCTGCCGTGGAAGAAGAAGCGGTTTACGATAAGAAATACGGAGAGCCCATGCAGCTTGTGATAGAAGATTTTCTCTATGAACAAGGTGTGAAGACGGAAATAGAAATTGCTAATACCGGAATTGGGAGCTTATTCTATCGGATTACTATGCCCGAATGCGGTTGGCTTTCTTGTGATAAGCAAAAAGGAAATGTGAGTGACAGCGCCAAGGTGGTATTTACCTGTGACAGAAGTAAGCTGCCCATGGCTTCTGCCATGGCAGAAGACGAAACAGAAGTTACTGCCCAAGCCCTAGTAACGGACGGGGATACGGTGGTTAGTATTCTCTTTCGGGCAAAAAGATGGGATACGGAGCTTCCCCCCATGACTTTTCTTCCCGGAAAATCAGGCTATGTGATGGAGGTGCTCCATTATTATGAAAAAAAAGAACCGGAGGGCTGTGAAATTAAGCTTCTTGCCGATTATGGGATAACCGGGTATGGTATGAAGGCCTATCCGGATACGGCGGATTTTGTAAGGGGAAAGGAGCCGGTTCTGTCATATCGCATTATGGTACCTCGGGAAGGGCGATATTTATGCGAGATTTGGTTTGCGCCTGCAAATCCTATCAAGAGAAACGGGGAGCTCTGTTATGGATTAAGAATAAATGGGGAAAAAGCTTTCTATGAAAATACGGTGCCGTCAGGTTATAGGGCAGGAGAAACGGAGGATGAGGTTTGGAGCAGGGGAGTCTTGACCGGCAGAAGGATTTGTAAGATACCGATTCTTTTGCAAACAGGCATCAATACGGTTTCACTGTTGCTGCCGGATGCGGGATTGGTTGCAAAACGAATCCTGATCTATGAAGAAGGGAGGACACCGAAGGCATCCTATCTAGGACCGGAGGAGAGTTGGTATACTGCAAAGGAGAAATAAAATGGATAATTTGATTCGTGTAAAAGGGTATAAGGAACCTCAGATATTATATGGGGTGAGAACGGGTATAAACATTAATAAGGTGGAACGGCTTTTAGAGGATATTACTTTCTGCCGCATAGATGCAATAGAGCAGGATGTAAATGAGATATTTCGTGAAATATATGCAGCAGGTGCTGATTATCGAATGGTGCGGATGTATCGTGATTATCTTCAGGTAAGGATTTTGCAGAATTGTGATGAAGATAAACCGGGTATATCTAAACAAGAGGTCCTGCAATTTATCAGTGAACATGATTTTAATCCTCAAAGAATGGAAGGCAGCCGTATTTTATTTAAGAGATTTGTCTTAAATTATGCGGAATTCCGTATGCAGTTTTGCGGTCAGAAAACGGCTAATCTGCTTTTGCAGATTAAAAAAGATATCCGGCAAAATTATATGAAGGATATCAGTTTAAAGAGTTTGAGCGAAAAATATTATATCAGCAGGCCTTATTTGGGACAGCTGTTTCGAAAGCAGTTTAATGTATGCTTTAAGGACTATTTAAATAGTGTCAGATTAAAAAACGCAGAGAAGCTGCTTTTGCAGACGGATGAAAAAGTATATAATATTGCAACCATGGTAGGCTACAATAATTCGGATTATTTCATCAATAAATTTACCGGAGCAAAAGGAGTTACACCGGCAAAATTCCGCAAGCTTGCAAATAATAAGAGGGAAGATAGCAAAAAATGCAAAATGGTAAGCAATGAATAATTGGCATTTTAAAAGCAGTAAGATATAATGAAGACAGTATGGGAATAAAATGAATATGCTACGCAGGAGGAATATATGGATATAGTAGAAAATCAAGAAAAACTACAGGATTACACAAAAAGAGCAAAAGAACTTGTGGCGCAGATGACACTGGAGGAGAAGGTGTCACAAACAGTACATAAGGCGGTTGCAATTGAGAGATTGGGAATAAAGGCTTATAACTGGTGGAACGAAGCCTTACATGGTGTTGCGAGAGCAGGTACAGCAACCATATTTCCACAGGCAATCGGTCTTGCTGCGACTTTTGATGAAGATTTTATAGAAATAATAGCGGACGCCATTTCTACAGAAGGAAGAGCTAAATTTAATATGCAGCAAAAGTATGATGATAGGGATATTTATAAAGGCTTGACCTTTTGGGCACCGAATGTAAATATTTTCAGAGATCCAAGATGGGGCAGAGGGCATGAGACCTTTGGCGAAGACCCTTATCTCAGCTCCAGATTAGGAGTGCGTTTTGTGAAAGGACTGCAGGGACATGACGAAAAGTATTTGAAGGCGGCGGCCTGTGCAAAGCATTTTGCGGTTCATAGCGGACCGGAGGATCTGCGGCATCATTTTGATGCAAGGGTAAATAAACAGGATTTATATGAAACTTATCTGCCTGCTTTCAAGGCCTGTGTCAAGGAAGGCCATGTTGAAGCTGTGATGGGTGCATACAATAGGACGAATGGTATGCCTTGCTGTGGCAGTAAAGAATTACTTCAGGATATCCTAAGAAAAGAATGGGGATTTAAGGGTCATGTAGTATCGGACTGCTGGGCAATTCAAGATTTCCATGAAGGGCACAATGTGACAAAAACACCTGTGGAATCAGCTGCCATGGCTTTAAATAATGGCTGTGATTTAAACTGCGGTGAGATGTTTGCCTATTTACTGCTAGCGGTACAGGATGGCAGGGTGGATGAAGAGCGGCTTAACGAAGCATTAATCAATCTATTTACCACACGCATGAAGCTGGGTGTAATGGAAGAAAAAGAAGAGAATCCTTTTGATAAGATTCCCTATACGGTAGTGGATTCCAAAGAAATGAAGGATTTGAATCTAAAGGCTGCCGAAAAGAGTGTTGTATTGCTTAAGAATAAAGACGGAATTTTACCTCTTAATAAAAATAATACTAAGACCATAGGTGTAATAGGGCCCAATGCGAATAATCGCAGGGCATTGGTAGGTAATTATGAAGGTACCGCTTCCAGATACATTACAGTATTGGAAGGGATTCAAGATTATTTAGGGGAAGAGGTGCGTGTGTTAGCATCTGAGGGCTGTCATCTTTTCGAGGATAGAGTGACGGCGCTGAGTGAGGGTAATGAGCGCATTTCGGAAGTAAAGGAAATATGTCATGAAAGTGATGTCATCATAGCTTGTATGGGACTGGATTCCGGTTTAGAGGGCGAAGAGGGCGATATGGGCAATGAATTTGCCAGCGGCGATAAGCCCAATCTGGATCTTCCCGGTCTGCAGCAGGAGGTACTGGAAACGATTTATGCCAGCGGTAAGCCGGTCATACTGGTGCTTTTATCAGGCAGTGCATTGGCCGTAACATGGGCGGATGAACATATTGATGCAATCGTACAGGGTTGGTATCCGGGCGCACAGGGCGGCAAGGCCATTGCCAATATCTTATTCGGAGATAAGAATCCCGAGGGAAGATTGCCGATTACCTTTTACAAGACATCGGAGGAATTACCCGAATTTACGGATTATGCAATGAAGGGAAGAACCTATCGATATATGAAGAATGATGCTCTCTATCCTTTTGGCTACGGACTTTCCTATACGGACTTTACCTATGGGGATGCGGTGCTCTCAGAAGACATTGTGACGAAAAAGGGTGTAGACTTAAAGGTAACTGTAGAAAATACGGGCTCAAGGGAAGGAACGGAGACCATTCAGGTATATGTGAAGGCAGAAGAGGTGCATGAACAGGAAAACATACCCAATGCACAGCTTAAGGGAATCGCAAAATGTACCTTGAAACCGGGTGAAAAAAAGGAAGTATCGATACATCTGTCGGCGGAGGCATTTGCCTTATTTGACGAAGAAGCCAGGTTTTGTGTTCGTAAAGGAAAATATTATGTTTATGTCGGCGGGCAGGGACCGGACAGGCGAAGCGAAGAGCTTACGGGTAAAAGTGTGATCCGATTGGTTCTTACAGCGAATGAGGCATTATTGTTGGAATAGATAAAAAGCAGGGAAATCCTGCTTTTTTCTAAATAATTTACTTCATATGGAGTATAAGGTTGAAAGAAAAAATGGGGCAGTATCGCAGGCAAGCCTGCGGTATGCATGGGTATAATAATGAAAGAAGAAAGAAGATATACTGCAGCATGGCTTACTTATAGAGAGAAAAAGGATAAAGTTTCGGGCCGGTATTTTGAGAAAATAAAAATCAGCGGCTTTGACGTGAATTCCGCTATAATGCGTAATGCATTTGAGGAATTGCAAAAAGGAGCCCGGGGATATTATAAGACGGAAGCGGTTCTTTGTACAAAGGAAGAAAACCTTCTTCTTATAAAAGCAAATGATATTAAATATAGTAAAGAGAGCTTTCTGATTTCAATAAGAGAAGGTATATTGCGGATAGAAGCAGGAGATGAAAACGGGCTTTTGTACGGCGTGTTCCATTTACTTCGATTGTGTGCGATGGGAGAACTAAGAGAGGGTATGGAAGTGTTTTTGTCCCCCGACAATCCTCTGCGCATGCTCAACCACTGGGATAATATGGATGGCAGTATAGAAAGAGGCTATTCGGGCAATTCTTTCTTTTTTGAGGCAAACCAAATCATAATTAATGAAAGAACAAAGGATTACGCCCGACTGGCAGCAAGTGTGGGTATCAATGCTGTGGTCATAAATAATGTAAATGTAAAGGATGAGGCAAGCTATTTAATTACAAAGAAGCATTTTTACAATCTTGCCGCACTTTCCCTGATATTTGCGGGTTATGGAATCCGCCTGTTTTTAAGCCTGAACTTTGCTTCTCCCATGGAGCTTGGCGATTTGCCTTTAGCAGACCCCCTGGATCATGGGGTTATTGTCTGGTGGGAGGATAAGATGCATGAAATATTCAATGAGATTCCTAATTTAGGCGGGTTTTTAGTAAAGGCAGATTCAGAGGGACGACCGGGGCCTTTTACATACGGCAGGACACAGGCGGACGGTGCCAATATGCTGGCCGATATCGTAAAGAAGTATAATGCCCTTATTATCTGGCGTTGCTTTGTATATAATTGTACCCAGGACTGGAGGGATAAAAAGACAGACCGGGCCAAGGCGGGATATGATAGCTTTATTACCATGGACGGTGATTATAAAGACAATGTTATTTTACAAATCAAAAACGGCCCCATAGACTTTCAGGTTCGGGAGCCTGTGTCCCCACTTTTAGGAGGATTACTAAAAACCAATCAGATGTTGGAAGTACAGGCAGCGCAGGAATATACGGGGCAGCAGATTGATCTATGCTATTTAATACCTATGTTTAAGGAGATACTGGATTTTAAAACCTATTGTAAAGGCGATCGAGATACGGTGGCTGATATTATAAGCGGACGCACCTTTGGCAATCAAAACACAGGAATAGCAGCGGTTGCAAACACAGGAAATGATGAAAACTGGACAGGAAGTGTTTTGGCAGCAGCCAATTTCTATGGCTTTGGAAGACTTAGCTTTCATACCGGCCTTTCGGCTAAAGAAATTGCAAGGGAATGGGTCATCCAAACAATAACAGAAGAGGAAAATGCAGTGGAAACCATTTGTGATATGCTGCTTCATTCCAGAGAGACTTATGAGAAATATACCAGTCCTCTCGGTGTGGGATTTATGGTTACACCCCACTATCATTATGGGCCGGATATAGACGGTTATGAATATTCCCGCTGGGGTACTTATCACAGGGCGGACCATAAAGGAATCGGTGTGGACAGAAGCAGCAGGGGAACGGGCTATACGAAGCAGTATCATGAGCCCAATGCCTCAATGTATGATAATGTAGAGACCTGTCCCGAAAACCTCCTGCTCTTTTTCCATCACCTGCCCTATACCTATTTAATGCAGAATAAAGTGACCTTACTTCAGCATATTTATAATACTCATTTTGAGGGAGTGGAAGAAGTAAAGGATATGATTGCGAAATGGGAGAACCTGAAAAACAGCATTCCCCCGGAAATATATAAAAACGGTGAGGAAAGATTTGACGCACAGCTATTAAATGCCAGAGAGTGGCGTGACCAAATCAATACTTATTTTTATCGTAAAACCGGTATTCCCGATGAGAAAAACAGATTGATTTATTAATTGCAGCAATACAGTGGAGCGGAGGAAATAATATGGAAATGACAATGCGCTGGTTCGGACCGGACCATGATACGGTAACCCTGAATCAAATCAGGCAGATACCCGGTGTAAAGGGCGTTATCACGACTCTTTATGATAAACAGCCGGGTGAACTATGGGAAGAAAATGAAATAAGATTCTTGATGGATATAGTGGAAGAGGAAGGCTTGCATATCTCGGGAATCGAAAGTGTCAATGTTCACGATGCCATTAAAATCGGCAGTCCCGACAGAGAGCTTTATATTCATAATTATATAGAAACGCTTCGCAATTTGGGAAAATGCGGGATACATATGGTTTGCTATAATTTTATGCCCGTATTTGACTGGACAAGAACGGAGCTTGCCAGAAAATGTGAGGACGGTTCTACTGTGCTTGCCTATAATCAAGATATGATAGATGAACTGGATTTAGACAATCTATATGAATCTATCTTAGCAAATGCAAGCGGGCATGTACTGCCGGGCTGGGAACCGGAAAGAATGGCAGATGGCAAGCTGTTAAAACTTTTCAATAGTTATAAGGATGTGGATGAAGAAAAACTTTTCGGAAATTTAAAATATTTTTTAGAATGTATTATGCCTGTCTGCGATGAATATGATATTAATATGGCCATTCATCCCGACGATCCGGCTTGGAGCGTTTATGGATTGCCACGCATCATCACCAATCAAAAGAATATCGAAAGGATGATGAAAATGGTGGATAACCCTCATAACGGACTGACCTTTTGCTCCGGCTCCTACGGTACGAATCTGGAAAATGATATGCCGGCAATGATTCGTTCCTTAAAGGGCAGGATTCATTTTGCTCATGTAAGAAATTTAAAATTCAATTCACCAAGGGATTTTCAGGAAGCGCCTCATTTATCTTCGGAAGGTACTTTTGATATGTATGAACTAATCAAGGCACTCTATGATATCGGCTTTACAGGTCCTATGCGCCCCGACCACGGAAGGACAATTTGGGGAGAAACAGGACATATGCCCGGATATGGATTATATGACAGGGCGCTTGGCGCAGCATATCTGAACGGCCTTTGGGAGGCAGTAACTAAAGCCGCTGATGCGGCATGTAGGTTAGTGTAAATTGGTTTAATAAATTTATAAGTAATTACGAAACTCTTATCTGGTAGCTCTACT
>CAZJAS010000006.1:0-61548 GCA_964544135.1 uncultured Clostridium sp. | reverse complement strand
GAAATGCCGGTGCAAGACCTGCGGGAACCAGACCTGCGGGTACAAGACCTGCGGGGACCAGACCGGTGGGAAATGCCGGTGCAAGACCTGCGGGTACCAGACCCGTAACAGGAACACCGGGCAGCAGACCGGTGGGAAATGCCGGTGTAAAACCTGCGGGTACCAGACCGACAGGAGCAAATGCGGGCAGCAGATCGGTGGGAAATGCCGGAACCAGACCGGTGGGTGCAAGACCTGCGGGGACCAGACCCGTAGCGGGAGCACCGGGCAGCAGACCTGCGGGAAATGCCGGTGCAAGACCTGCGGAATCATCCGTGGGAGAAGAAAGATTGGAAAGACAGGCAAGAGCGAATGTGGAAACCAGAAATTTGGAAAAGCATACGGTGGAGTCCCAAACCTGGAAATCCAAGAATTTTATATCGGATGATGATGAGTTTGAATTTGAATTTTTAAATTGGGACGGAGAAGA
Source organism: uncultured Clostridium sp. (assembly GCA_964544135.1). Taxonomy (GTDB): domain Bacteria; phylum Bacillota; class Clostridia; order Lachnospirales; family Lachnospiraceae; genus Acetatifactor. The sequence continues at coordinate 61,079 of CAZJAS010000006.1, read as the reverse complement.
TGAAAAGTAATCTCACCCAATGAATTTGCATAAGACAGGCGGCAGGAACCGAAAGGTGCCTGCCGTAATTTATATCTAAAATTAAAATTAATTTTCAGAAAAGTCGGTTGACACTACCCTTTTCCTGTTATAATATTTGTATAACAAATGGGAAGGTGAGGCTAAACTATGATTATAGAAATAGATTTTAATAGTGATGAAGCTTTATATCTGCAGCTTCGAAATCAAATTATACTGGGAATAGCCACTTCGCATTTTCAGGAAGGGGAACAGCTTCCCTCCGTGCGTCAGCTTGCAAACACAATAGGTATTAATATGCATACCGTAAATAAAGCTTATACCGTGTTAAAGCAGGAAGGCTATGTAAAGGTGGACCGGCGCCGCGGTGCGGTTATTGCAATAGATACGGACAGGATGCAGACAATTGGAGAGTTACGTCGGGAATTACAGGTGATTCTTGCAAAAAGCAGCTGCAAGAATATTTCCAAAGAAGAAATACATGCTTTGATTGATGAAATATATGAGGATTATGGAGGACATTGCTGATGCAACCACAATTTACAGATAAAGCTCAAGCTGCGCTATCCTTGGCGGAGAAAGCAGCAAAGCGCCTAAGACAGGGATATGTAGGAACGGAACATATACTGGTAGGGCTTATGCGGGAAAAAACAGGAGTAGCGGCAAAAATATTGCTGGATAACGGCGTGGATGAAATGCAGGTTATCGAAATGATACAGGAGTTGATATCACTGGATGGTCCGGTGGTAATGAAGGAAAAAGCAACCTATTCTCCGAGAGCTAAAAAAGTTTTAGACGAGGCACATAGACAGGCAGATAGATTTACGGAAAATCTTACCGGTACAGAGCATATTTTAATGGCATTGATAAAGGAAGGCGAGAATGTTGCGGTACGTCTTTTAAATACTTTAGGCGTTTCTACCCAGAAGATATATATTGATATATTGATTGCCATGGGAGAAGACGGAGGACTATACAAAGAGGATCTGGCAAAAAACAGACAAAAGAAGCATACTTCCACATTGAGCCAATACAGCAGGGATTTAACGGCTATGGCAAAAAACGGAAAGCTTGATCCGGTGATAGGCAGGGAAGAAGAAATTCAGAGGGTCATTCAGATACTCAGTAGACGTACCAAGAACAATCCTTGTCTGATAGGCGAACCGGGTGTTGGTAAAACGGCTGTTGTGGAAGGGCTGGCACTTCGTATTGTAGCAGGAGATGTACCTTTTACCGTCAAAGACAAAAGAGTCCTTACCTTGGATTTATCCGGTATGGTGGCAGGAAGTAAGTATCGTGGTGAATTTGAAGAAAGAATAAAAAAAGTGATTAAAGAAGTGATTGAGGATGGCAATGTGATTCTCTTTTTGGATGAGCTTCATACCATAATAGGTGCAGGTGGGGCGGAGGGTGCAATCGATGCCTCCAATATTTTAAAGCCATCTCTGGCAAGAGGAGAAATCCAATTGGTCGGTGCCACCACTATTATGGAATATCGAAAATATGTAGAAAAGGATGCGGCATTGGAGCGAAGGTTCCAACCGGTAAGCGTAGAAGAACCGGATACGGAATCTGCTATCCGCATATTAACGGGTATTAAGTCCAAATATGAAGAGCATCACAAAGTTAAAATTTTACCCGAAGCAATAGAGTCAGCAGTAAAGCTTTCAGAGCGTTATATCAATGACAGGAATCTACCGGATAAAGCAATTGATTTAATGGATGAGGCGGCGGCGGTGGTACGCTTAAAAAGCGGCAGGATATCGGAGAAGCAGCAGGTACTTTTGGAAGAAATAAAGTACAAAGAAACACAGATTGAGCGTTCCATCCGTATGGAAAATTTTGAGCAGGCAGGTGAATTCAGACGGGAACAGGACGTACTGCTTAAAAAGCTTGAGCGTATGCAAAAACGGGAAGAGAATCAGGAAAACAATAAAAAATATGAAGTCAGTGAAAATGAGATTGCTGAGGTAGTATCCATTTGGACGAAAATACCGGTGAAAAAATTAGCGGAAAAGGAAAGTGAAAAACTTCTTAAGCTGGAATCTATTTTACACAAACGTGTAATCGGTCAGGATGAGGCGGTAAAAGCTGTGGCCAGAGCGATGCGCAGGGGAAGAATCGGTCTGAAGGACCCGAATAGACCCATTGGCTCCTTCTTGTTTTTAGGTCCTACCGGAGTAGGAAAAACAGAGCTTTCCAAGGCTCTTGCAGAGGCCATGTTTGGGTCGGAAAATGCTTTGATCCGAGTGGATATGTCTGAATATATGGAAGGTCATTCCATATCTAAGATGATTGGTTCGCCCCCGGGCTATGTAGGTTTTGAGGAAGGTGGTCAGCTGAGTGAAAAGGTACGCCGCAATCCTTATTCCGTGGTGCTTTTTGATGAAATCGAAAAGGCGCATCCTGATGTATTCAATATTCTGTTACAGGTATTGGATGACGGTCATATCACAGATTCTAAAGGACGCAGGATAAGTTTTAAAAATACGGTTCTGATTATGACATCCAATGCTGGAGCGCAAAGAATAATAGATCCTAAAAATCTGGGTTTTGCAGTGGAGAGTAATGAGAAAAAAGATTATGAAAAAATGAAAAGCGGTGTAATGGAAGAAGTGAAGAAAATATTTAAACCTGAATTCATTAACCGTATTGATGATATCATTGTATTCCATCAGCTTTCTAAGGATAATATGAAAGAAATTGTTACACTTCTGACACAAAACCTTTCCCAACGCTGCGAAGTGCAAATGGGAATTAAGTTAAAGCTGTCACCGGCTCTCAAGGAGCATATAACAGATAAATATTCTGATATGAAGATGGGAGCAAGGCCCTTGAAGAGAGCAATACAGTCCGTTGTAGAGGATGCGCTCGCAGAGGAAATCCTTCTGGGCAAGGTGAAACAGGGCGATATAGTAAGGGCAGGTTATAAGGGTGAAAAGGTTGTATTCACTGCAACAAATGAGTCTTAGAAGCTAACCGCTTAAAATTATTAACTAATTTCAAATTTTAGTGGTAAGTGCGTCTTGGATATATTATACTATTACTATATTTACAGGGTAAAAACCTAAACTCAGGAGGATATACGAATGGCAATCGTTGAAGAACTACTTCGCGCAGAAAAAAACGGAGCAATCAGCTTTGGTAATCATAAGCTGACTCAGAAAACCAAGCTGGAAGATTTTGAACATGTAGGCGATTTATACAAGGTAAAGACCTATCAGGCTATGACTAAGCTTGAGAAAAACGGTATGTTTCTATATGAATCCGTACCGGGAACCAGCGTACTTGATTTTGTGGAAGAGGATAGGGTTGTGAAATTTATGGTAGAGGGGGATGAGGATTCCCAGCTTACCATAGGACTCAAAGAAGATACGGAGTACGAAGTATTTGTAGGCGGTAGCAGTATTGGAAGAATGAGTACAGGACTTAGCGGTAAACTCAGTCTTAGCGTAGAGCTGGAGACTGCAGGAGAAGTAATGGTAAGGATAGAGCAGGGATAAGTGCAAAATGGCAAAAGGAAAAAACAGTACGGGGTTTTTCTGTCAGAGTTGTGGCTATGAATCTACCAAATGGTTGGGCCAGTGTCCGGGATGCCGGGAATGGAATACCTTTGTGGAGGAACCCATCAGTACAGCTTCTCTGAGAAAGAACGGTAACAGAAGCGGCAGCACAGTACGGTCTATACCGGCTGTGCTGTCTGAAATAGAAATGAAGGAAGAGGATAGGGTGCTTACCGGCATAAAGGAGTTGGATCGTGTGCTGGGAGGCGGTGTAGTAGCAGGTTCCCTGACACTTGTGGGCGGTGATCCTGGTATCGGTAAATCTACATTGCTTTTACAGGTATGCCTCCATCTATCTTTAAAGAATCATAAGGTTCTTTATATATCGGGTGAAGAATCCTTAAAGCAGATTAAGATGAGAGCGGGCCGAATCGGTACCTTTAATGATAATCTGCTTCTTTTATGTGAAACAAATTTGGATATCATTAGTGAAACCATAAAAAAATACCATCCCATGGCGGTTATTATTGACTCTATTCAGACAATGTATAATGAAAATGTGTCCTCCGCACCCGGCAGTGTCTCACAGGTACGGGAGTCTACAGGGGTTCTTCTGCAACTTGCAAAGGGATTGGGTATATCGGTATTCATTGTGGGTCATGTGACGAAGGAAGGTGCGGTAGCCGGGCCTAAGGTATTGGAGCATATGGTGGATACGGTACTTTATTTTGAAGGCGACCGGCATGCATCCTATCGAATATTGCGTGGTGTTAAGAATCGTTTTGGTTCCACCAATGAAATAGGTGTTTTTGAAATGAGGGAGGAAGGACTTGTGGAGGTGGAAAATCCTTCCGAGTATATGTTAAGCGGAAGGCCCAAGGGAGCCAGCGGCTGTGTGGTGGCTTGCTCTATGGAGGGAACACGTCCGCTTATGATAGAGATACAGGCACTTGTCTGTCACAGTAATTTCGGCATACCCCGCAGACAAGCTACGGGAACCGATTTTAACAGAGTGAATCTGCTCATGGCTGTATTAGAAAAGCGTTTGGGATTGCAGATGAGCGGTTGTGATGCCTATGTAAATATTGCAGGAGGTATGAAGATACAGGAGCCTGCTGTTGACTTGGGTATTGTAATGGCCATAGTCTCCAGCTTTAAAAATCGTCCCATTGATGAAAAGATGGTGGTTTTTGGCGAAGTGGGTTTAAGCGGCGAGGTGCGTTCTGTGAGCATGGCAGAGAATCGGGTGCAGGAAGCAAAGAAATTAGGATTTACCACCTGTGTGCTGCCCAAAGCAAACGCGGATACCCTAAAAGAAATAAAGGGCATACGCATTGTGGGTATTTCCGGTGTGCAGGATGCCATTGAACTGATATAGCCTCTATTTTATAATTGAACGGCAATCGGAATATAAATTATAAAAACATCATTTTTTGCTTGCCTTTAATCAGATACCTATGTTATAATACAATTCGTTGGTGCAAAAACTTACTCCTCAAAGAGAGTATAATTGTACAGGCAATCCATACATAGGGGAATAGTACAGCGGTAGTGCGGCGGTCTCCAAAACCGTAAACGGGGGTTCGATCCCCTCTTCCCCTGCTGGCAAAGAATTCGGTATTCATACCGGGTTCTTTTTTTAATATGTTTATTTCGGTTGACAAATAGGGCAGTAATAAATATTCCCGCCTAAATAAGCTTCTCGTACCAAGCCACCGCCACAAGCCCGGCATGGGTTCTTAACGGTCTTACTTGACAGGATGGTGGGATAACCTCCCGCCTTGCCATAGAGGTCTTTTTCGGTGTCGCGTCCGCCTTGATTTCGCATCTCTTTCAAAGTAGACTTGATGCTGTTAAATAAAGTGCTCATATCCTTCCTGGTCAGTGTTTCTAATTTTCTCCTTGGGTTTATACGAGCATTCCATAGTACATCATGCAATACACCATTACCGAAGCCCGGAATCCGCTGTTCGGTGGCAAGGAATGCCTTAACACTTATACTGGGTTTTAATTCTTGATATAAACCGCTGAAATAAGTTTCGTCGAAAGCATCCTCATATGGGAGCCGTCTTCAAACCCAAGCAAAAGCTGGTGGGATTTGGGAAGCTTGTCACCGGGTGCATGGTACTTAATCGGTGTACTCATTACAAGCAGCATATCTTCGCACATTATCTCGGTATTGCCTCCGCAGGTATAGCCTGTACCCGGATTAGAACCGGTGATTTCCTTTCCGTAAGTTTAATTTTAGACATTTATAAATGTTAATTACGAGTCATAGTAAGAATTTATATACATTATAATTGTATATACAATAGTTTATTTGTTCTGTTCTTAGCTAAATGTCATAAAAAATACGGAAATAAATTGTTAACTCATTCCATTGTATTTTTATTTTTTATCTGTTAGTCTTTGTATTAGAGCAAACGGTTGCGCACACAAATGTGTCAGGAGGATATGGCGTGGAACACAAAAAATTAACGATAGATGATATAGCAAAAGAGCTCCTGGTATCCAAGACCACTGTATCGAGAGCGATTTCCGGTAAGGGAAGGATAAGTGCGGTTACCAGGGAAAGAGTACTGGCCTATATTAAGGAGAACAATTATAAGCCCAATGTAATTGCAAAGGGTCTTGCCCAGCAAAAGACCTACAATATAGGCTTTGTTATGCCGGGAGATTACAATCTGGTTGATTTACCCTTTTTTCAGAAATGTCTCATGGGCATCAGTACCATAGCATCTTCATTGGATTATGATATATTGGTATCCATCGTTTCGGAGAGAGATATCAGTCAGTTAGAGCGTATGGTGGAAAATCACAAAGTAGATGGTGTGATACTAAGCAGGACCTTGGTTAAGGATAAACCGGCAGCATACTTAAGGGATAAAAATATTCCTTTTGTCACAATCGGTACCGCCATTGATAAGGATATTATCCAAATTGATAATGACCACAGGAGCGCATGCAGGGAATTAACCTCTATTCTATTAATGCGGGGTGTGAGAAAAATGGCATTAATAGGGGGAAATAAGGAGCATGTGGTTACAAGAAAGCGGCTACAGGGTTATATGGACGCCTATTTGGAGCAAAGCCTTACCGTGGACAACAGTATGGTGTATATGAATGTGGAAAACAGTGTTATGTCTGATAAAATAGTGGATGAGCTAATCGCCAGGCATGCGGAATGTGTGATTTGCATGGACGATTCCATCTGCAGCTATGTACTTAATAAGCTACGTAAGGAGAAAATAAGAGTACCTGCGGATATCAAGGTGGCTTCCTTTTATAACAGCTCTTTATTAGAAAGTAATTTTCCTTCTATTACCTCCCTGTCATTTGATGTACAGGAGCTGGGAATGGTTACCTGTAAGTCCTTAATTGATTATATTGACGGCAAGGAGGTTCCCCGTCGGACACTTCTAAGTTATGAGATTTCTATGAAAGAATCTACACAGAATACATTATAATACTAACAATGGCGCAATAAGCGCAACGCACTTACATATAAAATGTTAAAATTTACCATAATTGACAAAGATTTATAGTATAAAGTATACATTGACAACAAATATATAAGAGTATTATACTAAGAGTATAGAACAACCGATTGCGCAATGTAATGTGCTAAAGTGTACAATGTCTTAGCATATATTTTGCAGGCTTGTTCAGCAGTTACTATTAATTGCAAATGCGGCGTAAGCCGAAGGAAAATGGGAGGAATTTTTATGAAGAAAAAATTACTAGCAACACTCATTACAGCAGCGCTTGTTGCAACCAGTCTGGTTGGCTGTGGTGGTGGAAAAGATCCTGCGAAGGATGATAATGGCAGTGCAAAACCGGAAGGTACCGTTACTGCACCTGCTACAACAGGCGAAACCGTTAACTTAAAGGTATGGGCAGCAGAAGAAGATCAGACGTTAACAAAATCATTAATTGAAAAGTTTGAGGCGGCTTATCCTGATCAGAAATTTAATATTTCATTAGGAGTAGAATCCGAAGGAACAGCGAAGGATACTATTCTCGTCGACGTAGAAGCGGCAGCAGATGTTTTTGCTTTTGCAAATGATCAGATTAATGAACTTGTGACTGCAGGTGCTTTACAGCCTGTAAATAATGTGGAAGCAGTAAGTACACAAAATGTTGCAGGTGCTGTAGATGCAGCTACCGTTGATGGAACTATTTATGCTTATCCGTTCTCTGCTGATAACGGTTACTTCTTATATTACAATAGCAATCTTATTACAGAAGAAGATGCAAAGAGCTATGATACCTTACTTGCCGCAGCAGCAGCTGCAGATAAAAAGGTTGGTCGTGTGTTGAATTCAGGCTGGTGGTTAGGCGGGTTCTACCATGGCGCAGGTTTCTCTACTAACTTAGGTGAAAACGGAGCAACCGATATGAACTGGAACGGCACAGCGGATTACAGCGGTGTTGATGTTACACAGGCTATTTTAGATATCTCAAATAATGACGCTTTCTTAGCAATCGGTGATGGTGATACCTCTAACCAGATAGCATCAGGCGAGCTTGCAGCAGTTATTTCCGGAACATGGGATGCAACAGCATGTCAGGAAGCATTCGGTGATGGCTATGCAGCAACAAAGCTCCCTACCTTTAATGTTGCAGGTACCCAAGTGCAGGAAGGAACCATCGGCGGATACAAAATGATTGGCGTAAATGCTTATTCTGATAATGTAGGCTGGGCTATGGAATTGGCTTTGTTCTTAACAAATGAAGAGAGTCAGGTTGCTCGTTTTGACGCAAGACAAATTGGTCCTTCCAATATCAATGCAGCAAGTTCAGAATCTGTAAAAGCAAATATTGCAATTGCAGCAATTGCAGCACAGAATGAGTATGCAACTCTGTTAAGTGCCGGTAATAATTTCTGGTCAGCATCTGCAAGCTTTGGTGAAATTCTGGCACAGGGAAATCCCGACGGAACCGATCTTCAGACATTACTGGACAATCTGGTAGATGCAGCATCACAGGCATCTAACTAATTAACAGGTTCATTTAGAAAAGGATAACCCACATATGGAAGAAATATGTGGGTTATTTTTTTAAGATTATAGGAAGACTATTTCTATGATTTCTTGAAACACTTGAAATGATATGAAGGAAAAAGAGGGTGTGCTCATGGGTGCTATTGCAATAACTAAGAAAAATCCGATTAAAAATTTCTTTTCTAAAATCGGTCAGTTCTTTTTGAAATTCGGAAATGCAGTTATTAAAGGAGATTGGTCGGTCAAGGCCTCCCTGCTTGTTGCAGGTGCCGGCTATATCAGAAGGAAACAGATAGTAAAGGGCATCTTGGTTACTTTATTGGAGGTTGCGGTTGTATTATATACGATATTGATTGGAATTCCCTATATAGCAAAACTGCCAAGCCTAGGAACGGTGGAACGTACCATGGTGTACAATCCTGCTACAATGAAAAATGAAGTCAATGATTATGATAATTCATTGTTGATTTTGCTATTTGGTGTAATCAGTCTTTGTACCTTGGTGGTGGCTGTATTTTTGTGGATGGTCAATATTATGGGAACCTATCATGTACAGAAGATGGCGGAGGACGGCAAACATATTAATACCTTTAGAGAAGATGTTAAGGCAATGTTTAATAAGAAATTCTATATTACCCTTCTGTTTCTTCCCATTGCAGGTATTGTAATATTTAATATTATGCCCCTCATTGTCATGATTTGTGTGGCATTTACCAACTATGACCAAGGTCATATGCCGCCGTCCGCATTATTTACTTGGACAGGCCTTACTAACTTTAAGAGCTTATTTAGTTCGGGAGGCATGACCATTACTTTTGGTTATTCCTTCAGAAAAATATTATCATGGACCATTGTTTGGGCCATATTTGCTACTGCCACCACATATTTAGGCGGTATCATGCTTGCCCTGATGATAAACAGCAAATATACTAAAATGAAAAAAATGTGGCGTACCCTTTTCGTGGCAGCCATTTCCATACCGCAGTTTGTTACACTGCTTTTACTGCGTAACTTTTTTGCCAATACGGGTATTGTCAATTCCATGCTGTCCCAATTGGGAGTTACGGATTTTCTCAGAAATATAGGGTTGATTACAACGAATTATATCCCCTTTTTGACAAATCCCTCATGGACGAAGGTAACTATTATTTTTATTAATATCTGGATTGGTGTACCTTATCTTATGCTGATTGCAACCGGGGTACTGATGAATATCCCCGAGGATATCAAGGAAAGTGCCAGAATTGACGGTGCCAACGTATTTCAGATATTCAGAAAGATTACGATGCCATATATGTTCTTTGTAACAGGCCCTTATCTGGTAACACAATTTGTGCAAAATATTAATAACTTTAATGTAATTTATTTGTTGACACAGGATATTTACAAGACGACAGACCAAAAAATGGCGGCATCAAACGGTCAAGAAATCGATTTGCTGGTGACTTGGCTATATCGTCTGACCAGTGAATATTACAATTATAAGATGGCGGCGGTAATCGGTATTTGCGTATTTGTCATTTGTGCCGTATTTACTCTGCTGGCATTCAATTTCATGATTAAGGGAGATAAGGAGGAGAGATTCCAGTAATGAATAAGAAGAAGATAATAAACACTTGTATCATCCATATAGTTTTAGCAGTTTTGGCTGTTATCTGGCTGGTTCCGATTGTATGGCTGGTGGCAACCTCCTTTAGCGGTTACGACGGAATGAATACCAGCCGCTTTTTCCCGGATACCTATAGCATCAGGAACTATACCAGAATGCTGTTTCAGCCTGATACCGTATCCCAGTTCCCGAAATGGTTTATGAATACATTGGTAATTGCTATCTTTACTTGCCTGATATCCAGTATCTTTGTACTTATGGTGAGTTATGCAATGAGCTGTATGCGTTTTAAAGGAAGAAAGGCGCTCATGAATATGGCAGTTATGCTGCAGCTCTTTCCCGGTTTTTTATCAATGATTGCCATTTATTTTATTCTAAAATCAATTGGACTTACAAATAGCCATCTCGGTATGATTTTGGTTTACTCGGGAGGTGCGGGTCTGGGCTATCTGGTAGCAAAAGGTTTTTTTGACACTATACCGGCTTCCCTGCGTGAGGCAGCATATATTGAAGGCGCTTCTGAGGCAAGAACCTTTACTACAATCGTATTGCCTCTGTCACGGCCCATTATTGTTTATACGGTAATCAGTTCATTTCTGGTTCCATGGGCGGATTTCATATTTGCAAAGATTATTTTGAATTCCGGTATTTCCACGGATTGGACTGTTGCAATCGGTCTATACAATATGTTGAATAGAACACTCATACCCACATACTTCTCAAGATTTTGTGCGGGAGGTGTTATGGTCGGTATTCCCATAGCCATCTTATTTGTGATTATGCAGAAGTTCTATGTAGAGGGTATCACAGGAGGTTCTGTGAAAGGATAAAGTTTTATTTATAAAGATAAAATCAAGCAGGAGGAATTATGGACAAATTTATCGTGAATATCATCCATCGCCCGGAGATGGTGCCGGAGTATGCAGAAAAGGTAACGGGGCATGGAAAAGAAGAGGATATCGGCAGAAAGGCCCTCCTTACGGAGTCACTCGATATTTTCAAGCTGCAGCAGGAGGCCGCTCATAAGAACGGATTAAAAACAACAATCCAAATGACGTATGCAAGCCTATTTAACGAAGAGGCTATCAGTATAGCCAAAGAGCATCATGAAACATACGGTGATGAAATAGCGCTTTCTCTTTTGGGACTTCCCTGTAAGGAATTCCGTGAAAAATACAAGACCAAGGATTTTTGTATCTGGATGTTTTCCATGGAGGACAAAAAATCCATCGTAAATGATGTATTTGAAAAATTCTATCATATTTTCGGTATGTATCCTGAATCAACAGGTTCCTATTACATGGATGCGGATTTGGTAAATTATATAAAAGAAACCTACCCTTCTGTAAAATGTGCGGTTGCAACTTGTTGGGAAGAGGGGCCAAAGGCATATCACACCTGCAATAATTCCTGGTATACTTTTATGGACGGCGGTCCGTGGGCGCCCTGGATACCTTCCAAAGCCAATGTGCATGCACCTGCGGCAAATGAAGCGGAAGATTCGGGTATTGTAGCAATACCCCATTTATCAAGAGATTTGCTGGCATGCTATGACGGAAATGGTTCTAATTTCGGTACCCATCCCCAGAATGTGCTTCGAGGTATGATTTATGATACCGAGACATGGGAATATCCCTATATGTACAATCTGATCGATCAATACCGCTCCTTGGAAAAGTACAACAACGGCTATGCTTATAATATGATGTTTGTTGGACCGGGCTGGCTGAATAAAATGGGACGCTGGGAAGCGCCTTATGAGCTTTTAAAGAAGTCCTATGATGATGGTATGGCTTATTACGGACAGCTTAAAAAAGAAGGTAAATTGACCGATATGACGATGGCTGAATTTGCCGGTTATTACAGAGAAAAGAAAACATATACGGAACCGGAATGTGCACTTTGGAGAGATATTTTATACGGCTCCGACAAACAGCTTTTCTGGTATTGTGATCCTTATATGCGGGCCTGTGTGAATATGGACCAGGGCGGCGCGATTGTGGATTTACGTCCTTATGCCGCTAAGCTGGAATGGCCGGTTGGTATCGGAACCCCCCATGTTACGGATGCTTCCTATCCTTTCCTGATCCAGGAAAAATACCGTGCGGGATACTTTACTCATTATGCAGGCGAAGGTACCATTAGAAGTGCAAAGCTCACATATAAAGGGGAAGAAGTGGATTTATGTCTGTGCCGCACCAAAGCAGAGTTTTCGGAAGAATTAATAGAGCAGGGTAAGAAAAAGAGAATATTGACCTTGGCTCCGGTGGATATTGAGTTCAGCGACCTGACCATAAAACTACAGACAAAGGTTATTTTTGAGGAGGGTACTTCTCAAATCGGCATGGAGAGAACCATATTATCCATGAGCCGTCCGGATGCTGTTGTGGAAATTAATGAATATATGGTAGCATGCTACGGAACCACAGAATATGCAGAGGATATGACATCTCTTGTACTTGGCTGTGAAAAAGGCAATCAAAAAAAGGAAATTGATTATGCCTATAAATGTCGTGAAGAGGAAATGCAGGGTGCGGATGCTGTTTATTGTGTATTGCCTCCCATTAAAACAAAGGTTTCTCTTATTGCAGATAAAGAAGAAGCTATGGGGTATATCAAAGAAGGCTATGCATTTTCTCCTATGTTTACCTTGGGGTATACAACCACATTGTCAGAAAAGGAGGTATTTACCACATGGCTCAGTCTGGAAAGGGAAAATTAAATTTCAGATGTCCGTCTTGTTTTATGAGAGATTTGGACATAGATATGTTTTATGATAAGGACAAGAAGGAATATTATTGCTTGAGATGTGAATATATCGGAACGGAAGAGGATGTCCTTAAAAAGAATGAAATGGCCAGATTTCGTTACGGAGCAATGATGAAACGTTTTACCGATTTTGATGTATAGTAATTAGATAAATTGTGCATTTGCGAAACTCATTTCTAATGGCTCTACTCATATAATACTTTGGAAAGCCATCTTTTTCTATGGAAATGAGACCCTAAGGGATTTCTAAAAGCAGGGAAGCCTTTGCTGAACATGCTTTTACACTTAGGGGCTCATTGGAATGGTTAGAAAAACCGGCTGACAAAGTAATATATGAGTAGAGCCCCCTTGGAAAATTTCAAATGCCCAATTAGATAAAGTAGTATGAGGAGTTTTTATGAACCAAAATATTAAAAAAGATTTTATAAAGGGTGTTGATATATCAACATTGCTGGAGGTGGAGAAATGCGGAGGCAGATTTTTTGACAATGGACAAGAAAAAGATGCCCTGACCATTTTAGAAGACTATGGTATCAATGCTGTCCGCCTCCGGCTTTGGAACCACCCTTATTCGGAAGACGGCAAGCCCTATGGTGCCGGAAATAATGATTTACCGACTACAATTCTGTTAGCTAAAAGAGCATTGGCTAAAGGAATGGATTTTTTGTTGGATTACCATTACAGTGATTTTTGGGCAGACCCGGGAAAGCAATATGTCCCTAAGGCATGGCAAAATTACTCTGTGGAAGAATTAGAAAAGGCGGTATATGATTATACGGTGGAAACGCTGACTGCATTACGCCTGGCAGATGCATTCCCCACAATGGTGCAGGTTGGCAATGAACTCTCAAACGGTTTGCTTTGGCCCTATGGAAAGGTTCCGGAGTATGATAATATTGCCAGATTTGTGAATGCAGGGATTCGCGGTGTACGTGCTGTGGACTCGGATCTTCCCATTATGATTCATTTGGACAACGGCGGTAATAATGAGCTTTACCGCAGATGGTTTGATGAGTACTTAAAGAGGGGAGAGGATTTTCAGGTAATCGGTCTTTCCTATTATCCCTTTTGGCACGGTACAATGCAGATGCTGATTGACAATATGACGGATATTGCTAAGCGCTATCAAAAGGACTTGATTGTAGCGGAAGTTTCCATGGGCTTTACCATGGAGGATTATAGCAGCCATGAAGCTCTATCTTCAGAAGATAGAAAAGGATATGCAACCAAGCCTTCTTTGGTGGAAAAAATAGAATATCCTATGACAAAGCAGGGACAAAGTGATTTTATGCGGGACTTCCTGCAAGCGTTAAAAAACATTCCCGAGAATAGGGGAAGAGGTTTTTATTATTGGGAGCCGGCATGGATACCGGTACAAGGCAGTGGCTGGGCAACGGAGAGTTCTTTATCCTATATACAGGATAAGGGACCCTGCGGCAATGAGTGGGCCAATCAAGCATTATTTGATTATAATGGGAATGCATTGCCTTCCTTAGAGATCATAAAAGATTTTGACCCATTCATTTAATACGGTGACACGAGAGAAGAACTTTAAAAATACATTGTTAGCGCATCGTATTTAAAGTATCTTGTGTCCTCTCTTTTTCCTAAGGGAATCCTTTAGACTGAAAAGTCTAAAGGGTGCCCTTTTTATATTAACTTACTAAAAGCTAATAGGAGCAGAAATACACCGCCCACCCAGGATATGTTAAAGGAGAGCTTCTTTGCAGCCTTGTTGCCAAGAAAGGTGCCCAGTAAAACCGCAGCCGCTTCTATAAATAGCGAAAAGAAAAAAACGGCAAAGCCGTTTGCGTTTCCAAGGGCAGCGCCAACGCCTACGGCGCAACCATCCAGAGATAGGGCAATTGCTAAGGAAACCGCTTCTTTGGGTGAAATTGTTTTTGAATTATCTACATCCGCAGATTCCGGATTGGCATATAAGCTTAACACAAACTTAAAATTAAAGAGTGAAAAATGTATATTACTGCTAATTGCCCCGTATTTTTGGATCAGTGATTTTGTAATACCATCCAAAAGCTTAACCATCCCCAAAAGGAATAAGATAATAAAGCAAATAATAATAGTTATCTTTTGAGGAATATAGTTTTTCAACACAGAACCAAGAAGCAGAAAAATACCTACGCTGGCACTGCAGATACCATCAAGGACAAGGACAGAAGAGGGAGGAATCTTGATTTTACTTGTTCCATAGGAAAAGCTGGCAACAAAGGCATCCAGTGAGAGAGCGCAGGCTATAAAGAAGGCTTCTAAAATGGGTAATAAGTCAAACAAGAATATCACGGCCTTTTTTATTTCTTACTTGCATCATATTCCGAAATAAAATGAAATGTGATACAATATAAATGACTTTTTAAAACAAAGGATAAAACAAAAGAATGAAATACCTTGCATTATTAAGAGTGGGGGGATGTGTATTAATGCACAAAGTGGAAATATGCCGAGAGTATAAAGCTTATTATAAAACGACACTGGGTACGATTTGTATTACCGCAGTAGAAGAGGCTGTAACCGGATTGTACTTCGCAGGGAAGACAGGGAAGAAGGAGAATGGGATAAATTATGAAAATGCCATGACAAAGCAGGCATATGAAGAGGTTGTGGAATATCTGGCGGGAAAAAGAAAGAGCTTTACCGTACCGATTTTACTCAAAGGCTCTACATTTCAGCTTAAGGTATGGAATGCTTTACTGGAAATTCCTTACGGAGAAACCAGAAGCTACAAGGAGATTGCAGAGTCCGTAGGAAATCCTAAGGCTTACCGTGCTGTTGGGGGAGCCAATAACAAAAATAATATTATGATACTCATTCCTTGTCACCGGGTAATCGGCAGGGATGGAAGTTTAGTAGGATTTGGTGGTGGTCTTGAGGTGAAAGAAAAGCTATTGGATTTAGAAAAAAGGATATAAAGGAGAACATATGAGTAGTGCAATTTTAACCATTGATGATATCGCATCAAAAAATACCCCAGCCATAGTAGATTATTTATGTGATAAGAACATAAGGGCAGTTTTGTTCGGGGTGGGGGAAAATATAGTCAAATATTATGATGAAGCAGTCTATGCACTGAAAAAAGGAATGGTAGTGGGAAATCATAGCTATACACATCCTAACTTTAGTGAGCTGTCCCCGGAAGCATGTATAGAGGAAATTGAGAAAAATGAAAGGCTGCTTAAAAAGCTTTATGAGGATGCGGGTGTAGAACGCATATACCGCCCCTTTCGTTTTCCTTACGGTGATAAAGGTGGAAATCATAAAGATGAATTACAGCAATACTTCAGTAAGCATGGATTTCATAAATTAATAGATGCACAGATTGCAGAAGCATGGTATGCAGAGAATGGTCTAAGAGAGGATATAGATACTTTTTGGACCTTCGATTTCGGAGAATATCAAATGAGGGAGGGTTCGGATTTTACTTGGGAGTCCGTGCAAAACAGAATACATGATACCCATCCCGAGAACGGCAGCCCTCTGTTAAAAGAAGGCAGCCACCACATTATATTACTTCATGCTCACGATGAAACCGAGAAATTTTTACCTGATTACTATAAGGTATTCATTGATTATGTGATAGAACACGGTGTGGTTTTTGAAGAACCCCAATTTTTGCAATAGAAATGATTCATATAAAACAAGCAATTTGTCTGATAAAATCTATAATTGCGCAACAAATAATTTTGTTGCGTGATTTTTTTATTCTTTGGAGGAAAACAAGGCTCAAAAACAGTGCAAGATTAGCGTACTTGTGTATAGATTTCATTCTATATATTTGCTATAATTAATTAAGAACAACCGATTGCGCATTAGATTTAGGGAGGGAAATGTTATGAAAAGAAAAATTCTTTTTAAACGGGCAATAGGAGTGTTGACGGCAGTTGTTGTTTTTATGGGACTGCTTATGAATCCTTATATGCCCCAAACTATGATTTGTGCAAAAGAAACAGAGAGTACAACCATCCTAAAGGATCCGGAATTTACGGGAGATTTATGGGATAAAAGCGGCTGGACCCTTAATTATAACTGGGAAGGCAATTACAATTTTAAGTACACAGAATATGCGGATAAGGTGGGAGATGGTCTGATAACCACAGAAAACCAGGGAACCCATGCATTTGATTTTTGGCTGGAGGATGGGGGTAGTTTCATATTATCCCAGCAAGTGGATATTCCCGCGGGAACCTATGAGATTACCATGGACGCAATGGGACAGGAAGCAGATCTCTGCCTTTTTGTAGGAGATACGGAAGGAGAAAATAAGGGAGAGGAATTACAGCTTTCCGGTTGGAATATTTGGGATGATACAAGCTATATCTATACCGCAAAGACCGATCTTACGGATGTAACCCTTGGTATTATTTGTAATGCTTCTGCGGGTGGCTACGGTTATATTGACTCTGTTACCATGGTGAAACTAATTGATGAAGGAAGCGGAGAAACCGGTGGAACAGGGGAGACCGGAGGAACAGGAGAAACAGGAGAAACCGGAGAGTCGGGAGAAGGCAAGGAGACAAACTGGCAGGATACCAAACTTGTCACAAACGGAAATTTTGAAACTTCCTGGGAGCCGGACGGTTTTACGGTAACTATGCCGGGTGCGGATGGGGATAATATCGGGTATAAAATTTCCCAGACAGTCAGCAATAATACTTCACAATTTTTTAATTTATGGACGAATACAGGTGATGCGGAATTTTCCATGGAGCAGACAATTACCGATGTACCGGCGGGAACCTATAGATTGCGCTTTTTGCAGGAGGGAAAAGCCGCGGTATCGGGACTTAGCGTATACTTAAACGATACCGCTATGGTACTTCCTGCCACAACGGGTTGGGATAATTGGAGCGCTGTGGAGACGGGTACGATTACCTTGGCGCAGGCGGGAAGCCTGACTATATCGATCAAAGGTATCGTGGCTTCCGGATATTGGGGCGATTTTGATGATTTTGTAATCCAGAAGCAGGAAAAGGAAGGAGAGATTACCCAGCCGGTAGATGCTTTGGTTAATGTTACAAAGGTATCGGGAATTGATGATGATTTTATAAGCGGTATGGATATTTCCTCCTATATCACACAAAAGGACAGCGGCGTGGTTTATTACGATTTTGCAGGCAATGCATTGGATGATCAGGGATTTTTTGATCTGCTTGCAGAATCCGGTGTGAACTATGTACGTATCAGGGTGTGGAATAATCCCTATGACAGCAGCGGCAGGGGTTATGGCGGCGGTAATAATGATTTGGATAAAGCAATTAAGATGGGACAATGGGCTACCAACGCAGGTATGCAGGTGCTCATAGATTTCCATTATTCGGATTTTTGGGCTGACCCCGGAAAACAGCAGGCACCCAAGGCTTGGTCAGGATATAGTGTAGAGCAAAAGGCTAAGGCATTAAAGGATTATACGGTTGACAGTCTGACTAAGCTCCTGGAAGCAGGCGTTAATGTAGGGATGGTTCAAATCGGAAATGAAACCAATGCTAAATTCTGCGGAGAAACTGACTGGGCCTCCATCTGCCGGCTGTTTAACGCAGGAAGTGAAGCGGTTCGTAAGGTATCACAGGATAAGGGTAAAGATATAGAGGTGGCACTACATTTTACAAATCCGGAAGCTTCGGGACGTTATGCAAATTATGCGAAGATACTGCAGGATAATAATGTGGATTATGATGTGTTTGCATCCTCCTATTATCCGGTTTGGCATGGTACACCCTCTAATCTTACGAATGTATTAAAAAATGTGGCCAATACTTATGATAAGAAAGTAATGGTAGCGGAAACAGCTTACTCCTATACCTTTGAAGAGGGAGACGGTCATGAAAATACGGTAAGTCTGGGGAAGGAAGGTCAAAATCTTGTCTACGATGTATCCTTACAGGGACAGGCCGACGAGCTGCAGGCGGTAGCACAGGCTGTAGCCAATATAGGGGAAAAGGGCATCGGTATGTTTTACTGGGAATCGGCATGGATTCCGGTGCAGGTTTATGATAAGGATGCTGCAAACGCAGCAGAAATACTGGCACAAAATAAAATTATATGGGAAACAAAGGGCTCCGGCTGGGCAACCTCCTATGCAGGAGAATATGACAGTGTAGATGCAGGAGTTTGGTATGGAGGCTCCGCGGTAGACAATCAGGCATTATTTGATTTTTGGGGGCATCCCTTAGATACCCTGCGAATTTATCAGTATATCAAAACAGGTGCAAAAGCACCCCTGGCAGTGTCTGCAGTGAGAAACACCAATGCGGAGGCTATGGAGGGCAGTGAGATTTCCATGCCCAAAACAGTGGAGGTTTCCTATAATGACGGTACTGTTAAGAATGAATCGGTAACTTGGGATATGGAAGCTGTTGCTGCAGCAAAGGCAAAGGAGCGGGGCACTTACAATATTACGGGCTTACTCAGAATAAACGGCAAAGAATATTCTGCCATTTGTGTCCTTACTATTTTGCCTGTGAACCTTTTGAAAAACCCTGGATTTGAAGACAGTGATATGAAAATGTGGCAGATTAAGAATAATGTCAAATATGTAGCAAGAAAAGATGACAGCAATAATGTAAGAAGCGGCTCCTATTGTCTGCATTTTTGGAATGCGGGTGAAATTGACTTTGAAGTGGAACAGACCATAGTGTTGGATAAAGGAATCTATTCCTTCGGTGGATATTTGCAAGGTGAAACCAATGTAGAAGGTGATGTATCGCAGATTTATGTAATAGTAGGAGACAAAGTGTTAACCGCAGATACCCAAATGACGGGCTGGAATATTTGGAGTAATCCCGAGGTGAAGGATTTCACTGTTTTAAAGGACGGTACAGAGATCATAGTGGGAATGCGGATTAAGGCCGGAGCCGGATTTTGGGGTTCCTGGGATGATATGTATCTTGCAAGAGAAGGAGATCTCCCCGCCCAAGGTCAGGAAAGTGAAGGCGGCAAAGCTACAGGCAACACAGGCAGCGGTTCGGGCGGTCAGGCAGCTACGGGCAGCAAAACCCCTCAGACGGATCAGACAGTGAAGGAAATCACCTATCGCACTGAATCAGGAGTTGATATGCGCCGGATACAGGCGGATGGGAATGCACTTATTACAATAGACGGAGGCAGTGCCATATTGTCTTCCGGCAGTAAGTTTGCAGTAAAGGAGCTGACGGGTGGAATAGAATTTAACCGGGCTGCCGATAGTATGAAACAAAATAAATCCGGATATCGTTACAAAGTGTTTACGATGACATTAACAGATAGCTCCGGTGCGGCCATGGAACAGATGAATGGCTATGTTACGATTTCCATGCCATTGCCGGAAGGGCTGAGCACAGAGGGAAGTAAAACCATTGTGGTGTATCGGGTAGATGCTGATGGCAATCTCAAAAAGTGCAGTACCTCAGTCGAGAACGGTATATTAAGATTTATGACCAATCATTTCAGTACTTATGTCATAGCGGAAGAGATACCTGCGGCAGACAATAAGACCGGGAATAAGAGCCCGGACAAACAGCCGGAAGAACTGTCCGAACCGGATTCTACGGATTCTGGGGATAAAAAGGAAGAGGATGCCCCTATCGAGTCCAAGGATTCAGAGGATAAGGATAAAGACCAGGCAGAAGGAGATCAAGCAAAGCAACCCTCCGATAAAAAGGTGATTCCGGAAGAAACAAAGAAAGAAGATAAAAAGGTCGGAAAGACCGTAGTGGCGGTAACGGCCGGTATAGGAATTGCAGCTTTGGGGGCATTGATTATTATTCTCAGAATGAAAGCATCCCAGGGCGAGTAATCAATAAAAAGAACGCAGATCATTTGGATCTGCGTTCTTTGCATTTAGCGGTAGAGCTTCGTTCTATAAACTTTGCCCGTAAAAGAGTTTTGCTGAGGGGGATTTTTTTAGTAAGTGAAGAGAGGGTATGATAGCCGCTCTTTCCCAATTCGATACGATCCTGCCGAACGGTGGTAAGGGGAGGGACCATATATTCTGATATGGGTAAATCGTCAAAACCAATCACGCTGATATCGCCCGGAACCTTAAAACCCATTTTAGTACATTCGGTAATTACGCCCGATGCAATTAAATCATTACCGCACATGATGGCAGTGGCGCCTGATGCTAAAAATGCGGGAACATGATATTTGGCAGAGTCAGCAACATAGTAGCCGTAGACCATCAGTTTCTTATCAAGGGGCAGACCATGGAGCTTCATGCTTTCGATAAATGCCTGCTGTCTTTGTTCGGAAACCATAGAATTGGAGGAGCCGTTTAAAAATGCTATTTTTTTATGTCCAAGTGTTACCAAATGCTCCACAGCCATGTCAATCCCCTCATGATTGTCCGTACCCACATAACCTACGGCAGGATTCCTCCGTATATAGTTATCAAAAAGAGCTGTGGGGATATTAGTGGAAGCAAGCTGACTCATCCATTCATCATGCAATGCAAATCCCACAAGAAAAGCACCTGTAAATCCATGCTTTAGCATGTAGGTATCATATTTTTCTGTGGTTTGAAAGTCCGGAGTAATAGGAATAACAGCTACATCCCACTTATCGCGGTAAGCAGCCTGTTTAAAGCCCAGAATAATTTCGTAACCGAATTGATTCACTGCTTCATAATCCATATTTTCAATAAAAATACATAGCTTCTTATGCTCTTCTTTTTTCATGCGCTTCGTGGTATAGCCCATTTCCACAGCAGTATCCAATACAATCTGGCGCAAATCTTCACTAATATCACTGGCGCCGCTCAAACCTTTTGAAACCGTGCTGACGGAAATACCCAAACGGTTTGCAATGTCTTTTATGGTAACCATGCAAATTCTCCTTATCCTCTTCGATTATCATATAAGATAGTTACTTGTATAGTATAGAATTAAAAATTTTGATATGCAACAGATAAATCATGTTTTATCAATATATTTCGAAACAATAAAAACATATCAATGTGAAAAGTATACAAAAATTGGATATCAAATACAGTAAAAATAGAGAAAAAATGTAAATCTATTGACAAAACAAGATATAAAAGTTAATAATGTACTCAAGAACGAAATATAACGAAAATGTGTAAAGGGGTCTATAACGAGTAATAATTATTAATTTCATCCTGATTAAGATTAAAAGGTTTTGTAAAAATTTATAGTTGATTGCAGAACTATTCTTTTTTTAAGATTGCGAAAACGTTTTCCTTACTTGGGAAATATCGGTATAAAAAGAATAAATGAGTACATATTACGAAACCATCAAAATGATATGAAATGTGAAAACACATTTTATATAGACGCTAACAATGTATAAAAAGGAAAAGGAGAGGAATAAGTTATGAAAAAAAAGGTATTAGCATTAATTATGGCAACAGCCATAGCAGCAACCATGATTGGGTGCGGAGACAAACCGGCAAATACAGATAAGCCGGCAAACACAGACAAGGTAGAGAGCACCGATAGTACGGAAAGTGTTCCCCAAGAGGGAGAAGTAAAGGACGTAGCTCTTACGGTATGGGCACCTTCAGAGGATCAGAACGACGAAACAGGTAACTGGTTAAAAACAACATGTGAGCAGTTTAATGAAGCACATCCCGAATGGAATATTATATTTACCTATGGTGTATGCGCCGAAGGTGATGCGAAGGCAACCGTTACACAGGACGTTGAAGCAGCAGCAGATGTTTATATGTATGCAAATGATAACCTGGCTGATTTGATTGCAAGTAATGCAATCGCTAAATTAGGAGGCTCCACTCTGGATTATGTACAAAATAATATGTCTCAGGCATTGGTAGATTCCGTAAAGGTCGACGGCAATGTCTATGGCGTACCCTTTACTACCAATACATGGTTTATGTATTATAATAAGAGTGTTCTTTCCGAAGACGATATAAAGAGCTTGGAAACCATGCTGGAAAAAGGGAAGGTAGCATTTCCTTTGACTAACTCTTGGTATATCGCTTCTTTCTATGTAGCAAACGGATGTAACTTTTTTGGAGACGGAACAGACGAGGCAGCTGGTATTGATTTCGGCGGTGATAAAGCAGTTGCTGTAACCGACTATTTAATTGACTTGGCAGCGAATCCTAATTTTGTAAATGACGGTGCGGGCGAAGGTCTTGCAGGTATGGCAGACGGCTCTGTTGTAGCACTTTTCTCAGGTTCATGGGATTATGCGAATGTTGCAGCAGCAATCGGTGAAGAGAATGTAGGTGCAGCACAGCTTCCTACCATCAATATTGACGGAGAAGATAAGAGCATGAAAGCTTTCTTCGGATCAAAAGCAATCGGAGTGAATCCTAATTGTGATGATATGGAAGTAGCGGTAGCATTGGCAGCTTATCTTGGCGGTGAAGAAGCACAGCAATCACATTACGAGATGAGAAATATCCTTCCTACCAATACCACAGTACTGGGCCTTAGTGAGATTGCTTCCGATGTTGTAGCTATCGGTTCCGATGCATGTATCGCAAATACATCCATTATGCAGCCTTACTGCACAGCTATGAATAATTACTGGTTACCGGCTGAAAACTTTGGCAAGTCCATTATTGCTAAAGAAGTTACACATGAGAATGCAGTAGAAATGACAGAATTACTCAATGATTCTTTGAATACAACAGTAGTAGAGTAAATATTAATACAAAAAGCAATAAACCTATAGGGCATTTCCGGAAGGCACTAAGCCTTCCGGATTCCCTGTTATTAGGAAAAGTAATCAATAATTTGCTTTCTTGGCACCGATAAACCATGGAGTCTGAAGGCAAAAAGGAGGGCATGCACGTGGGTAAGGAAAAGCGCGCAGGAATTATAAGAAGAAAAAAAGAATTTGCATCGCCTTATACATTTATGGAGGCTTTAAGAAAGGGCGATATTGCTACCAAATTGTCCTTCATTCTATGCGGTGCCGGTAACATTATTTACAGACAGTTTATTAAGGGATTTTTATTTTTGGCAGTTGAAATAGCCTATCTTACTTATATGATTAAAAGTGGATTTTACAACCTTTACATGCTTCCCGGCCTGGGGTGGTTGGAGCAGGGGGAAGTTTGGAATGAGACAAAAGGAATCTATGAATATACCGCAGGGCATAATTCAGTCCTGATACTGCTCTACGGTGTTGTTACCATATTCATTACCTTTTTATTTATTTTATTTTGGAGAAGTGCCGTTAAGAGCGCATATAAGGCAGAACGCCTTACAAAAGAAGGAAAGCATGTAAATTCCTTTATCGAAGATATCAAAGCTTTGTTCAATGAAAATTTACAGAATCTTATGATGACGGTTCCTTTGACCGGGATTATAGGATTTACAATTTTACCGCTGATTTTCATGATCAGCATGGCCTTTACAAATTACAGCAAGGTGGATAATCATCTTGTTCTGTTCGACTGGGTGGGCCTTGTAAACTTTAAAAAAGTATTGAGCTTTAGTGATGCAATCGGTCAACAATTCTGGTCGGTATTGAGCTGGACACTGGTCTGGGCAATCTTTGCCACCGGACTTAATTATATATTGGGTTTGCTTCTTGCAATAATGATTAATCGTAAGGGCACTCGTTTTAAGAAATTTTGGAGATTTTGTTTTATACTTTCCATAGCAATCCCTCAGTTTGTATCTCTCTTGATTATTCGTACCATGTTAAATCAGGAAGGTGCAATCAATATCTTATTAAAATCAATAGGCCTGATAGATGAGTCATTGCCTTTCTTTACCAGTACCACATGGGCAAGAGTAATGGTCATTGTAGTTAACTTATGGGTAGGTATTCCCTATACATTGCTTCAGGCAACCGGCATTCTACAGAATATTCCCGCAGAGCTGTATGAATCCGCAAAGGTGGACGGTGCCAATGCATTTGTAACCTTCTTTAAAATCACCCTCCCCTATATGATGTTTGTTATGACACCGTATTTAATTACACAGTTTACGGGCAATGTAAACAACTTCAATGTGATATTTTTGTTATCGGGCGGCTCGCCCACTCCGGTAGGGCACTCGGCAGGTAAAACGGATCTACTGGTTACCTGGCTCTATAAGCTTACCGTAGATCAACAGTATTTCAATCTTGGAGCTGTAATCGGTATCTTGACCTTCGTAGTACTGGCTATTGTGGCTTTGGTAACATATCGGAATGCCGCATCTTATAAAGACGAGGAGGGATTCCAGTGATGAAAAATAAGTTTAAACCCGAAAAGGCGAAAAAATTTGCAGTAAATTCCATAGTACATATCGCTTTGGTAATATTAACGCTTATCTGGTTATTTCCTATATTTTGGGTTATTATGACAAGCTTTCGTGCGGAGCCCGGCTCCTATGTGTCTAATTTTATACCCAAGGGATATACCCTTAATAATTATGCAAAATTATTTAATGATACGGCAGTATTAAATTTTCCACAAATGTTTAAAAATACATTGATTATTTCCATATTTTCCTGTATCATTTCCTCATTCATTGTATTAAGTGTATCCTATTGTATGTCCAGACTGCGCTTTCGGTTTAGGAAGCCTTATATGAATCTGGCTATGATACTGACCTTGTTTCCCGGCTTCATGTCGATGGCAGCAGTCTACTATATACTCAAGGCATTGGGATTGTCGGAAGGCTCTATGATTCGTGTTGCGCTTGTTATGGTGTATTCAGGCGGTGCAGGCTTGACCTTTTATGTGGCAAAGGGTTTCTTTGATACGATACCCAAAGCGCTGGATGAGGCGGCCTTTTTAGACGGAGCGACCAAATGGCAGGTATTTACCAGGATTACGGCGCCCCTAAGTAAACCAATTATTGTCTATACGGTATTAATGTCATTTATGGCACCTTGGACGGATTTTATCTTTGCAAAGGTAATCTGCCGAGCGGAGTCCAAATACTATACGGTAGCAATCGGTCTGTGGAAAATGCTTGAGAAGGAATATATCAATAGCTGGTACACCAGCTTTGCGGCGGGTGCCGTATTGATTTCCATTCCCATCGCAGGCGTGTTTTTACTGACACAAAGGTTTTATGCGGATGGTATGTCGGGTGCGGTAAAGGGTTAATTTGAGAGGAAAAAGCATGAGAAAAAGCACAGTTATGATTTTGTGCATACTGGGCATGGCAATATTCTTGTCCGGCTGTGCATCGGGAGGAACACACACACAGGATATGAATCAGGCAGAGGCTTCTGTGCGCTCTCTTCCGCTTCAGGTGAAAGATGATAAATACAGAACCTTTTATGAGGTTTTTGTGTATTCCTTTTATGATAGCGACGGCGACGGAATCGGAGATTTAAATGGACTGACGGAGAAGCTGGATTATATTAACGATGGAGATGATTCTACCTTTGAGGATTTGGGATGTAACGGAATCTGGCTGATGCCAATTATGCCGTCTACCACTTATCATAAATATGATGTTACGGACTATTATGGCATTGACTCGGAGTATGGCACCATGGAGGATTTTGATGCCTTTATGGATGCCTGCAAGGAAAGGGATGTCCATGTGCTGATAGATTTGGTAATCAATCATACTTCTTCAAAGCATCCATGGTTTATGGAGGCGGTTTCCTATCTGCAAAGCTTGGATGGTAATGAACCATCAGTAGAAGAATGTCCCTATATTGATTATTATAATTTTGCTCAGGAAAAGAAGAGCGGTGACTGGTATCAGGTACCCGGAACCGATGACTGGTATTATGAAGCTCCTTTTTGGGGAGAAATGCCGGATTTGAATCTTGGCAGCGAGGCGGTCAGAGATGAAATAGCAGAAATCACCCGGTTTTGGCTGGATAAAGGTGTTGCCGGATTTCGCTTGGACGCCGCAAAAGAATATGTGTCTGCCAATACCACGGCTAATGTAGAGATATTAAATTGGTTAAATCAAACGGTTAAAAACCAAAAAGAGGATGCCTATTTGGTGGCAGAAGTCTGGTCTGATGCAGCTACCTATGCAAAATATTATGAAAGCGGCATTGACAGTGTATTTAATTTTCAGTTTGCGGCACAGGATGGTATGATTGCGGGGACCCTGAACCTTACGGGAGGTAAAAGCGTCACAGCTTTCGGTACCGCAACAGAGCAGATAGAGGAAAAGCTTTCGGCTTATAACCCTGATTTTATTGATGCTCCTTTTTATACCAATCATGATATGGGCAGGAGCGCCGGATATTATGCAGGCGAAGGCAGTACGGAGAAGACAAAGATAGCGCAGGCTATGAATCTTCTGATGAGCGGCAATGCTTTTTTATACTATGGAGAAGAATTGGGTATGAAGGGTGCCGGGAAGGACGAAAATAAGAGAGCTCCCATGCAGTGGTCATCAGAGGCGGATGCAGAGGGTATGTGCACCGGACCGGAATATATGGATAGTATTACCATGAAATTCGGCAGTCTGGAGGAACAGTCCGCAGATCCCG
This sequence comes from uncultured Clostridium sp., assembly GCA_964544135.1. Taxonomy (GTDB): domain Bacteria; phylum Bacillota; class Clostridia; order Lachnospirales; family Lachnospiraceae; genus Acetatifactor. Next base: position 33,792 of record CAZJAS010000006.1, on the reverse strand, counting down.
CATCGGTTTACCATTATATAAAGGATGTAATTCATATCAGAAATGCATTTCCTGAGATTGCCAGAGGAAGCACAGAGTATCTTGCAGAGGTTTCCGGAGAACAGGCATGTGTATTTAAAAAGACATATGAGGGTTCCGAGATTCTGTTGCTCTATAATTTGTCGGCAGAGACGGTGACCGTAAAGACCGAAGGAATTATGGTCAATGGACAGGAATGGAACAATCTTGATGCAAAAGCGATATTGCTTACCGGAGAAGATAAGGTAGTAAAGGAAGAAAATAGTCTGATTCTCCCCCCATATAGTGTGTTGATATATCAATAAATCAATATCCGCACAATCAAAAGCCCTGCAGGGGGAAACCTACAGGGCTTTCGATTGTGTAAAAGGGGAATTCTTCCGGAATTACTAATTAGCAATCTTGATATTAATATCAAGATAATTACATAATACACTTTAATCATTGCCTTGTCTATAACAATATTGCGGTATTATAAAACGATATTAGCCAAAGAGGAATATAAAATATAGCAATTCTCTAAATACAGAAGTAAACTTTAAAAATCATAGCATTTGAATTTAATATTCTAGAAACTGCCGCTCTAAAATAAGCTCTTTTGGAAGGCAGTTGCCCGTGTTAAGAACTCTCTTTTCTAGTAAGTTTATTTTATGAAGCTGCTGGTTGTTACGAATCATATATTGATCCAGCATTTCCTTATATAGGGGATTGCCCATAAGTGCTTCTCTGGTCTGTTTGGCAAAAGGACAATAGGTAAACAAAATATTACGGGCTAATCTGGTCAGTCTTGGAGCACCTGTTCCCTCATATATGATATAAGTTACATAATCACGGATAAACATTTCCTTAAAACTGCCCCTTGCTTTTTGCAGAGAAGTTTTCAGCTTTTCTTTGGCATCGACAGACAGCTCATGGTTCTTTCTATAAAATTGGATATAATCAAAATATTCACTGGTCAGAGAGCGGTCTGAAATATCGTTCCAACGGGAACCTTGAACACGCTTACACATTTCCCAACGGTATTCCCCAATCAGTCTTGTAACAGCGGTCTGCAAATCCTCCAGATAAAAAATAGGAAGCATCATACGGGCAGCGGTGGTTCGCCTTCTTCCTTCGATTTCCTGCCACATTACGCCCCTGATTCCGATGATCGGTGAGAGAATAATATCCGGCAATACCTCCATATGAAAAAATTCCTTGGGAATGCCTGCAGGTAGATTGCTATAAACATACTCTCGGTAAAATGCGCTGAAATCCAAATTTAAGATATCCTTTAAAATAGTTTCTAAGGAATCGGAAGATACAAAGGAGGTTTCCGGCTGCTTCAGGAGATTATGCGCAGAGAAAACAGGGCAAAAGGAGGATATACGTCCAAAAGTCATCTTGTTTACCGAAGGAACCATATTTTGTAATTCATATTCCACTCTTTTTTTCATATCAGCCAACAAGGTGATTTCTTCCGCGGCATTGATTTTCTTAGAAACCTTTAGTACACGCACATGCTCTGTATAGTCCACATCAAAATCATTGCGGCAGGGCTCTTTTTTTCCCTGATAAATTGCCGTCAGCCAATCATATAATGTATAGATATGAGGATGGGATTCCTTGGAAAGCCGATCCGATAAATGGTATAAATAAATTGAATTTTCCAATCCGGCAAGCTGTTCATCCACATATCCGAAGTAGAGGAACATACGAACGGGAGGAAGTATTGAAATTTCCTTTACGGCACGGAAAAATACGGCACTGTAAAGCTTGTAAAACATGGTGGTAATCTCATGCCTGAGATTTCTCGAAGCATCGTCCGCAGCATTTTTATCGGATAATTTTTTATAGGTATTGATTTTGTTTCTGAACAAAGTACAAAAATCATCATCCATATCGGCATAGGTAAGAATAATTTGTATGGAGCCGTTTAACTGCTTTAAGCAGGATGCGGGCGGAATTTGGGTTTGTATTTTCTCTTCCGGAAATTGTGCTTTGAGACAGCTTTTAAAATCAGCAATCCTTTGTTTAAATGCGGCATGCTCCACATAGGGAGATGATTCTATTTGTAAGGTCATATGAGTGATGGCAGCATAGAGGGAGGTAGCATCGGAGGAAGCACTATCCAGTTTTAAATATAATTCCGTAAAGAAATCAAGCAAATCTTCCAAACGGTTATTTAAATAGAATGAAAGAACTTGCTTTTGATAATCCGCAAGCATATTAAGAGAAGAAAGTACCTTTACACTATCCATGCAGACCGTGGCGATAAGCCCCGTTGGCACGGCGGGTTCTCTGGCTAAAAAGGAAGAACCGTTTCCGGATAGGAGCTGTAAAAACCCATCATAATAAGAAGAAGCCCAATATTCCAGGGGTAAATCCTCCGAATGAGGAGAAAGAGCCGCCATTTCCGGTAATGTCCGCGGCTTTATTTGATTCCGTAAACATGAGGCAAGATAGAGGGAATAGTCTTGCGTACAATTATGATATAAGCTGTCTGCATTGATACGCTCCAAGTCGTGAATTTGCAAAAGAGTATTCATCTGTCGCATGGCAGAGCGGGTAAACACCATACAATAATCGGGGCTTTCCCGAAAAAGTGTTTCCAAGGATGTTATATCCGAAACCGGATAAACCAATACGGAGGCATCTGCCAATGCCCGGCAGGCTGTAATATGTGAGGTGTTAGTCAGCTCACATATACCTATTACTTCTCCTTTGGAAAGCGTGTATGATCCGCCGGGAAAAGATACTGAAAAACTGCCCGTCAGAATCAGATAAACTTCATTGACAGAATCACCATCATGAAATAGAAATTGGTCTTTTTTTATAGAAATAGCAGCCATGTAATCCTCCTACACAATGTTCAATACGTTTCTCTCATTATACTAGTAACCCTGACCGAATACAACATAAATACCTTCTTTTCCCGGCCTCATCCGACATAATATTACAAAATGGTTACATAAAATTGATTTTTTGGAAAGACTTACTGTACTTTTTATAAAATTATGGTACAATGAAACTACACGAGTGTCATTTTATGGGGGTACTTGCCATTGGAACAGGATATCGAATTCAGAAGTAAAAAGATAAAACAATATAAAAAGGATGTAGAGCCGTTGTTTGCCTATCTTTCTTGGTTTGAGGCTAAGAAGGGAGCAAGAGTAAGCTCTATCTACGGGGACGAAGAGCTGCAACAGCATACCATGACATTTCCGGTATATGATGGCACCCTGCTTTCCTTTGTAAAGGAAGTGCAGCGGGGCGGGCTGACGGATCGCAATTATGTATATTTGTATTCCCGTTATAAAATATCCGGCCCTAAGGAGGAACGCCGTCTCATTGAGAGTGTGACGATTAAAAATATCGAGATATTAACAGGTATTTTGTCCAAGTATATTTGCGGCGGAATGACAAAGAGCTGGCTGTGGTCACAGGCGGTTGAGGAAGGTATATTTTATGCTATTTTGCTGAAATTCAAAGAGCTATTTGATATGTGGGATCAGCCGTTAGCAAATCAGGGGGAATGGGAGTAATTACGTATGGGCGAAAAGTCATTGCAGAAGCGTCGGTTTATAGTGGAAACTGCCAAAAAAGTATTCATGCAAAAAGGATATAAAGATGTTACGATGAAGGATGTTGTAGATGCCTGCGAAATCAGCCGCGGTGGATTGTATCTGTATTTCGGCAGTACAGCAGAGATTTTCAAAGAAGTTTTAAAAAGAGAAACGCAAGAAGCGGATGATGTTTTTTCCGACAGCATAAAAGAAGATGCCACCATTGCAGATATCTTGACTCTGTTTTTAAAGGAGCAGAAGAAAGAGCTTCTCCGTAAAAAGAGTAATCTTGCGGTAGCGATTTATGAGTATTATTTTGGAGAAAGTATATCTAAAAAAGATAATATATTAAAAAAACAATTTGATTCCGCAGTCAAGATCATAGAAAAGCTGATAGAAGCTGGTGTTGATAACGGAGAGTTTTATTGTGAAGATTGTTTGGGAACTGCCCGTAATATTATGTTTGTATTGGAAGGGCTTAAGATATCGGTGCATACCATAGGAATTACTTCGGATATGGTAGATGAGGAGCTGCTTTTCATATTAAAGCAGTTGGGTATTGAGGATTAAGAAAATGAGATAAATGCTTTAAGGCCCGGTGCCTTGAGGCATTTTCAGCTTTAAGGGAAAAACAGGAATGGCAATATTGCTTGTGTTAGCCTATTTTAAGTAAAAAAATTGTTGTATTGTAGCATTGCAAGGAAGAAAAAGGTCTTGTATAATATAGCCTGACAGTACATATTTTATTTGGAGGATATCATGGGAAACGTGAAACGTATCTATGTAGAAAAGAAAGAGCCGTTTGCAGTAAAGGGCAAAGAATTGCATGAGGAACTGAAAAACTATCTGGGTATAACCGGACTGAAAAAGGTAAGGGAATTAATTCGCTATGATGTGGAAGATATTTCCGATGCTATCTTTGATCAGGCATGCCGGACTATATTTTCCGAACCACCGGTGGATGATTTCTATATGGAAAATATAGAATACAATCCCAATGATCGTGTGTTCAGTGTGGAATATTTACCGGGGCAGTTTGATCAGAGAGCGGATTCCGCCATACAATGCGTTAAGTTTTTAAAAGAAGATGAAGAGCCCATTATTAAAACGGCTGTTACCTATATAATAGAAGGAGAAGTATCCGACGAAGAATTTGCTAAGATAAAGGCATACTGTATCAATCCCGTGGATTCTAGGGAAACCGATATGATAAAGCCCGATACGCTGGTTACCGTATTTGAAGAACCGGCTGATGTTATTGTATTTGACGGGTTTATTACAATGGAAGAACCGGAGCTTTCGGAATTATATCATTCATTGGGACTGGCCATGACCCTAAAGGATTTTAAACATATTCATAATTATTTTTCTAAGGAAGAGCATAGAAATCCTACCATGACGGAGATTCGTGTGCTGGATACCTATTGGTCCGACCACTGCCGTCATACTACCTTCTCAACGGAACTTACGGATGTTCAATTTGATGAGGGATATTACAGGGAACCTTTAGAGACCACCTATCAGTGTTATCTCGATACCAGAGAAGAAATTTTCAAGGGCAGAAGCGATAAATTTGCCTGCCTGATGGATTTGGCTTTGATTGCAATGCGTAAATTGAAAAAGGATGGAAAATTAGATGATATGGAGCCTTCCGATGAGATCAACGCTTGTTCGGTTATCGTACCGGTTGAGATGGTTTATGATGATAAAAAAGTAATTGAGGAATGGTTGGTATTCTTTAAAAACGAGACCCATAATCATCCCACGGAAATAGAGCCTTTCGGCGGTGCGGCTACCTGTCTGGGCGGTGCGATCAGAGATCCCCTTTCGGGACGCGGATATGTGTATCAGGCAATGCGTGTAACCGGTGCGGCTGATCCTACGGTACCGGTAGCCCAAACCCTCTACGGAAAGCTTTCTCAGAAAAAATTGGTGCGTGGTGCCGCGGCGGGCTATTCCTCCTACGGGAATCAGATCGGACTGGCAACGGGATATGTAAAAGAGATTTATCATCCCTCCTATGTGGCAAAGCGTATGGAAATCGGAGCGGTAATGGGTGCGGCTCCCCGTAAAAATGTAATTCGTAAGAACTCCGACCCGGGTGATATTATAATATTATTGGGAGGCCGTACCGGTCGTGACGGATGCGGCGGAGCAACAGGATCCTCCAAGGTGCATACGGATACCTCTATCGAAACATGCGGTGCGGAGGTACAAAAGGGTAATGCTCCCACGGAGCGCAAGATTCAGAGATTATTCAGAAGAGCGGAAGTCAGCCGCCTGATTAAGAAATGCAATGACTTTGGTGCCGGAGGTGTTTCGGTTGCCATTGGTGAGCTGGCAGACGGACTGATTGTGAATTTGGACAAGGTGCCCAAGAAATATGCCGGTTTGGACGGCACGGAGCTTGCCATTTCGGAATCCCAGGAACGGATGGCTGTAGTGGTAGATAAAAAGGATGTGGATGCTTTCCTAAACTATGCCGCAGAAGAAAATTTAGAGGCGGTGCCCGTTGCGGAGGTAACCAAGGAGCCTAGATTGGTGCTGAACTGGAGAGGAAAGGATATTGTTAATATTTCCCGTGCTTTCCTGGACACAAACGGAGCACATCAGGAGACAAAAGTAAGAGTAGAAATACCCAATCAGGAAGATAATTATTTCAAGAAAACGGCCGTTGCATCGGTAGATAATAAATTAAAAGAAAATGATATGAAAGGTGCCTGGCTTGCTTTGTTAAAGGATTTGAATGTATGCTCTCAAAAGGGAATGGTTGAAATGTTTGACTCTTCTATCGGCACAGGCAGTGTATTGATGCCCTATGGAGGAAAATATCAACTGACAGAGACGCAGACTATGGTAGCAAAGCTTCCCGTGCTTCAAGGTAAGACCGATGCGGTTACCATGATGAGCTATGGCTTTGATCCGTATCTGTCTTCATGGAGCCCGTATCACGGAGCGGTTTATGCCGTGACGGAATCCATGGCAAAGATTGTGGCAAGCGGCGGTGATTTCAGAAAGATCCGCTTTACCTTCCAGGAATATTTCAAGAGGATGACAGAGGATCCCTATCGTTGGGGACAGCCCTTTTCAGCCCTTTTGGGTGCTTTTGACGCACAGATCGGTTATGGTTTGCCTTCCATCGGCGGTAAGGATTCCATGTCCGGCACCTTCAATGATATTGATGTACCGCCTACATTGGTTTCTTTTGCGGTGGATGTGGCAAAGTATGGGGAAATTATTTCACCCGAATTAAAAAAATCAGGCAATCAATTGGTTCTGTTTGAAATAGCGAAGGACGATTATGATATACCCGTATACGGTAAGGTAAAAGGACTGTATGATAAGATTACAGAGCTGATCCATAAGAAAGTCATTATTTCCGCATATGCATTGGACAGCAAGGGTGCGGCAGCTGCATTTTCCAAAATGGCGTTCGGTAATAAACTGGGAATAACATTTGAAAAAGAGATTACACCGGGTATGTTATTTAAAAACGGGCTGGGTCATATTGTGGCAGAGATAGCGGCAGATGAAATGGCTGTGCTTCAGGCTTCCGGAACGGAATATACGGTAGTGGGTCAGGTAAATGAGGAAGAGGCGTTTGTTTACGGAGACATAAGGATTCCCCTTGACGAGGCATTGGAAGCATGGAAGGGTACGCTGGAAAAGGTGTTCCCCACAAAAGCGGTAAAGAACACCGACTCTGTGGAAACAAAGCTCTATCATGCAGACAGCATCTATGTATGTAAGAATAAAACAGCGAAGCCCACTGTGTTTATACCTGTTTTCCCCGGTACTAATTGTGAGTATGACAGTGCTATGGCATTTGAGCGTGCGGGTGCCCTGGTCAATACAAAGGTATTCAGGAATCTAACGGCATCCGATATCCGGGATTCCGTAGAAGAATTTGAAAAAGCCATTAATGATGCACAAATCATAATGTTCCCCGGAGGTTTCTCCGCAGGCGATGAACCGGACGGCTCCGCAAAGTTTTTTGCAACGGCTTTCCAAAATGATAAAATGAAGGAAGCGGTAATGAGGCTGTTACAGGAAAGAGACGGCTTGGCATTGGGTATCTGCAACGGTTTCCAGGCATTGATTAAGCTGGGCTTATTACCCTATGGTGAAATCGTGGGGCAGACCGAGGATTCACCTACACTGACCTTTAATACCATTAACCGCCACATATCCAAGATGGTTTATACCAAGGTGGTATCGGATAAATCGCCATGGCTGCGCGGTGCCGAATTGGGCAGCACATATTGCAGCCCGGCCTCTCACGGAGAAGGACGCTTTGTGGCAAATCAGGAATGGATAGAGCGGTTATTTGCAAACGGACAGGTTGCCACCCAATATGTGGATTTGGACGGAAACGGCTCCATGGATGAAGAGTGGAATATAAACGGTTCTTATTGTTCCATCGAAGGAATTACTTCCCCCGACGGCAGATGCTTCGGTAAGATGGCGCATGCCGAGAGACGGGATACAGCTGTAGCCATAAATATATACGGCGAGCAGGATATTAAGATATTTGAAAGCGGCGTAGCATATTTTAAATAATAAATACCCTTTATATAATAATAGGTAACCGGAAGGAGATTTCCTTCCGGTTATTTTAGATGTCGCTTTGCGAGATTTTTTCTTATGCCCTTGAAGTATTTAATACGAATTTATGGGGTTGTTAAGGGAAGAATGTACTTTATAGTGGAATTTATATTAAAGCAAGGAAAAATACCGGTTATGCTTGACGTAATTAAAGGGAATCCTTATCATAAAGATAGAGATGTAAAATTTAATTAATGGGATTGGCAGGGATGGTGTTGGGTAAAAAGAAAGAAAGAAAGAAAAATCAAACAGAGTGGTACAAGCTGGATTTATCTGCTATTGTATATCCAACCTTACAAAGGAAGGATTTTTCTTCCGTTTACCGGCTGTCCGTGATATTAAGGGAGCAGATAAAGCCGGATGTATTGCAGGAAGCGGTGGATCGGGTATTGCCCAGGTTTCCCACCTATAAAGCGGCAATCAGAAAGGGATTGTTTTGGCGGTATTTGGAGCCGAATGACAGACCGGGCCCTTTTGTTATGCCCGATATTAAAAACCCCTGTATGCCCATGCCCTTTAAGGCGGGGAACAGGTATCTGATACGGGTTTATTATTATGACAGGAAGATTTCTTTAGAGGCACATCATAGTTTGGGAGACGGATCGGGCGCCATGTGTGTGCTGCAGACACTCACGGCAGAATATTTAAGGCTTTTGGGGAACAAAATAGAGAACGGCGGATATGTACTTGATATTTCTGAGAAACCGGATCCGGGAGAGCTGGAGGATGCCTATATGAAATATGCCAACTCCAAGGTACGGCCCGCAAGACGCGGAGAGAAGACTTATCGTGTAAGAGGCACAAAGGAGTTGTTTTATACCTTAAATATTATTGATGGAATCATGTCGGTATCACAGGTAATGGAGGTGTCTAAAAAATATCAGGCCACTATTACGGAATACTTAATTGCGGTTCTTTTATATGCTTTACTTCAGAAACAAGAAAATGATTTTCATTTCGGTCTCAGACCGGTGAAGATAGCAATGCCGGTGAATCTGCGACGCTTTTTTCCTTCCAAAACATTAAGGAATTTTATTTCCATGATTTATCCGGGAATTGATCCCAGACTGGGAGAATATACCTTTGAGGAAATTGTGAAGCAGGTGCATACCTATATGCAGCATTATCTCAATGAGAAATTTCTCAGGGGAGATATCACTACCAATGCCGCAACTCAGAAAAATCCACTGATCCGGGTTGTTCCTCTATTTGTTAAGGATTTTGTGGTACGTACCTTTTATACAAAGGTACAGGATAAAAATTCTTCGGCGGGACTTACCAATATGGGAGCATTGAAAATACAGGAAAGCATGAAGCCCTTTATTGAAAGGTTTGATATCTATATGGGGCAGCCGTTTTCCAGTCGTACAAATTGTGCGATTATCAGCTTTGAGGATGTGCTTACAATCAATTTTGCCAGTAGTATTATAGAGGCGGATGTAGAACGGTATTTTTTTAGAAAATTAGTTCAGGACGGTATTCATGTTAAAATAGAAAGTAACCGAGAAATAGAAGAAGAGCTGTTGTAAGGAGCCGCTGATGCGGACAGATGGGAGGTAATATGTCATATTGTGTAAATTGCGGTGTGGAGCTGGAGACTTCCCTGAAGGCATGTCCCCTGTGTAATACACCGGTAATCAATCCTAATTTGGTAGAGGAAGAAAAAGATAAATCTCCATTTCCAAAAGAAAAAGGACAAGTGGAAAAAGTAAAAAGAAATGATGTTGCCATACTGCTATCCGTGGTTTTGGCAGTATCGGGGGCGACCTGCGGCTTATTAAACTTATTTGTCTTTTATGGCTCTCCCTGGTCTTTGCTAATCATCGGAGGTTGCCTTGTCGTATGGGTGCTTTTTGTACCCATTATCATATATACCCGGCTTTCTATCTATGCCTCCCTGCTTTTTGACGGTCTTTCCATCGGAATTTATTTGTATTTGATTACTTTCATGACCAAGGATGATGATTGGTTTTTGGGTCTTGCATTACCCCTAACGATTTTTGTAATAGTAATAGCAGAGATTTTTACTCTTTGCGTCAAGAAGCTGCCGGTTACCTTTATTACAACGGCACTTTACTTGTTTACCGCAATCGGCATATTGTGTATAGGGATAGAGTTACTTATAGACTGGTATCTATTTCAGGAGATACAGCTAATCTGGTCGGCAGTAGTATTGACAATCTGTATCATTATCGATATCACACTTATTACACTCTTGTCGAGAGCAAGGCTGCGTAATGCGGTGCGCAAGAGGCTGCACTTTTAGGAGAATATAATCAGGAGAAATCAATGGCTTTTAATGAAAAGAGAAATCAGAGTTTAATGCAGTTAATCAGACGTGCGCATGGCTTTGTTGAAAGTCCGGATATAGAAAAGCATCGTCAGTCACAGAATCAAATCGGAGCATTATTAGGGAACAATAAAGAGATTACTTATACGGAAATCATAATGAATGGCGTTAAGGGGGAATGGGTCAGCGTAAATCGTGCCCGTTTTAAAAAAAATCTTATATTATATTGCCATGGAGGCGGCTATTCTACAGGCAGTTGTATCTATGCCAGAACATTGACCTCTAAGCTTGCGGACACAACCTCAATGGACGTACTTGCCTTTGATTACAGGCTTGCGCCGGAACATATTTTTCCGAGTGCATTGGAGGATGGGCTGGCGGTATGGAATTATTTAATGCATTTAGGCTATGGAGCAAGGGATATTGTGCTGGCAGGTGATTCAGCGGGAGGGAATCTGGCATTGGCGATGACCTTAAAACTAAAAGAAGAAGGGCGGCTCCTGCCAAGAGGCATGATTCTGCTGTCTCCGTGGACCGATTTGACATCCTCGGGCAAATCACATCAAGCCAGAGCAAATGTGGATCCGGTCCTGAACAAAGAATATTTGGACAGGATGATAAAGAATTATACATCCGGAATTTGTGAGAATGAAGAGGATTTAAAAAATCCCTATATTTCTCCTTTATTCGGTGATTTTAGCGGATTTCCTCCCGTTTATATTCAGGTGGGAGATAATGAGATCTTACTGAGCGACTCCATAGAGCTTCGTAAAAAAATGCTGGAATACAATGTTTCGGTTAAACTGGATTGTTTTCAGGGAATGTGGCATGTGTTTCAGATGTCACCCTTTAAAAAGGCATACGAAGCCATGAATAAAAACGCAGAGTTCATTTATGACATCTGTAAATAGGGAAAGAATCTTGCAAAGCGAGATTCTTTCTTGTATTTCACCCGAATTTGAGGGAAAATACAAGATTCTGCAAAAGAAAAAAGGAGTTTTAGTATCCGTGCAGAATATTAAAGGTAGAGAGTATTTTTACCATTTAGAATAGGAGAGGTGTATTGATACAGGCGCAACGCGCAGAAAGGCTTTGGGTATGACAATCAGGGAAAAGCTTGAACTATGGGAGGAAGAATATTTAAGTGAGTATGCTACACTGAGTATGAATTCCAAAGGCAGGGAAAGAGAAGAGGACCAGTGCGATATCAGGCCGGTGTTTCAACGGGACAGGGACCGAATTCTTCACTGCAAATCTTTTCGTAGATTAAAAGATAAGACGCAGGTGTTCCTCACACCCGAGGGAGATCATTATCGTACCAGATTGACCCATACACTGGAAGTTTCTCAGAATGCACGTACCATTGCAAAAGCATTGCGCATGAATGAAGACTTAGTTGAGGCGATTGCCTTGGGACATGATTTGGGACATACGCCTTTTGGACATGCCGGAGAGCGTGCACTCAATGATATATGCCCCTATGGCTTTGAGCACAATATGCAGAGTGTACGAACGGTTGAAAAGCTGGAAAAGAACGGGAACGGCCTTAATCTTACCTGGGAGGTAAGGGATGGCATATTAAACCATCAAACTGCCAGCATGCCCGCTACATTGGAAGGAAAAATTGTCAGATTGTCGGATAAAATAGCATATATCCATCATGATATGGACGACGCCATACGAGGTGGGATACTGAAGGAATCGGATATACCCCGTGAAATAAGTGAGGTAATCGGATTTACCACGGGAGAAAGACTGGATCATTTTATCCATGATATTGTTACCACCAGCTCTGATGTGGGAGATATCAAGATGTCGGAACCGGTGGAGGCTGCCATGGTCAAGCTGCGAAGCTTTATGTTTGACCGTGTATATCAAAATTCCGACGCGAAGAGTGAGGAAAGCAAGGCGCAGATGCTTATGGCCACATTGTACCGGCATTATCTGAACCATATTGATGTGCTTCCTGTCGATATGCTGCGTATGATTGAGGAGGGTGAACCGAAAGAAAGGATAGTATGTGATTATATAGGGGCCATGACGGACCGTTTTGCCATAGCAACCTATGAAGAATTGTACATACCAAAGTCCTGGCATGGATGATGAGGGCTTTTGGGTCGGCGGATAGAAAGGATAAAAATGTATTATTCCGAAGAACTGGTAGAAGAAGTCAGAATGAAAAATGACATAGTGGAGGTAATATCGGGATATGTAAAGCTTCAGAAAAAGGGCTCAAGCCATTTCGGGCTTTGTCCGTTCCACAATGAAAAATCTCCATCCTTTTCGGTATCCGGCAGCAAGCAAATGTATTATTGCTTTGGCTGCGGTGCAGGCGGTAATGTATTTACCTTTATTATGAATTATGAAAACTATAATTTTGGTGAAGCCATTCGGATGCTGGCGGAGAAGGTGGGTGTGAATTTGCCGGAGGTAGAATACTCCGAGGAAATGAAGAAAAAAGAAAATCGCAGGGCAAGACTCTTAGAGGCCAATAAGGAGGCTGCAAAATATTTCTATTATCAACTCTATGCAAAACAGGGCGAGGTCGGTTACAGATATTTAAATAACAGGCAGATAAGTAAAGAAACCATGAAGAAATTCGGATTGGGTTTTGCCAATAAAACAAGTGATGACTTGACCCGTTATTTAAAACAAAAAGGGTATGATGAGAAGCTCCTACAAGAGGTAGGACTTGCTAGCTTTGACGAGCGCTATGGTACCCATGATAAATTCTGGAACAGGATCATGTTTCCCATCCAAGATGTGAATCATCGTGTAATCGGATTTGGCGGCAGGGTGATGGGGGACGGTAATCCCAAATATCTAAACTCTCCCGAAACACCTATTTTCGATAAGAGCAGAAATCTTTATGGACTTAATTTTGCCCGTACTGCCCGTGCAGGCAATATTATCTTATGCGAAGGATATTTAGATGTTATTTCTATGCATCAGGCAGGATTTACTCAGGCGGTGGCTTCGCTTGGAACTTCTTTTACAACGGGACAAGCCAGTTTATTAAAGAGGTATACCGATAATGTGTTGCTTGCTTACGACAGCGACGGCGCAGGCGTAAATGCTGCGATTCGGGCCATCGGTATTTTGCGGGAAAGCGGTGTGACCGGAAAAGTCATCAATATGAAGCCCTATAAGGACCCTGATGATTTTATAAGGACCGAGGGAAGAGAAGCTTTTCAGGAGAGAATAGATCATGCGGAAAACAGCTTTATGTTTGAAATCCGTGTGCTGCAACAAAATTATGATTTAAAGGATCCCGAAAGTAAAACAAAATTTCATAAAGAAATAGCAAAAAAGCTTTGCAAATTTGAGATAGAGGTGGAAAGAGAAAACTATCTTGAGGCTGTGGCCGAGGCGTATCATATCGGATTTGAAAATCTAAGAAAGCTTGTGAATACCTTAGGAGCGCAAATCGGTCTGGTAAAGCCGATAGAGAGGCCAAAGCAGGCAGGCAGTAAGAAGATTTCTCCCAGAGAAAACGGGAAGCTTGTACAAAGAATGCTGCTTACCTGGATTACGGACTACCCCAATCTGCTTCCCAAAGTGTCAGCTTATATAGAACCTTCTGATTTTACGGAGGAATTATATAGGAAGGTAGCAGAGCGTCTGTTTGCAGATATTAATGTGGGCCGGTACAACCCGGCAGCCATTGTAAGCATGTTTGAAGATGAAGAGGAGCAGCGGGAAGCTGCTGCATTGTTTAACACCAAGGTGGAGGCGGTGGAAACAAAGCAAGAAAAGGAAAGAGCCTTCCATGATATTTTATATGCTGTTAAAAAGAATAGCTATGAGTACTATTCCGGCAAGTTAGGAAGTGATGTCAGTGCCCTGAACCAGGTGATTATGGGGAAGAAGGCATTGGAAGAACTTAGTAAAACGCATATTTCACTGGATTAAGGTTATACTACTATTACGTTTCGAAAGGATGGAACCGCAAATGGACGAAAACACATTAGCAAGGTTTGATGAGAAGATTAAAGACCTCTTAGCCATTGCAAAGAAGAAAAAGAATGTACTCGAGTATCAGGAAATCAATAATTTCTTTAGTGATATGTCGCTTGATGAGGAACAATTTGATAAAATATTAGAGATATTAGAACACAACAGTGTCGATGTTTTACGTATTACGGAAGAAGATGACGTAGATGACGAGGAAATCGAACTGGCAGAAGAGGAAGATGTAGATGTTGAAAAAATAGACCTTTCCGTACCTGACAGCATTAGTATTGAAGACCCTGTCAGAATGTATTTAAAAGAAATCGGTAAGGTTCCCTTGCTAACCGCAGAGGAAGAAGTTGACCTTGCTAAAAAAATGGAGTTAGGCGATTTGGAAGCTAAAAAACGTCTTGCCGAAGCAAATTTAAGGCTGGTTGTCAGTATTGCAAAGCGTTATGTGGGAAGAGGCATGCTTTTCCTGGATTTGATTCAGGAGGGTAATTTGGGGTTGATTAAGGCTGTAGAGAAGTTTGATTACAGAAAGGGCTATAAGTTTTCTACCTATGCAACCTGGTGGATCAGACAGGCGATTACAAGAGCAATTGCAGATCAGGCAAGGACAATCCGTATTCCCGTCCATATGGTGGAAACCATTAATAAATTAATTCGTGTGAGCCGTCAGCTTTTGCAGGAGCTGGGAAGGGAGCCTTCCCCTGAAGAAATTGCGGTTGAGATGAATATGCCGGTTGAACGGGTTCGTGAGATTCTTAAAATAAGTCAAGAACCGGTTTCCTTAGAAACACCTATCGGAGAAGAAGAAGACAGCCATTTGGGTGACTTTATTCAGGATGATAATGTACCGGTACCTGCGGATGCAGCCGCCTTTACTTTATTAAGAGAGCAGCTTGTTGAAGTATTGGGAACACTTACGGAGAGAGAGCAGAAGGTGCTTCGCCTGCGTTTCGGACTGGATGACGGAAGAGCACGCACACTGGAAGAGGTGGGCAAAGAGTTCAGTGTGACCCGTGAACGAATTCGTCAAATTGAAGCTAAGGCGCTCAGAAAGCTGAGACATCCCAGCAGAAGCCGTAAATTAAAGGATTATTTGGATTAGGACAAGCCATGGAGTTATCTATTCGATTAAAAACTATAGCGGATATGGTTACAGAGGGCAGCCGTGTTGCCGATGTAGGATGTGACCATGGCTTTGTATCTGTTTATTTATGCAAATATAAAAAAGTATCCAAAGTATATGCCATGGATGTAAGGCCGGGTCCTCTCGAGAGTGCCAGAAAAAACATAGAGGCTTATCAATGCTCAAAATACATAGAAACCAGGCTTTCAGACGGTCTTACAGCTCTTATGCCGGGTGAAGCGGATGCGCTTGTTTGCGCAGGCATGGGCGGCAGCCTTATGGTTAAAATCCTATCTGACGGGTTTGATAAAATATTTAAAATGAAGGAATTGATTTTACAGCCCCAATCGGAACTACGATTTTTTAGGGAATATCTGCGAACTCATGGTATTAAAATCATACAAGAGAATATGGTAGAGGAAGAAGGAAAATTCTATCCTATTATAAAAGCGATACCGTCACAATACAAGGTCGAGCTCTATGATAGTATTGAGGAATCCGGTTTTTTTGGAGAAGCAGAGCAAAGAATCGCAGATAGCTTCGGGCCTTTGCTTTTACGGGAAAGAAATCCAGTATTGCGGGATTATCTGGAGCTTCTATGGGAGAGAAATAATAATATTCTTACAAAATTAAATGTTCAGAAGTTGCATACAAGTCATAAGGAAATTAATAAAGAGGCATATCAGAGAATTTGTACGCGTCACTTAGAGCTTGTTTCGGAAAATGAAGATATTGAAAAATGTCTTGCTTTCTATGAGGAAGGAGCAGCGTTATGAGATGTTCGGAAATCATAAAAAGATTGGAAATACTCACACCATCAGCCTTTGCGAAGGACTGGGATAATGTGGGTCTTTTAGCAGGCAGAAGCACAAAGGAGATTAAAAAAATATTTTTGGCAGTGGATGCCACCGATGAAGTAATCGAAGCTGCCATTGATGCACGTGCGGATATGCTTCTTACACATCATCCCCTTATTTTTACGCCGATAAAGAGTATAACGGATGAAGATTTTATAGGAAGACGTGTTCTCAGACTGCTGCAGGCCGATATATGCTATTATGCCATGCATACCAATTTTGACGTTTTAGGTATGGCGGATGCTGCAGCTGATGAAATGCTTTTGCAAAACAAACAAGTGCTTGAAATTACTTATGAGGATGAGTTTTCCAAGGAGGGCATCGGGAGGTACGGAAGACTACCTGAAGTTATGACATTGGCTGAATGTGCATCCTATGTCAAAGAAATATTCCATCTGCAGACCGTGCGGGTGTATGGGGAGCCAGACGAACAATTAGAGATTGCAGCCATCTCTCCGGGTTCCGCAAAATCGGTTATTCCCTATGCCGTAAAAGCAGGCGTGGATGTGCTGATTTCAGGGGATATTGATCATCATATGGGGATTGATCTGATAGCACAGAATATAGCGGTAATTGATGCGGGACATTATGGATTGGAAAAATTATTCATTCCTTATATGCAGGACTATTTTGCTGGAACATTGCCGGAAATGATAATCGAGGCGGCTGATGAAAAATGTCCGTTTACAGTAATTTAGCCGGAAGGCTGTCGGAGACAAGAAAAGAGAGGTGTTATTAATTGCTGACATTTATGATTGAGGGAAAAGAAAAAAAGTATAAAAACGGCATTACCTATGAAGAAATCGTAGCGGAATACCAACCCGCCTATGATAATCAGATAGCAGTGGTAGCTGTGAACAATAAAATAAGAGAACTGTTTAAAAAGGCTGTACGCGGCGGTGTTTTGGAGTTCTTTACATATAAGGATGTGGTGGGGAATAAGACCTATGTCAGGACCGCAACCATGGTTACCATGAAAGCTGTTTATGACATAGCAGGTGCCGAATGTGCACAAGCCTGCAGGGTGGAGTTTACCGTTGGAAACGGTTATTATATCAATACGGGTGATTTTACCGTTACAGAAGAGTTCGTGCAAAAGGTAAAAGAGAGGATGCATGAGCTGATTGCGCTTAAAATGCCTCTTTACAAAAAATCATATCATATTGATGATGCTATGAAATTATTCAGAAAAAAGGAAATGAAAGATAAGGAAAACTTATTTAAATATAGAAGAAGCTCATTTGTAAATATCTATGAGATGGAAGGTTATTTTGACTATTATTACGGCTATATGCTGCCCAATGCAGGATATGTTAAATATTTTGACCTGGTAGCATATGAGGGTGGCATGATGCTGCTATTGCCAAAACGTAAGAACCCCTGTCATGTGCCTAAGGCGCCTACCAGCAAGCTATTATTTGAAACGCTCAAGGATGCCGAGAGATGGGGAAAGAGGGTAAATATATCAACTGTAGGTGATTTGAATGATCAAATATGCGACGGGAATATCAGTGATATGATACTGGTACAGGAAGCGGAGCAGGAAAGAAAAATAGGAGAGATAGCAAAAGAAATCGTAAATCGCGGAGATGTTAAATTTATTATGATTGCAGGACCCTCCTCCTCCGGAAAAACCAGTTTTTCCCACCGTATTTCCATACAGTTGCGTACCCATGGTATTAAGCCCCATCCCATCGGATTGGATGATTATTTTGTAAACAGAGAGCTTACACCCAGGGACGAGAACGGGGAATATAATTTTGAGTGCTTAGATGCAATCGATGTGGAGCAGTTTAATAAGGATATGTGCCGTTTACTTGGGGGTGAGACCGTAGCAATGCCCTCCTTTAATTTTAAAACGGGAAGAAGGGAATATAAAGGTAATACCATTACCCTGGGTGAAGAGGATATCCTTGTAATAGAAGGAATTCATGGCTTAAATGAAAAGACGGCCCATGCTTTGCCGGAGGAGAGCAAATATAAGATTTATATCAGTGCACTCACCAGCTTAAATATTGATGAGCATAACAGAATCCCCACCACGGATGTAAGGCTGTTAAGGAGGATGGTGCGTGACGCCCGCACAAGGGGAGCCGATGCCAGAAGAACCATTCAAATGTGGCCGTCTGTGCGAAGAGGTGAGGAAGAAAATATATTTCCCTTCCAGGAAAGCGCGGATGCTATGTTTAACTCCGCATTGATTTATGAATTGGCGGTGCTAAAGCAGTTTGCTGAGCCGCTACTGTTTGGAATTCATAAGGGCGAACCGGAATATTATGAAGCAAAGAGGCTGCTAAAGTTTCTTGACTATTTTTTGGGAGTCAGCAGCGAGAGCCTGCCTAATAATTCTATCTTAAGAGAATTTGTAGGTGGCAGCTGCTTTATTTAACTTAAATTGATTAATTTTCACGCTTTTTACCATAATTATTGCAGTTTATAAAGTATTTTATACGGTATAATAAAAGAAATTAACCGGATAATGTATTGCTTATGGGAGAAAGCGGGGATACTGATGAGGGAAAAGAAAAAAGATAAAAAAAACAGGACTGCTTTGAAAAAAACTAAATCAACCGGACGCAAGAAGGGAAGAATCGGTATCGGAATCCAGATACTGCTTTGCTTTTGCGTGCCGGTTATTTTTGTTATTATGGTAGGTGTGCAGGCTTATGAAAGCGCTGCGCAGGGACTGAAGGAAAAATATGAAACAGCTACCTTGGAGACATTGAATATGTCTGTAAAATATGTGGAGCTGGGAATGGAGTTTATCGAATCGGAAGCCTTTAAATATGCCAATGATGAGAGCATCGGCAAATATTTGCTGGGACTCTATGAGGAAAGCGGTGCAGAAGCGGATGAGATTAAGAGAGCCGCCGTAATGAAAGATGCCAGAGACATGATGTTTTCCAGTCAGGTAAGCAATGCCTTTATCAATAATATACATATTATATCCAAAGAAAGTGTGAGTCTTCTTACAACTAAGGTGGAATATAGTAAAACGGATTTACCGGGCTTTTATCAGGAACTGGCAGATACCGTGAAAGCCCAGTACGGCAGCAACAATGCCCTATGGGTGGATTCTCATCCCATGGTGGACCGGCAGCTCTCCTTAAAGACAGAAGATACCATTTTATCCTATATGTGCCCCAATACAAGCAGGACGGGCTATATTGTTGTGGATATGAAGAAAAATGCAGTGGAAAATCTTCTTGAGGGAATTGATTTGGGAGAAGAAAGCATAGTGGGCCTGGTGACAAGGAGCGGTATAGAATGTGTACCCGGTGCGGAGGAAACCATATTCACGGAATTATCCTGCTATGTTGACAGTTATTTGTCGGAAGAGCTTTCGGGATTTTATATTACAGAGTATCAGGGTGGGACATGTTACTTTTTATACAGTAAAAACAAGGACAATACCTATATGATTTGTGGTCTTGTGCCGGAAGCGGTGGTGATTAAGCAGGCGGATCATATTAAGGATGTGACCGTTCTTTTGGTAGTGCTTGCCTGTATTGCGGCAGCTCTTACAGGAATTTTGCTTTCTTGGCGCATCGGTAAAAACATGAAGCGTATGACAAGGAATATGGGAAAAATAGCGGAAGGCAATTTACTGGCACAGGTGAAGGTAAGAGGACGGGATGAATTTGCAGAGCTGGGAATGTCTCTCAATCATATGGTGCAAAATACCCGCGAGCTGGTAAAGAAGGTGGCATCCTCTACCTTTTTGGTACAGGGAAGCACGGAAGCTGTTACAAAGGTCTCAGGCGTAATAGAAGAATACTCCGGAAATATTACCTATGCAATCGCCCAGATGCATACGGGTATGGAGGTGCAGGCCCAGAATGCACAGGAATGTCTGTTAAAAACGGATAGGCTGTCGGAAGAAATTCGATTGATAACAGAAGGTATCGGAGAAATCGAGCAGGTAATTAAACAGACCGACAATCAATTACTGGAGGGAATCAGCTCGGTACAGCTGCTGGATGAAAGAGCGCAGGCAACTGCCGGTATCACCGATAAGGTAGGAGAGAGTATTTCTCTGTTACAAAAAGAATTTGAACAGATAGATTTTTTCATAGATACCATTAATCAAATATCTGGAGAAACAAATTTACTTTCCTTAAATGCTTCTATTGAGGCGGCAAGGGCCGGAGAAAGCGGACGGGGATTTGCGGTAGTGGCAGAGCAAATCAGGAAGCTGTCGGAGGGGTCATCCGTAGCCAGTCAAAATATACGCAGGACGGTGGAAGGGATCCAAAGGAGTACAAAAATAAGCGTGAGCCATGCGGATGAATCACGAAGGATGGTAGAGCTGCAATCTCTTGCGGTTGAGGAGGTACAGTCTGCTTTCCATATAGTACAAGAGTATATGATTCATTTACGCACCCTCATAGATCATATTATGCAAAATACAAAAATGGCGGAAACCCAAAAAATAGCGGCACTGCAGGGCATAGAAAATATATCAGCAATTATAGAGGAAACCGCCGCTTCTGCCGCGGTAGTAAATTCTACGGCAGAGGGCCTGATGGAGCATGTGGAAGAGCTTAGAAAGACTGCGGATATACTGCATGAAAATATGGATGGGCTAAAAACGGGCATTACTTCTTTTATAGTGGAGTAAGAAATAAATAAGATATTCAAATAAGGAAATCCTTTACGGCATAGTCTAAGCAGCTATGCCGTAAGCTTTGCCATTTTTTGCATGTATATGATTTTTGGAAGGATAGTTGCTATTGTATCTTTAACTGATTATAAGATGGAGGGTAAGATTACCGCTAAATATATTGATCAAAAATTGTATATTTATGTATCTTTCCCTAAAAATAGCAATAATTGAGCAGTAAATCACATTCTTTGGTAAGCTTGTTTATAAATTAATCTCTATAATGGAGAAAGGATTATAAACTAAAAAGAATGGGGGATGTGGCTTATGAATCAAAATTTGTACAACAAAGAATACAGAAATATATTTAATGAGATGGGAATTACCGAAGAGGCCGTTGCACAAAAAGTGGAAACGGTCTTTCAGACGTTCTTTTATGGAAGTGAAGAGGAAAGAATATATCATCCGGTAGGAGATGATATGGGTTATCTTGAGGATACCGGTAATCATGATGCGCGTACGGAGGGCATGTCCTACGGCATGATGATTTGTGTACAGCTGGATAAGAAGGAAGAATTTGACCGCATCTGGAAATGGGCGAAAACCTATATGTGGATGGAAGAGGGAGAAAACGAAGGATATTTTGCTTGGTCCTGCGGGTTGGACGGAAGTAAGAATGCTTACGGACCGGCACCCGACGGTGAAGAATTTTTTGCCATGGCATTATTTTTCGCATCCCATAGATGGGGAGACGGAGAGGGAATTTTTTGCTATTCCGAGGAAGCAAAAGAGATTTTAAGGGCTTGCTTACATAAAGGAGAAAAAGGCAGACCGGGTACTCCTATGTGGAATTTGGAGAATCATCAGATTTTATTTGTTCCGGGTTCGGATTTTACGGATCCCTCCTACCATATGCCTCATTTTTATGAGCTCTTTGCACTTTGGGCAAATGAAGAGGACAGGGAATTCTGGAAATGCGCCGCAGAAAAAAGCAGACAGTATCTTGCGGTGGCCTGCCATCCCATAACGGGACTTTCCGCTGAATATGCTGAGTTTGACGGCAGTCCTATGAGCAGACCGCTTGAATGGACCGAAGACAGACATGATATTTTTTATTCGGATGCTTATCGTACGGTGGCTAATATCGGATTGGATTATGAATGGTTTAAAAAGGATGAAGGACAAATAGGAGCTGCAGAACGGCTGTTTAAATTTTTTGGTAATGCTTATGAAGCTGCTTTTGGTATCTATGAAATAGATGGCAGAAGGCTTGAGGGAGAAGCACTGCATCCCGTGGGATTGCTTGCGACCAATGCCCAGGGTGCATTGGCTTATGAAGGTGAAATCGCCAAAAGCTGGGTGAAACGCTTCTGGGAAACACCTCTTCGTACCGGAGATAGAAGATATTATGATAATTGTCTCTACTTTTTTGCGTTATTGGCTCTTAGCGGAAATTATCGTATCTGGTAAAGGGGGATGGATTATGAAGTTATCACCTTTCTTTTCCGATGGAATGGTGTTACAGCGTGATGCCTGGAATTACATAAAAGGTTTTGCAAAAGCAGACAGCCGTATTGTTATAAAGGTTAAAGATATGCGGATAGAGGGGCAGGCAGATGCGGAAGGACGGTTTGAATTGGCACTGCCACCGTCTTCCGCTGAAAGCGGTGTGTCCTTTTTTATTGAAGAAATTTCTTCTGTGAACGGTGAATCCGAGGATACGGCGGTTATTAAAGATGCGGCATTCGGTGATGTTTTTATGCTTTCCGGACAATCCAATATGGAGCTGCCGGTAATCAGGACATTGGATGTGACTAAGGAAGCGATTGCCGGTTCCGATTATCCCTTCATCAGAGAGTTTGCGGTGCCTATGGAGTATGATTTTAAGGCTCCCAGAAGAGACCTTGCAGGAGGGGAATGGAAGTGTGCAAGGGGGCAGGATTTATTGCAAATCAGTGCCGCCGGTTTTTTCATGGCAAGAACGCTTTATGAAAAATATCAGGTTCCCATCGGATTAATCAGGACAGCAATCGGGGGAACGCCGATTCAAGCATGGTGCAGCGAAAAGACTATTATGCACTATCCGGAGTATCAGGAAGAAATCAAGCAGTGCCGGCAGCCCGGTTATATAGAAGAGATACAGAAAGAGGAAGAAGTTCAACATAAAAGATGGTATGAGCTGGCGGAGCGGTTTTCGGATACACCTCGTGGAAAAAGCGGTGAGATTATAGTGCCGGGGCTATGGGAGGATACGGAATTAAGGGATTTTCACGGCAGCCTCATAGTGGAGAGGGAATTCTATTTAAACGAAGTCAGCGATGAGAATGCAAGGATATATTTGGGAGCGATAGTGGATGCGGATCAGGTTTATATTAACGGTCATTCGGTGGGTAAAACAGAATACTGCTATCCGCCCAGAAAATATGATTTTTCATCCTCCTATTTAAAAAAGGGATGCAATCATATCAGGATTGAGATGCTGGTTTTCAGAGATACGGGAGGATTTATTCCGGGAAAGCCATACTATATAAGCTGCGGAGCACAAGTGGTGCCTCTACAGGGTGTTTGGGATTATAAAATTGTAACAACAATGCTGGTACTGCCCAATCTAACTTTTTTTCAATACAAAGCTACGGGTGTTTTTAATGGCATGTTATCGCCCTTTGCGGGTCATAGTATAAAGGCTATGATTTTTTATCAGGGCGAATCCAATACGGACGTTCCGGAAATATATGAAAAGTATTTTAACGGGGCCGTTACGGACTGGAGGGAGCTTTTTCAAAATGAAAAGCTGCCTGTTATATATGTGCAGCTGGCCGGATTTGCGGACAGCCGAATACCCTGTACGGATACAAAATGGGCCGTGCTCAGAAATGAGCAGCGAAAGTCTCTTAGTAATCCACATACTGCAATGGTGTCTGCCATTGATATCGGTGAATATAATGATTTGCATCCTCAGAATAAGATGACTTTAGGAGAACGCTTGGCTTTGGCGGTACAAAAAGCTGCTTATGGTGAGGATGTGGTTGACAGCGGTCCCCTGTATGCAGGCATGCAAGTTGAGGAAAATAAATGCAGGATTTTATTTACCTCCTTGGGAAGCGGTCTGCTTGCGAAGGGAACGGGAGGAGAGGTTTATTCCGTAGAGCTGGCAGGCGAGGACGGTATCTTCCATAAAGCCCATGCTTTGATTGAAGGGGATACGGTACTGGCATACTGCAAAGAGGTGGAATCGCCAAAGCATTGCCGCTATGCATGGAATAACTATCCCCGGAAAGCCAATCTATATAATGCGGAAGGGTTACCCGCACCGGGATTTATCAGCGGTTAATGCATATTTAATACAGGGGATGATGAAGAAATGGGGAACAGAAATGGGAGTATTTACATTAGCGGGAGAAAAAGAAAATGCGGTCTTTTTTGTTGAGGAGAATGGGGATGCCGGCATACATAAAATAGCAGGAAAAGTGGTAGAAGATTATAATCTTGTATGCGGTAAAAAAGGGGAATTAGTAGTTCTGAAAAAGGATTCTGCACTTTTCGGTGATACGGTGGTTTTGTTTGCAATGTGCGGAAACAGCTTGATTTTAGATGCTTTGGAAAAATCAGGTAAAATTGATTTATCCTTGATTCGCGGGAAATGGGAGGTTTATGGATTTTGGAATTTAAAAGCACCTTTTCCCGGTGTAAAAAATGCACTGATAATCGGAGGGAGCGATAAAAGAGGTACTATTTACGGCATGTTCCATCTATCTGAATTAATGGGGGTGTCACCGCTATGCTATTGGGCGGATGCGGTGATTGACAAACGTAATAGATTAGCAATCACTCTTCCAAAGATACATATTTCAAAGGAGCCTTCCGTAAAATACAGAGGTTTTTTTATCAATGATGAATGGCCCTGCTTCGGCAGCTGGGCGATGGAGCATTTTGATGGATTTACAGCAAAAATGTATGATAAAGTTTTTGAATTATTACTACGGTTAAAGGGGAATTATTTGTGGCCGGCTATGTGGACATCCTCCTTTGCCTTGGACGGACCGGGCCCCGCATCTGCAGAATTGGCGGATATGTACGGAATCATAATAGGCAATTCTCATCATGAGCCTTGTTTGCGTGCAAGTGAGGAGTGGGATAAGGTACGAGGTATAAACAGTATTTATGGAAATGAATGGGATTTTAGAAAGAACAGGAAAGGTCTAATAAAATATTGGAGGGACGCTCTTTCCAGAAGCGCCAAATGGGAAAGTATGGTTACCATAGGCATGAGAGGAGAGAGGGACAGCAAGATATTGGGCGAGGAAGCCGGCTTAAAGGACAATATAGACCTACTAAAGGATATTATACGCTGCCAAAAGAAATTAATCCGCAAGGCAGAAGCGGATACAAAGAAAACACTTCCCATGCTGTTAGCACTTTATAAGGAAGTGGAGCTTTTTTATTATGGAGATGATAAAACAAAAGGACTATGCGAATGGGAGGAGCTTTCGGATGTTATTTTAATGCTCTGTGAAGATAATTTTGGATATATGCGGACATTGCCTGATGAAAAAATGCGCAGTCATTCCGCAGGATTCGGAATGTACTATCATTTGGATTATCATGGCGGGCCGGTATCCTATGAGTGGTTAAACTCCACGCCCCTTATAAAAATTTGGGAGCAGATGTCAGAGGCTTATGATTATGGGGTAAGGGAGGTTTGGATTGTAAATGTGGGAGATTTGAAATTTAATGAATTTCCTTTATCTTATTTTATGAATCTGGCATATGATTTTGAGAGCTGGGGGACGGATGCTCCCGGGAGGGAGCGGGAATATACCCTGGATATTTTAAGGGGACATTTAGGAAGGCGGCTTTGTGAAAAACAGCTTTCCCGCGCAGAATGGATCATAACAAAAACAGTACGGCTAAACAGCCTAAGAAAACCGGAATCCCTAAACCCGTCGGTCTACCATCCCTGCCACCATAGTGAAGCCCTTATTATGTTAAAAAAAGCAGAAAAACTAAAACAAAAAACAACAGAATTTCTGAATGCCCTTCCGCAAGAGGAAGCGGAAGCGGCTTACAGCCTTTTTGGATATGCGGCACTGGCATCGGCTAATTTATTAAAGCTGCATTTATATGCCGCG
The DNA here is from genome assembly GCA_964544135.1 of uncultured Clostridium sp. Classification (GTDB taxonomy): domain Bacteria; phylum Bacillota; class Clostridia; order Lachnospirales; family Lachnospiraceae; genus Acetatifactor. The sequence continues at coordinate 7,659 of CAZJAS010000006.1, read as the reverse complement.
ATCAATCATTTGTATGCCAAGCAGGGGAAAAAACAGGCTAATATTGCCGGAGAAATGGTGGCTTCTTGTATCTTAATCGATAAAAAGCTCGGAGAGGAATGGTCAATATTTAAAAAAGGAAAATGGCGGGGGATGGAATCGGCTACTCATATCGGTTTTACAAAATGGAATGAGGATGGGTGCCAATATCCGGTGCGGATGATAGTGGAACCGTTTACCAGACCGAGAATGCTTGTATCTGCCGTGGAAGAAGAAGCGGTTTACGATAAGAAATACGGAGAGCCCATGCAGCTTGTGATAGAAGATTTTCTCTATGAACAAGGTGTGAAGACGGAAATAGAAATTGCTAATACCGGAATTGGGAGCTTATTCTATCGGATTACTATGCCCGAATGCGGTTGGCTTTCTTGTGATAAGCAAAAAGGAAATGTGAGTGACAGCGCCAAGGTGGTATTTACCTGTGACAGAAGTAAGCTGCCCATGGCTTCTGCCATGGCAGAAGACGAAACAGAAGTTACTGCCCAAGCCCTAGTAACGGACGGGGATACGGTGGTTAGTATTCTCTTTCGGGCAAAAAGATGGGATACGGAGCTTCCCCCCATGACTTTTCTTCCCGGAAAATCAGGCTATGTGATGGAGGTGCTCCATTATTATGAAAAAAAAGAACCGGAGGGCTGTGAAATTAAGCTTCTTGCCGATTATGGGATAACCGGGTATGGTATGAAGGCCTATCCGGATACGGCGGATTTTGTAAGGGGAAAGGAGCCGGTTCTGTCATATCGCATTATGGTACCTCGGGAAGGGCGATATTTATGCGAGATTTGGTTTGCGCCTGCAAATCCTATCAAGAGAAACGGGGAGCTCTGTTATGGATTAAGAATAAATGGGGAAAAAGCTTTCTATGAAAATACGGTGCCGTCAGGTTATAGGGCAGGAGAAACGGAGGATGAGGTTTGGAGCAGGGGAGTCTTGACCGGCAGAAGGATTTGTAAGATACCGATTCTTTTGCAAACAGGCATCAATACGGTTTCACTGTTGCTGCCGGATGCGGGATTGGTTGCAAAACGAATCCTGATCTATGAAGAAGGGAGGACACCGAAGGCATCCTATCTAGGACCGGAGGAGAGTTGGTATACTGCAAAGGAGAAATAAAATGGATAATTTGATTCGTGTAAAAGGGTATAAGGAACCTCAGATATTATATGGGGTGAGAACGGGTATAAACATTAATAAGGTGGAACGGCTTTTAGAGGATATTACTTTCTGCCGCATAGATGCAATAGAGCAGGATGTAAATGAGATATTTCGTGAAATATATGCAGCAGGTGCTGATTATCGAATGGTGCGGATGTATCGTGATTATCTTCAGGTAAGGATTTTGCAGAATTGTGATGAAGATAAACCGGGTATATCTAAACAAGAGGTCCTGCAATTTATCAGTGAACATGATTTTAATCCTCAAAGAATGGAAGGCAGCCGTATTTTATTTAAGAGATTTGTCTTAAATTATGCGGAATTCCGTATGCAGTTTTGCGGTCAGAAAACGGCTAATCTGCTTTTGCAGATTAAAAAAGATATCCGGCAAAATTATATGAAGGATATCAGTTTAAAGAGTTTGAGCGAAAAATATTATATCAGCAGGCCTTATTTGGGACAGCTGTTTCGAAAGCAGTTTAATGTATGCTTTAAGGACTATTTAAATAGTGTCAGATTAAAAAACGCAGAGAAGCTGCTTTTGCAGACGGATGAAAAAGTATATAATATTGCAACCATGGTAGGCTACAATAATTCGGATTATTTCATCAATAAATTTACCGGAGCAAAAGGAGTTACACCGGCAAAATTCCGCAAGCTTGCAAATAATAAGAGGGAAGATAGCAAAAAATGCAAAATGGTAAGCAATGAATAATTGGCATTTTAAAAGCAGTAAGATATAATGAAGACAGTATGGGAATAAAATGAATATGCTACGCAGGAGGAATATATGGATATAGTAGAAAATCAAGAAAAACTACAGGATTACACAAAAAGAGCAAAAGAACTTGTGGCGCAGATGACACTGGAGGAGAAGGTGTCACAAACAGTACATAAGGCGGTTGCAATTGAGAGATTGGGAATAAAGGCTTATAACTGGTGGAACGAAGCCTTACATGGTGTTGCGAGAGCAGGTACAGCAACCATATTTCCACAGGCAATCGGTCTTGCTGCGACTTTTGATGAAGATTTTATAGAAATAATAGCGGACGCCATTTCTACAGAAGGAAGAGCTAAATTTAATATGCAGCAAAAGTATGATGATAGGGATATTTATAAAGGCTTGACCTTTTGGGCACCGAATGTAAATATTTTCAGAGATCCAAGATGGGGCAGAGGGCATGAGACCTTTGGCGAAGACCCTTATCTCAGCTCCAGATTAGGAGTGCGTTTTGTGAAAGGACTGCAGGGACATGACGAAAAGTATTTGAAGGCGGCGGCCTGTGCAAAGCATTTTGCGGTTCATAGCGGACCGGAGGATCTGCGGCATCATTTTGATGCAAGGGTAAATAAACAGGATTTATATGAAACTTATCTGCCTGCTTTCAAGGCCTGTGTCAAGGAAGGCCATGTTGAAGCTGTGATGGGTGCATACAATAGGACGAATGGTATGCCTTGCTGTGGCAGTAAAGAATTACTTCAGGATATCCTAAGAAAAGAATGGGGATTTAAGGGTCATGTAGTATCGGACTGCTGGGCAATTCAAGATTTCCATGAAGGGCACAATGTGACAAAAACACCTGTGGAATCAGCTGCCATGGCTTTAAATAATGGCTGTGATTTAAACTGCGGTGAGATGTTTGCCTATTTACTGCTAGCGGTACAGGATGGCAGGGTGGATGAAGAGCGGCTTAACGAAGCATTAATCAATCTATTTACCACACGCATGAAGCTGGGTGTAATGGAAGAAAAAGAAGAGAATCCTTTTGATAAGATTCCCTATACGGTAGTGGATTCCAAAGAAATGAAGGATTTGAATCTAAAGGCTGCCGAAAAGAGTGTTGTATTGCTTAAGAATAAAGACGGAATTTTACCTCTTAATAAAAATAATACTAAGACCATAGGTGTAATAGGGCCCAATGCGAATAATCGCAGGGCATTGGTAGGTAATTATGAAGGTACCGCTTCCAGATACATTACAGTATTGGAAGGGATTCAAGATTATTTAGGGGAAGAGGTGCGTGTGTTAGCATCTGAGGGCTGTCATCTTTTCGAGGATAGAGTGACGGCGCTGAGTGAGGGTAATGAGCGCATTTCGGAAGTAAAGGAAATATGTCATGAAAGTGATGTCATCATAGCTTGTATGGGACTGGATTCCGGTTTAGAGGGCGAAGAGGGCGATATGGGCAATGAATTTGCCAGCGGCGATAAGCCCAATCTGGATCTTCCCGGTCTGCAGCAGGAGGTACTGGAAACGATTTATGCCAGCGGTAAGCCGGTCATACTGGTGCTTTTATCAGGCAGTGCATTGGCCGTAACATGGGCGGATGAACATATTGATGCAATCGTACAGGGTTGGTATCCGGGCGCACAGGGCGGCAAGGCCATTGCCAATATCTTATTCGGAGATAAGAATCCCGAGGGAAGATTGCCGATTACCTTTTACAAGACATCGGAGGAATTACCCGAATTTACGGATTATGCAATGAAGGGAAGAACCTATCGATATATGAAGAATGATGCTCTCTATCCTTTTGGCTACGGACTTTCCTATACGGACTTTACCTATGGGGATGCGGTGCTCTCAGAAGACATTGTGACGAAAAAGGGTGTAGACTTAAAGGTAACTGTAGAAAATACGGGCTCAAGGGAAGGAACGGAGACCATTCAGGTATATGTGAAGGCAGAAGAGGTGCATGAACAGGAAAACATACCCAATGCACAGCTTAAGGGAATCGCAAAATGTACCTTGAAACCGGGTGAAAAAAAGGAAGTATCGATACATCTGTCGGCGGAGGCATTTGCCTTATTTGACGAAGAAGCCAGGTTTTGTGTTCGTAAAGGAAAATATTATGTTTATGTCGGCGGGCAGGGACCGGACAGGCGAAGCGAAGAGCTTACGGGTAAAAGTGTGATCCGATTGGTTCTTACAGCGAATGAGGCATTATTGTTGGAATAGATAAAAAGCAGGGAAATCCTGCTTTTTTCTAAATAATTTACTTCATATGGAGTATAAGGTTGAAAGAAAAAATGGGGCAGTATCGCAGGCAAGCCTGCGGTATGCATGGGTATAATAATGAAAGAAGAAAGAAGATATACTGCAGCATGGCTTACTTATAGAGAGAAAAAGGATAAAGTTTCGGGCCGGTATTTTGAGAAAATAAAAATCAGCGGCTTTGACGTGAATTCCGCTATAATGCGTAATGCATTTGAGGAATTGCAAAAAGGAGCCCGGGGATATTATAAGACGGAAGCGGTTCTTTGTACAAAGGAAGAAAACCTTCTTCTTATAAAAGCAAATGATATTAAATATAGTAAAGAGAGCTTTCTGATTTCAATAAGAGAAGGTATATTGCGGATAGAAGCAGGAGATGAAAACGGGCTTTTGTACGGCGTGTTCCATTTACTTCGATTGTGTGCGATGGGAGAACTAAGAGAGGGTATGGAAGTGTTTTTGTCCCCCGACAATCCTCTGCGCATGCTCAACCACTGGGATAATATGGATGGCAGTATAGAAAGAGGCTATTCGGGCAATTCTTTCTTTTTTGAGGCAAACCAAATCATAATTAATGAAAGAACAAAGGATTACGCCCGACTGGCAGCAAGTGTGGGTATCAATGCTGTGGTCATAAATAATGTAAATGTAAAGGATGAGGCAAGCTATTTAATTACAAAGAAGCATTTTTACAATCTTGCCGCACTTTCCCTGATATTTGCGGGTTATGGAATCCGCCTGTTTTTAAGCCTGAACTTTGCTTCTCCCATGGAGCTTGGCGATTTGCCTTTAGCAGACCCCCTGGATCATGGGGTTATTGTCTGGTGGGAGGATAAGATGCATGAAATATTCAATGAGATTCCTAATTTAGGCGGGTTTTTAGTAAAGGCAGATTCAGAGGGACGACCGGGGCCTTTTACATACGGCAGGACACAGGCGGACGGTGCCAATATGCTGGCCGATATCGTAAAGAAGTATAATGCCCTTATTATCTGGCGTTGCTTTGTATATAATTGTACCCAGGACTGGAGGGATAAAAAGACAGACCGGGCCAAGGCGGGATATGATAGCTTTATTACCATGGACGGTGATTATAAAGACAATGTTATTTTACAAATCAAAAACGGCCCCATAGACTTTCAGGTTCGGGAGCCTGTGTCCCCACTTTTAGGAGGATTACTAAAAACCAATCAGATGTTGGAAGTACAGGCAGCGCAGGAATATACGGGGCAGCAGATTGATCTATGCTATTTAATACCTATGTTTAAGGAGATACTGGATTTTAAAACCTATTGTAAAGGCGATCGAGATACGGTGGCTGATATTATAAGCGGACGCACCTTTGGCAATCAAAACACAGGAATAGCAGCGGTTGCAAACACAGGAAATGATGAAAACTGGACAGGAAGTGTTTTGGCAGCAGCCAATTTCTATGGCTTTGGAAGACTTAGCTTTCATACCGGCCTTTCGGCTAAAGAAATTGCAAGGGAATGGGTCATCCAAACAATAACAGAAGAGGAAAATGCAGTGGAAACCATTTGTGATATGCTGCTTCATTCCAGAGAGACTTATGAGAAATATACCAGTCCTCTCGGTGTGGGATTTATGGTTACACCCCACTATCATTATGGGCCGGATATAGACGGTTATGAATATTCCCGCTGGGGTACTTATCACAGGGCGGACCATAAAGGAATCGGTGTGGACAGAAGCAGCAGGGGAACGGGCTATACGAAGCAGTATCATGAGCCCAATGCCTCAATGTATGATAATGTAGAGACCTGTCCCGAAAACCTCCTGCTCTTTTTCCATCACCTGCCCTATACCTATTTAATGCAGAATAAAGTGACCTTACTTCAGCATATTTATAATACTCATTTTGAGGGAGTGGAAGAAGTAAAGGATATGATTGCGAAATGGGAGAACCTGAAAAACAGCATTCCCCCGGAAATATATAAAAACGGTGAGGAAAGATTTGACGCACAGCTATTAAATGCCAGAGAGTGGCGTGACCAAATCAATACTTATTTTTATCGTAAAACCGGTATTCCCGATGAGAAAAACAGATTGATTTATTAATTGCAGCAATACAGTGGAGCGGAGGAAATAATATGGAAATGACAATGCGCTGGTTCGGACCGGACCATGATACGGTAACCCTGAATCAAATCAGGCAGATACCCGGTGTAAAGGGCGTTATCACGACTCTTTATGATAAACAGCCGGGTGAACTATGGGAAGAAAATGAAATAAGATTCTTGATGGATATAGTGGAAGAGGAAGGCTTGCATATCTCGGGAATCGAAAGTGTCAATGTTCACGATGCCATTAAAATCGGCAGTCCCGACAGAGAGCTTTATATTCATAATTATATAGAAACGCTTCGCAATTTGGGAAAATGCGGGATACATATGGTTTGCTATAATTTTATGCCCGTATTTGACTGGACAAGAACGGAGCTTGCCAGAAAATGTGAGGACGGTTCTACTGTGCTTGCCTATAATCAAGATATGATAGATGAACTGGATTTAGACAATCTATATGAATCTATCTTAGCAAATGCAAGCGGGCATGTACTGCCGGGCTGGGAACCGGAAAGAATGGCAGATGGCAAGCTGTTAAAACTTTTCAATAGTTATAAGGATGTGGATGAAGAAAAACTTTTCGGAAATTTAAAATATTTTTTAGAATGTATTATGCCTGTCTGCGATGAATATGATATTAATATGGCCATTCATCCCGACGATCCGGCTTGGAGCGTTTATGGATTGCCACGCATCATCACCAATCAAAAGAATATCGAAAGGATGATGAAAATGGTGGATAACCCTCATAACGGACTGACCTTTTGCTCCGGCTCCTACGGTACGAATCTGGAAAATGATATGCCGGCAATGATTCGTTCCTTAAAGGGCAGGATTCATTTTGCTCATGTAAGAAATTTAAAATTCAATTCACCAAGGGATTTTCAGGAAGCGCCTCATTTATCTTCGGAAGGTACTTTTGATATGTATGAACTAATCAAGGCACTCTATGATATCGGCTTTACAGGTCCTATGCGCCCCGACCACGGAAGGACAATTTGGGGAGAAACAGGACATATGCCCGGATATGGATTATATGACAGGGCGCTTGGCGCAGCATATCTGAACGGCCTTTGGGAGGCAGTAACTAAAGCCGCTGATGCGGCATGTAGGTTAGTGTAAATTGGTTTAATAAATTTATAAGTAATTACGAAACTCTTATCTGGTAGCTCTACTCTCCATATTACTTTGGAAAGCCATTTTTTTCTATGGAAATGAGACCCTAAGGGATTCCTAAAAGCATGGAAGCCCTTGCTGAACATGCTTTTACACTTAGGGGCTCATTGGAATGGTTAGAAAAACCGGCTGACAAAGTATTATGGAGAGTAGAGCTACTAAAAACACAAACGCTTACTATAAACTTATTATACAAGGAGAAGGGTTATG
>CAZJAS010000005.1:0-64651 GCA_964544135.1 uncultured Clostridium sp. | reverse complement strand
TTGAGACTGTTGTTGACGGACAGAACCTGATCATCGTTAAGGGTATTGATAAAGAAAAAGTAGGTCAGTTTGCGGCTGAAATCAGAGACAAGAGAAGACCGGAGCCTTATAAGGGCAAAGGTATTAAGTATGCTGATGAGACGATCAGACGTAAAGTTGGTAAGACTGGTAAGAAATAACAGATAAGGAGAGTATGAAAATGGTTAAGAAAGAATCAAGACAAGAAGTACGTGTTAAAAAACACAAGAGAATACGTAACCGTTTCAGCGGCACTGCTGCGAGACCACGTTTGGCTGTGTTCAGAAGTAATAATCATATGTATGCTCAAATTATCGACGATACAGTTGGTAATACGCTGATTTCTGCTTCTACTCTTGAAAAAGAAGTGAAGGGTGAAATCGAAAAAACCAATAACGTTGATGCGGCAGCATATTTAGGAACCATTATTGCAAAGAGAGCAATAGAAAAAGGTATTACAGAGGTAGTCTTTGATAGAGGCGGCTTTATATACCGCGGTAAAATCGCAGCTTTAGCTGATGCAGCCAGAGAAGCTGGCTTACAATTCTAGGAAAGGAAGAAATAAACCATGAAACATGCAATTGATGCAAACCAGTTAGAATTAACTGAAAAAGTTGTTACAATAAAACGTGTAACTAAGGTTGTAAAGGGTGGTCGTAACTTCCGTTTCACAGCTTTGGTAGTTGTAGGCGATGGCAATGGCCGCGTAGGTGCGGGTCTGGGAAAAGCAACAGAAATCCCCGATGCGATCCGTAAAGGCAAGGAAGATGCAATGAAGCATTTGGTAGACGTTGCTTTAGACGAAAACAACAGTATCACACATGATTTTATCGGCAAATACGGTTCTGCTAATGTTCTTTTAAAAAGAGCTCCCGATGGTACAGGTGTTATAGCGGGCGGTCCTGCACGTATTGTATGCGAGCTTGCCGGCATTAAGAATATTCGTACAAAGTCTTTAGGCTCAAACAATAAGCAGAATGTTGTTCTTGCAACCATTACAGGCTTAAGCCTTCTAAAGACTCCTGAAGAAGTGGCTAAAAACCGTGGAAAGTCAGTAGAAGAGATTTTAGCTTAACTAAGGGATATATTTCCCTTTATGGTTTGAAAGGAGAGAAAAGACAGTGGCAGAGAATAAAAAAATGTTAAAGATTACTTTGGTAAAGTCCACAATCGGCGCTGTACCCAAGAATAGGAAAGTAGTGGAATCCATGGGACTTAGGAAACTGAACAGTTCTATTATCGTTCCCGACAATGCAGCTACAAAAGGACAGATACAGAAAATCAGCCATTTAATTAAGGTAGAAGAAGTATAAGTATAAGCAGATAAGGAGGTGTCAGAATGGAATTATCAAATTTAAGACCCGCAGCGGGTTCCAAACATAGTGATAATTTTAGAAGAGGTCGTGGACACGGTTCAGGCAATGGTAAAACCGCCGGTAAGGGACATAAAGGACAGAAGGCTCGTTCAGGAGCTCCCAGAATCGGTTTCGAAGGCGGACAGATGCCGTTATACAGACGAATTCCCAAAAGAGGTTTCACTAACAGAAACACAAAGGAAATCGTTGCTATCAATATAAACGCTCTGGAATGTTTTGAGAATGACAGCATTGTAGATGTAAATGCATTGATTGAAGCTGGTATTGTTAAAAATCCAAGAGATGGAGTTAAGATCCTTGGAAACGGAGAGTTAACCAAGAAGCTTGCTGTGAAGGTTGATGCGTTTAGTGCATCCGCTAAGGAAAAAATTGAAGCTCTTGGTGGAAGTGCAGAGGTGAAGTAATATGATTACAACACTGAAGAATGCTTTTAAAATCAAAGAAATAAGACAAAAATTAATTTTTACATTTATTATGATGGTTGTGATTCGTATCGGATCACAACTGCCGGTACCCGGCGTTAACAGGGCTTACTTTGCAAGCTGGTTTGCAAGTCAGGTTGGCGGTGCCACCAGTTTTCTGGATGCGATAACCGGCGGTTCTTTCGTGAGCATGTCAATACTGGCACTTGGTATTAATCCCTACATTACATCATCCATTATTATGCAGCTTTTGACGATTGCCATACCGAAGCTGGAAGAGATTCAAAAGGATGGGGAAGACGGTAGGAAAAAAATTGTAACCATTACCAGATATGTGACGATTATTTTAGCAATCATTCAGGCAACTGCTACTGTAGTCGGCTTTGGTCAACGGGGGCTTTTGGTTAATTACAATGTCATCAGCATTATAACAGCGATTGCAGCTATGACGGCCGGCAGTGCTTTCCTAATGTGGATTGGTGAACGTATTACGGAAAAGGGTGTGGGAAACGGTATTTCCATTGTATTGGTAATCAATATCATATCCCGCTTACCGTCTGATATAAATACCTTATTTGTTCAATTTGTATATGGCAAGCCTTTTGCTACAGCGGCTTTGGCAATTTTTATTATTGCTGCAATTATTATATTAATGATAGTCCTTGTTATTATCTTAAACGGAGGAAGCCGTAAGATTCCTGTGCAGTATGCGCAGAAGGTACAAGGACGTAAAATGGTAGGTGGACAATCTTCAAGTATTCCTCTTAAGGTAAATACTTCAGGTGTTATTCCTATTATTTTTGCACAGTCCATTTTACAATTTCCTCTTATTATTATTAGCTTTATAGGGGCTGAGCCCAAGGGCTTTTGGGGTGAAGTGTTAAAAGGAATGGATTCAAGTAATTGGTGTAATCTAAAACAACCGGTTTACTCCATCGGTTTACTTGTATATATCCTTTTGGTAATCTTTTTTGCTTACTTTTACACATCCATTACCTTCAATCCCTTGATGATTGCGGATAATATGAAGAAGCAGGGTGGATTTATACCCGGTATCAGACCGGGAAAGCCAACCAGCGATTATCTGAAGAAAGTATTGAATTATATTATTTTCATCGGCGCGGTGGGACTTACGATTATCGGTATTCTTCCTTATGTGTTCTATGGGCTTTTCAATGCGACTGTCTCCTTTGGGGGAACAAGCTTAATCATTATTGTAAGCGTTGTACTTGAAACAATGAAGCAGATTGAATCACAGATGCTGGTACGTAATTACAAGGGCTTTTTGAATGACTAATTACTGTCAGATGAAAAATCCGGGGAAGCGGCGCTTCCCCGGATACTTTTTGATTTTATAATTTGATGGATTCAGTTATTGCAAAGATTGAAAAATAACGGTAAAATGTTAATATTAGACATTAAATCGTATGATGATAAAACCACAAGGGAAAGTCTGCATATGCGGGCGGATGGGAGAAAAGATGAAGATTATCATGTTAGGTGCACCCGGTGCAGGTAAAGGAACACAGGCGAAGATGATAGCTGAGAAGTATCAGATTCCTCACATTTCAACAGGAGATATTTTCAGAGCCAATATCAAGAACGGTACGGAACTTGGTGCGGAGGCCAAAAAATATATGGATCAGGGTCTTTTGGTACCTGATGAGCTTACGGTTAAAATTCTGCTTGACAGGGTGGCCGGGGACGATTGTAAAAACGGATATGTGCTGGACGGATTTCCAAGAACCATTCCACAGGCTAAGGTATTAGAAGAAGCTCTTGATCAGCTCGGAGACAAAATTGATTATGCTATTAATGTGGATGTGCCGGATGAGAACATTATCAACAGAATGTCCGGAAGGCGTGCATGCCTTTCTTGCGGAGCAACCTATCATTTGGTACATATTCCTCCTAAGGCAGAAGGGATATGTGATACCTGCAGCCAGCCTTTGGTACTGCGGGAGGATGATAAACCGGAAACCGTGCAAAACAGATTACAGGTATATCATGAGCAGACTCAGCCCTTAATTGATTTTTATACACAAAAGGGGATTCTGAAAGAGGTAGACGGAACAGTGGATATGCAAGAAGTATTTCATACGATTGCAGTAATTTTAGATTAATTCAGAAAAGAAGGTTAGAGAATGGCTGTTACAATTAAATCTGCAAGAGAAATCGATTTAATGAGGGAATCCTGCAGATTGCTTTCACAAGTGCATAAGGAACTAGAACATGCGATTAGACCGGGTATGTCTACCAAGGACATTGATATTTTAGGTGATACTCTCATCAGAAAGATGGGCTGTATTCCCAATTTTAAGGATTATAACGGCTATCCGGCTTCTATCTGTACATCAGTCAATGAAGAAGTGGTACATGGTATTCCCAATAAACACAGAATATTGCAAGAGGGCGATATTATCAGCCTGGATGCGGGACTGATTTATAAGGGTTATCACTCGGATGCGGCCCGTACTCACGGTGTGGGTCAGATAAGCGCAGAAGCGCAAAAGCTGATAGATGTTACTAGGCAGAGTTTCTTTGAAGGTATAAAAATGGCAAAATCAGGCAATCATTTACATGATATTTCAAATGCCATTGATGATTATGTATCCGGTTTCGGATATGGAATCGTAAGAGATTTGGTAGGCCATGGCATCGGCTTATCTCTGCATGAGGATCCTCAGATCCCCAATTTTGCACAGAAAAGAAAAGGTATTAAGCTACGGGCAGGTATGACGCTGGCGGTAGAGCCTATGATTAACATGGGCAGGGCGGATGTGGAATGGCTGGATGATGATTGGACCGTAGTGACAGAAGACGGCTCCTTATCGGCCCATTATGAGAATACGATATTGATTACAGACGGTGAACCGGAGATACTTACGCTTTACTAGGCCGGGAGGAAATCTTATGATAGGTATGCTGGCATTTTCCAAGGCCGGGCACGATAAACAGAATATTTATATGATAATTGGCGAAGACGCGGAATATGTATATCTGTGTGACGGAATAACAAGAACCCTGGATAAGCCTAAAAAGAAAAACAAAAAACATATTCAGCCGATTAAAAAAGGCTATGATAATGCGGTCGGTGATAAACTGCTACATAAACAGATGGTATATGATGAGGAAATTAAAAGAGTAATTAAGATATTCAATGCGCAAGGAGGTAGAAATGTCTAAAGCAGATGTGATTGAAATTGAAGGTGTTGTAATTGAAAAGCTGCCTAATACCATGTTTCAGGTAGAACTGGAGAATGGGCATAAGGTTTTGGCCCATATCAGCGGCAAGCTGAGGCAGAATTTTATTCGAATTCTTCCCGGTGATAAGGTAACATTAGAGTTATCCCCATATGATTTGACCAAAGGCCGGATTATTTGGAGAGATAAATAAAGATCAAGGAATTCCTATATTAAAGTATTAAAAAATGCTTGTAAATGGGATTGTTACATGCTATAATGTAAAATGGTCTTTTTTGAAAGGAGGGTTTAACGTGAAGGTTAGATCATCAGTAAAACCGATTTGCGAAAAATGCAAAATCATTAAAAGAAAAGGACGTATCAGAGTAATCTGTGAAAATCCGAAACACAAACAGAGACAGGGATAATCACCGGCTTGGATTATTAAATAATTCAAGTATGTGAGTTCTTGTCCCATTATTGTATGCGGCTGAAAGTGTGTTTTCCCGGTTGATTTGTGAAGCAAATCAGCAGTAGGAAGGTACAATTTATATATATACTAATGGAAGAGCTTACGGGAGATTACTTGTTGATACCTCGGCGAAGCGGTTTCCGGGAGCAAATACGCATCCGAGAATCAAAGTGTTTCATCGAGGAAAAATCGGATTATGTCCGGTTGGGTGGAAGCCCCAATCAACTTAGTAACTATGGAGTATGGTGATTTGCCTGGCGGCAATGCACCGTACATGTGTACAACGGACTAAATAGTACACAGGCGTTAAGATTTCGCTATGTGAAAAACGCAAAGAAAATGGAGGAAACGTAAATGGCTCGTATTGCAGGTGTTGACTTACCCAGAGAAAAACGTGTGGAGATCGGCTTGACCTATATCTATGGTATCGGCAGGGTAAGCTCAAACAAAATTCTGACAGCATCAGGGGTAAATCCTGATACCCGTGTCAGAGAACTTACAGATGATGAAGTTAAGAAAATAAGTGAAGCAATTGATACACTGAATCTTACCGTAGAAGGTGATTTAAGAAGAGAAATCGCTTTGAATATTAAGAGATTACAGGAAATCGGCTGCTACCGCGGTGTTCGTCATCGTAAAGGTCTTCCGGTTCGTGGCCAGAAGACAAAAACCAATGCAAGAACCCGTAAGGGACCTAAGCGTACGGTTGCGAATAAGAAGAAATAATATTTTTGTGTAACTGCAAACAATTTTAAGAAAGTAGGTTAGTTTAAGATGGCGAAGAAAGTATCATCTAATATGAAAGTCGCTAAAAGGCGTATAAAGAAAAACGTTGAACGTGGACAGGCACATATTCAATCTTCATTTAACAATACAATTGTTACATTGACAGATACTGAAGGAAATGCGTTAAGTTGGGCAAGTGCCGGTGGTCTTGGTTTTAGAGGTTCAAGGAAATCTACTCCGTATGCAGCACAGATGGCAGCAGAAACTGCTACCAAGGCTGCTTTAATCCATGGATTAAAGACGGTGGATGTATTTGTAAAAGGCCCTGGTTCAGGTCGTGAAGCAGCAATACGTGCGCTTCAGGCATGTGGTCTGGAGGTTACCAGCATCCGTGACGTAACTCCTGTTCCTCATAATGGCTGCCGTCCTCCTAAGAGACGCCGCGTTTAGTATATTTTATTATTATTAGCAAGTTGGAAGAAAGCACATTCGTGCTGTAAACAATAGTCTGAGGTTGTACCTCACAGAAAGGAATTATTAACATGGCAGTAAATAGAGTACCCGTACTTAAAAAATGCAGAAGCTTAGGATTAGAGCCTGCATATTTGGGATATGACAAGAAATCAAACAGAAATATTGTAAGAACCAGAAGAAAAATGAGTGATTATGGTCTTCAGTTAAGAGAGAAGCAGAAAGCAAAATTCATTTATGGCGTATTAGAGAAGCCCTTCAGAAATTACTACAAAAAAGCTGACAGAATGAGAGGAATGGCCGGTGAAAACCTCATGATTATTCTTGAAAGCAGACTTGACAGCATAATCTTTAGAATGGGCTTTGCAAGAACCAGAAGAGAAGCAAGACAGATTGTTGGGCATAAGCATGTATTGGTAAACGGCAAAAATATTAACATACCTTCCTATTTAGTAAAAGCCGGTGATGTAATCGAGATCAGAGAAAAATCAAAATCCTTACAAAGATATAAAGATATCTTAGAAGTAACTGCAGGAAGACTTGTTCCTGAGTGGATGGATGTAGATATTGAAGGACTAAAGGGAACTGTAAAAGCACTTCCTACCAGAGCACAGATTGATGTTCCTGTAGATGAAATGCTTATTGTCGAATTATATTCCAAATAGGCCGTAGTTAAAATTGTTCGTAAAGGAGGGTATTTGCAGTGTTTGATTTTGAAAGACCCAATATTGAGGTTGCTGAAATTTCTGAAGACAAAAAATATGGCAGATTCGTGGTAGAGCCTTTAGAAAGAGGATATGGTATCACGCTTGGTAATTCTCTTCGCAGAATTATGCTGTCTTCCTTACCCGGTGCGGCAGTAAGTCAGGTTAAAGTTGAAGGCGTATTACATGAATTCAGCTCTATACCGGGCGTTAAAGAAGACGTAACCGAAATTATCATGAATATTAAGAGTCTTGCTGTAAAAAACAACAGTGATACAAATGAACCTAAAACTGCATATATTGAGTATGAAGGCGAAGGCGTTATCAGGGCTTCCGATATTCAAGTGGATCAGGACATAGAAATACTTAATCCGGATTTGGTAATTGCAACCTTAAGCGGCGGCAAGGATACCAAATTATACATGGAACTGATAATTACAAAGGGCAGAGGTTATATCAGTGCAGATAAAAACAAAAATGATGACTTGCCCATCGGTGTAATTGCAGTTGATTCCATTTATACTCCGGTTGAAAGAGTAAATGTAACAGTAGAAAATACCCGTGTAGGTCAGATGACTGATTTTGATAAGCTTACGCTGGACGTATATACGAACGGAACCTTAGTTCCCGATGAAGCGGTAAGTTTGGCAGCAAAAGTACTCAGCGAACATTTAAGCCTTTTTATTGACTTGTCCGAGAATGCTAAAACAGCAGAAGTTATGGTAGAAAAAGAAGACGATGAAAAAGAAAAGGTATTAGAAATGAGTATTGATGAGCTGGAATTGTCCGTACGTTCCTACAACTGTTTAAAGAGAGCAGGTATCAATACGGTTGAAGAGCTTACCAACAAGACCTCAGAAGATATGATGAAGGTTCGTAATCTGGGACGTAAATCTCTTGAAGAAGTACTTACTAAGTTAAAGGAGCTGGGACTTTCACTCAATTCCAGCGATGAATAAAAGAATGCAGCCTGGGGTAAACCCAAAGAGTGCTTAGGCTGTTTTTCCTAAATGGCAAAGAAACAGCATTCGGTAAGTAAGTCCAAAGGGCGTGGCCGGATGTACCATGAAAAGTGAGGATTATAAAATGGCAAAGTACAGAAAACTTGGCAGAACAAGCAGCCAGAGAAAAGCATTATTAAGAAATCAGGTAACAGCATTGTTTTACAATGGTAAAATCACTACAACAGAAGCAAAGGCAAAAGAAGTTCAGAAGATTGCTGAAGGTCTGATTGCGCTCAGTGTTAAGGAAAAAGACAATTATGAAATCGTTAAGGTAACAGCAAAGGTTCCCCGGAAAGATAAAGACGGTAAACGGGTAAAACAGATTGTTGACAAGGATACAAAGAAGGTACTTTCCGAAAATCACCGCGATAAAGAAGGTAAGATTTTAAAAATTGAAAACGGTGTAACCGTTACTGTGTATGATGAAGTTGAGAAAGAAATCAAAAAAGATTTGGCATCAAGACTTCATGCACGTCGTCAGATTTTGAAAGTATTATACCCTGTAACCGAGGTTCCTTCCTCGAATGCAGGCAAGAAGAAAAATACCAAAGAAGTAGATATGGCAGCGAAGCTGTTTGATGAGATTGCACCTAAGTATGCAAGCCGTAAGGGCGGTTATACCAGGATTATCAAAATCGGCCAGCGTAAGGGCGATGGTGCTTTGGAAGTAGTACTTGAATTAGTATAATACAAGCTTATATGCAGTAAGTTATGACCGGCAATCGAAAGATTGCCGGTTTTTGTAAAATGTGATAATAATTTGAATAAAATACCAGAAAGAGATAGTCAAAATATGTAAAAAGCACTATAATGAATATATTAACATACCAGTGGGAGGAGTTAGAATGAAGATAAAATCTAAAATTTTGTTATTTGCCATGGGACCGATTTTGGCTTTTGGGCTGCTTGTTGTGTTTATGAGCAATAGTAAAATCAACAATGTGGTTTCCGGTACTATAGAGAATGGGTTGCGGAATGCTGCTCTTTCTGTAAGAAATACTTTGACCTATGCGGATGAAGGGGAGTATGGCTTAGATAAGAAAGGCAATATGTGCAAGGGTGATTTTAATATTACAAAAACCCCTCAAATAGCGACTGATTTAAAAGAATCTACGAATACTGATATTGCTATATTTTATGGGGATATTCGTTATATGACATCTATTTTAGGTTCCAGCGGCAATCCCATAGTAGGAACAAAGGCAGAAGAGGATATTGTACAAGAGGTTTTGGTGAACGGAAATGAGTTCTTTGCCAAAGATATAAACATCTATGGCAATAAATATTTTGGATACTATATTCCTTTATTTAATGAAGCCGGAGAACCTGTGGGTATGGTTTTTGCCGGAATAGAGCAGGCTGATGCCAAGGCACAGATTCAAAGTATTTTAAACCTGATGATCATAATCATGCTGGCCGTAGGATTGATAGCTGCTATGTTCCTTATTATAATAGTACGCAGACTGGTAAATGCATTACATAAAGGCACGGATGCACTGGAGCTGGTAGCAAAGGGAAGACTGGATGTAGAGATAGAAGATGCTGTGCTTAGAAGGAAGGATGAAATCGGTACAATTACCAGAGCAATCATGCAGCTTAAAAGGGCATTATCCGCTGCAATCGGTGTGATTCAGGTACAGAGCAAAGAATTAAATGAGTCCGCTTCATATCTGCAAGGCCGGACGGAAGAAACTTCCTACACCATCGATCAGGTGGAAAGAACAATCACCGAAGTGGCAGAGGGTGCTACCAATCAAGCACAAGAAACACAGACTGCAACAAGCAATGTAATCCATATGGGTGACATGGTGGAAGAGACGGCAAAAGAGACGGAAGCGATGAATGAAAGCGCTCTAAACATGCGTAAGCTGGGTCAGGAAGCCTTTGATATCTTGCATGAATTACAGCGAATCACCAAAGAGGCTAAAGAATCCATAGATATTATATATGAACAGACGAATACAACAAACCAATCTGCACAGAAGATTAAGGAAGCAACAAACCTAATCACATCGATTGCAGAGGAAACCAATCTGCTTTCATTAAATGCATCAATCGAAGCTGCAAGAGCAGGTGAGCAGGGACGTGGATTTGCGGTAGTGGCATCTCAGATTCAGAAATTGGCAGAGCAGTCCAATGAATCCGCAAAGCAAATAGAAGGAATTATATCTCATTTGATAACCGATTCCGATAAATCTGTAGAGACTATGGATATCGTTAAGGATATTATGGATAAACAAAATGAGAATACCATTAAGACGGATCATTGCTTCGGCGAGGTACTGGCCGGAATCGAAGAATCTATAGAAGCAATAAACAGGATTACGGTTAAGACCCTTGAGATGGATAAAGCTAGAGTTAATGTAGTGGATACAGTGCAGAATTTGACTGCTATTGCAGAGGAGAATGCTGCAAGTACCGAAGAAACATCGGCTTCTATGACAGAGATTACCAATGCTGTTACCGATATTTCATTGCGCACAGAGCAGCTAAAGAAGATTGCGGATAATATGGATGAGAGTATGTCAGTGTTTAAGCTGTAAGAGACGAAGAGATCTAATCGATTACCTTTTGGAAGTGCTGGTAATCTTTACTGGAATTCCAGTTACCGCCCCAAGTAAAGCCATGTTCAATGAATAGGCGGTAGCATAAATCCTGTGTATCAATTTTATAAGGAAAAGATGATGTGCGGTCAACATATATTTCACTGTTTGCAGGTGAGATAATCTGGCCGCCATCTTTTGTATAACGGATATATGGATTGTAAAATGGATTAATATCAATGGCAAGACCCAAGGCGTGCTTTGAGAGCTTATTGCTATCGTCCACGGTTCTGTAATTAAAACAGGAGGTATTATTATCCTCCATGGAAGCCGTATCATCCCCGTCATATTGTTCAATCAGGGTTATTTTTTCAATTTGATATTCGGCTATATACAATTCATAAAAAATTTCTACAAGATCCTTAGAGATGGCATTATTGCAAATAAGCTCACCCTGCGTAGATTCTTTGTTAAAATCATAATAGAGCACATGTACATAGGATAAATCCTCATAGCTGATTTCATCAGCGCCCTCTTCAGGATAGGATACACCGGTAATATACTCCTGCAGTTGGGGGGAGAGGGGTTCATAATAAAAATCCGGTTTATATGCAAAGCGCTCGGGTGAAGGAAGAGCACCGTTTCCTACCAAATTACCGCCTATATTTGCTCCCGTTGTGATATCTTCACCACTGCCGGTAATAATTTGCTCGCTGCTGTTTTCGTCTGTAGCATGGGCGCTCGGATTCATTGCTTGTGCATTTGCCGGTGCCTCTGTATTTTCCTTTGTGGAATCCCCTTCTGAGATGTTTCCGTATGCCAATTCGGGATTATCTTCGGCATATTGGGAAAGAGTATAATTATCCGATAAAAGATAGCGGGACAGTCCGGAAAACAAGATAATAACCCCAATCAAAAGACCGGCAGATTTTAAAATAGTATATTTATTTTTATTCTGATTCATTATGGTTTCCATTCTTATTATAATGATTTTGTAATAATATTAGTCTATCATTAAGTAATCATTTTGTAAAATAGTTGTAATTAGTAATATTTTCTAGTAGAATGATAAGAACGCAGATATCCTTTTATAGGAATTTGACCGGAGGAAGTATATTATGGGAATTATTAAAACAGATAATTTAGTATTTGAATATATTAGGCGGGATGAGGACGGCAATGTGGAAGGCATCACCCGCGCGGTGGATGAAGTGACTCTCGATATTATGCAGGGTGACTTTATTGCTATTTTAGGGCATAATGGTTCCGGCAAATCTACACTTGCCAAGCATATGAATGCAATTCTCTATCCCACGGAAGGATGTATCTGGGTAGACGGTATGGATACCAGGGATGAATCTGAGGTTTGGAACATCAGACAAACTGCAGGCATGGTATTCCAAAATCCTGACAATCAGATAATCGGTCAGGTTGTGGAAGAGGATGTGGGTTTCGGTCCGGAAAATATGGGTGTTCCTACAGCTCAAATATGGGAACGGGTAAAGGAAAGTTTGCAGGCCGTAGGAATGTACGAATTTAGGAAACACTCCCCCAATAAGCTTTCCGGCGGACAAAAGCAACGTGTTTCCATTGCAGGCGTATTGGCCATGCATCCCAAATGTATCGTATTGGACGAGCCTACCGCTATGCTTGATCCCAACGGACGCAAGGATGTGATCAGGGCAATACGGGCCTTGAATGATGTGGAAAATGTGACGGTTATACTGATTACACATTATATGGAAGAAATTATACATGCGGACAAGGTGTTTGTAATGGATGACGGTAAAATAGCCATGCAGGGAACGCCAAGAGAAATCTTCACTAAGGTGGATCAGATTAAGGAGCTTAGGTTGGATGTGCCGCAGGTTACCTTACTTGCTCATGAACTGCAAAAAAGAGGAGTTTCCCTACCGGATGGTATATTGAGTATTCAGGAGCTTACAGACGAGATAGTAAAGTATTACCGTGCACACGGTGGAAAGAGGTAGGCAATGTCAATTATTTTAGACCATGTGAACTATTTATATGACGGCGATACCCCTCTTTCCGTGAAAGCGCTCAATGATATCAGCCTGATGATACCGGACGGAGAGTTTGTGGGTCTGATAGGACATACCGGATCGGGTAAATCTACATTGGTCCAGCATTTAAACGGATTGATTAAGGCAACGGAAGGACATATTTACTTTAACGGACAAGATATATACGATAAGGATTTTAATATGAAGGAGCTGCGAAGCAAAGTGGGACTTGTATTCCAGTACCCGGAGCATCAGCTCTTTGAGGTAGATGTATTTACGGATGTATGCTTTGGACCTAAGAATCTAGGACTTACTAAAAAAGAGACGGAGCTTCGTGCCTATGATGCACTAAAGCAAGTGGGTCTACCGGAAGATTGTTTTTACCAGTCCCCCTTTGATTTGTCGGGAGGACAAAAGAGAAGAGCGGCTATAGCGGGTGTACTTGCCATGAAGCCGGAGGTGTTAATTCTGGACGAGCCTACGGCAGGGCTTGATCCCAAAGGCCGAGAGGAAATTTTAAGCCAGATTGTGAAGCTGCATAAAGAGAGCGGACTTACTATTATTTTGGTATCCCATAGTATGGAGGATGTTGCCGAATACGTGGACCGTATTATTGTGATGAACCAAGGGGGGATTATGTATGATGATGAACCCCGTGAAGTGTTTAAGCATTATAAAGAGTTAGAAAATGTGGGGCTTGCGGCGCCTCAGGTCACCTATATCATGCACAGGCTTAGAGAAGCGGGACTGGATGTGGATGCAGATGTCACAACCATCAGGGAAGCAACCGAAGAAATTGCCCGTGTGCTGGGTAAAAGCCAGCCCACTACAGGCTGATTCATTGCATTTATTTATCATGCAAGCAGGATTGTCATATATGCGGAAAGGTTAGTATGCTTAGAGATATTACATTAGGACAATATTATCAAACGGAATCTGTGATACACAAATTAGACCCAAGGATAAAACTGGCAGGCACTTTGATTTACATTATATCTCTATTTATTGTTGATAATATATGGGGATATTTATGTGCTGCACTATTTTTATTTGCAATCGTCCGCTTATCGAAGGTGCCCTTTAAATTTATGGTGAAGGGCATGCGCGCTATTTTATTTTTATTATTAATCACCTTGGTATTTAATTTATTTTTAACACCTGGTGAGACTCTCATACAATTTTGGAAATTAAAAATAACGATAGAGGGTCTGCGTATGGCTGTACGTATGGCTGTCAGGCTGACTTTGCTCATTATCGGTTCTTCCATTATGACTCTGACCACCACACCCAATAATCTCACTGACGGGATGGAAAGGGCCTTGCGGCCTCTGAAAATTTTCCGTCTGCCGGTGCATGAGATTGCTATGATAATGTCAATTGCGCTTCGTTTTATTCCTATATTGTTGGAAGAGACGGATAAAATCATGAAGGCGCAGATTGCCAGGGGAGCGGACTTTGAAACGGGCAATATATTTAAAAGAGCGAAAGCAATGGTACCCTTATTAGTACCCCTGTTTATTTCAGCATTCAGGCGTGCCAATGATTTGGCAATGGCCATGGAAGCCCGCTGTTATCGAGGGGGAGAAGGTCGTACAAAAATGAAACCTTTGATCTATAAAAGGCGGGATGCAATTGCATATCTTATTCTTTTTACTTATTTAGCAGGAAGTATTGTGATAGGAAAAATTTTATTTTAACCTATAATTAGAGTGAAGGGTTACCACAGCCGGAGGTAAGCAAATGAAACGCTTTATGCTGACCGTGGCTTATGACGGAACCGCTTATTTTGGGTTCCAGGTTCAAAAAAGCCATCGGACCATAGAAGGAGAATTAAA
This sequence comes from uncultured Clostridium sp., assembly GCA_964544135.1. Taxonomy (GTDB): domain Bacteria; phylum Bacillota; class Clostridia; order Lachnospirales; family Lachnospiraceae; genus Acetatifactor. Next base: position 49,873 of record CAZJAS010000005.1, on the reverse strand, counting down.
TAAATATTTGTCGGTGCTTACGGGGGAGGAGATTCGTGTAATCGGTGCAAGCAGGACAGATACCGGTGTACATGCGCTTTGTAATATAGCGGTATTTGATTCGGAAACCACTATTCCGGCCTCCAAGCTGGCCTATGCACTGAATCGGTATCTGCCGGAGGATATCCGGATCCAAAAATCTGAGGAGGTGGATGGTAATTTTCATCCCAGACACTGTGATACCAGAAAAACCTATGAATACCGTATTACAACAGGTGAATTTCCCATACCCACCAAAAGACTCTATTCCTGCTTTACCTATCATACATTAGATATTCATAAAATGCGGGAGGCAGCGGCTTATTTGGAAGGAGAGCATGATTTTAAAAGCTTCTGTGCAACAGCATCCATTGTAGAAAATACGGTAAGAACCATTCATTTTATTACAATCACAGAGCAAGACGAAGACATTATAATCCGTGTATGCGGAAACGGCTTTCTCTATAATATGGTACGGATAATTGCAGGTACCTTGATGGAAGTGGGAAACGGTAAAATACCTTCCGAGAGTCTCCCTCATATATTAAATGCAAAAAACAGGACGATAGCCGGCCCTACTGCCCCTGCGCGGGGATTAATGCTGGTAAAATATGATTTTTTGGCTTGACAGAGATGGTTTCATATAATATAATATATCACTGTGACGAGGTTTCATTTTGTGGCACCAAAGCCCCGGTGACACAGGTGAAAATCGTAAGAACGGAGCTGTTTTGAAGGGTTTTATAAGGCGGCCGGACATCTGCCGTATAAAAGTCCCAAAAAGCAAAGAATATTCACAGAACAACAGGTTCTGGAATTTTACTATGTGTGGAGGAAACATCATGAAGACATTTATGGCTAGTCCAGCTACAATCGATAGAAAATGGTATGTAGTAGACGCTACAGACATGACACTGGGCCGTATGGCATCAGAGGTTGCAAAAGTATTAAGAGGCAAGAATAAGCCTATTTTCACCCCTCATGTTGATACAGGTGACAATGTTATTATTATCAATGCAGAGAAAATTGCTGTAACAGGTAAAAAATTAGATCAGAAGATATATTACAGCCACTCCGATTATGTAGGCGGTATGAGAGAAACTACATTAAAAGAGAAATTAAAAAAGAAGCCTGAGCAGGTTATTGAACTTGCTGTTAAGGGTATGCTTCCCAAAGGACCTTTAGGCAGACAGATGTATAAAAAACTGCATGTATACGCAGGACCTGAGCATAAGCATGCGGCTCAGAAGCCTGAAGTATTAACATTCTAATGGGACTGAAAGGAGGAAATTGAAATGGCTAAATCAGCAAGATATTATGGAACAGGTAGAAGAAAAAAATCCATCGCGAGAGTATATTTAGTACCGGGTACCGGTAAAGTTACCATAAATAAAAGAGATATTGATGATTATTTTGGAATGGATACATTAAAGGTTATCGTTCGTCAGCCTTTAGCGACTACGGAGACAACTGATAAATTCGATGTATTGGTAAATGTATACGGTGGCGGCACCACAGGACAGGCCGGTGCAATCCGTCATGGTGTAGCAAGAGCACTTTGCCAGGCAGATACAGACTACAGACCCGCACTGAAGAAGGCAGGGTTCTTAACCCGTGATTCCCGTATGAAAGAACGTAAAAAATACGGACTTAAAGGAGCACGTAGAGCCCCACAATTTTCAAAACGTTAAGCAGTTATCTGCGAATCAAAACATATTTAAAAGCTCTGGAGAGTTTACTCTCCAAGGGCTTTTTTTATATGGTTTGGTTCATTGGAATGCAAGAAATGACCCGGTTCCGCGAAGCGGAATCCGGGTTGTATCTTGCATTCGCAGATAACTGCCTATCGTAAGTTGTTGCTTGCATTCGCAGATAACGTAAGCAGCCAGCCCCCCATGCCTTTGTATATAACATTTGTAAAGAAAAAGTTCTCTCAACATCAAGTTTATATGTTTTTAAAGCTATTGCTGTGGTATACTTACATTAATAGAGGATGAGTGAAAAATAGGAGGAATATGAATTGCCAGAGATATCACTATTTTATGGAATCAGAGTAACTATGTATTATGAGGATCATAATCCGCCACATTTTCATGCAGAATATAATGGAAACAAGGCAATAATTGAAATAGATGCAGCAAGAGTAATAAAGGGGGCGTTTCCATCTAAACAATTGAAATTAATTTTGGCTTGGTGTGTTTTACATCAGGATGAATTGATGCAGAACTGGGAACTATCCAAGGATGGAAAAACAATGAACAGAATCAGTCCTTTAGTATAGGCAGGAGGTGACTATATGTTTCCGAAGGTTGTACAGGTGAGACCGATGAAAGATTATTCGGTATATGTATATTTTGAAGATGGTAAGATAGTACATTATGATATGTCACAGATAATTGAAAAAGAAGCCTTCTATTCTCTGAAAGATATTAATGTTTTTATGGAAACGTGTACAGTGATGAATGACACACTTGCGTGGGATATTAACAAGAACCGGGATAATACGAATTGTCTCGATATTGATCCTGATACACTATATGAACTACCTTTTGCGAATGAACAGATAGCGTAATGTGAGAGGCAATGAATAAACATTAACAATAAAAACAGTCTGGGACGGTAATAATTATGAAACAAAATATGTATGATAATGATTTATTTTTTTGATAAATACAGTCAAATGGGGCGTTCTAAAAACGGGCTGAGTGGTGCCGGAGAATGGTCTGAATTACAAAAACTACTCCCTGATTTGAAAGGAAAAAGGGTATTAGACTTGGGTTGCGGATATGGCTGGCATTGTATCTATGCCGCAGGGTATGAGGCAAGCAAGGTACTGGGAATCGATATTTCTAAAAAAAGGCTTGTCTTAATTTAACATAAAGTGGTAAAAATAGTAAAAGAGGGTTGATGATTTCGGAAAGATGCTATATGCTTAAATAGCAAGATTAATTAAATGAAGAAGGTAGAAAGAGAGGATTGATTGCAGTATGGATAATCTGTTTGATTTAACAGGAAAAGTAGCGGTGGTAACAGGGGCAAGTTCAGGTCTTGGAGCAGATGCCGCATTAGCTTATGCAAAAGCAGGAGCAGATGTTGTACTTTTGGCCAGACGTGTTGAAAAATTAAATGAGGTAAAGGCAGAAATCGAGAAAATCGGGCGCAAGGTAATTGCTATGAGCTGTGACGTAACAAAAGAGGAAAGTGTGAAAGAGGCTATGGAGGCCGCATTCAATACTTTCGGACATATTGATATTCTCCTTAACAATGCAGGGATAGCGGTAGGCGGTGGTGTTCACACCATGTCTGAAGAAGATTGGGACAAGTCCTTTAATACCAATGTAAAGGGTATTTTCTTTGCATCTAAATATGTAGTGCCCCATATGAAAGAACAAGGATATGGTAAAATAGTAAATATTGCTTCTGTAAATGCAGTGATTGCCGATAAGAGTGATGTATTTATCCGTCATTCCTATAATGCTTCTAAGTCCGCCGTAGTTGGACTTACTACAGGTATGGCATGCTCCTATGCTCAATACGGAATTACAGTCAATGCAATCGGTCCCGCTTTATTTGAGACGGAGATGACAGAAGGAACCTTGTTTAAATCCGAGCAGTTCCTTCAGGGATATAATGCATCTAATCCTGCAGGCCGTCCCGGTAAAAGAGGAGAGCTTAACGGTACAGTATTATATCTATCCAGTGATGCATCCAGTTATGTGCAGGGACAGTTCATCTTAGTAGATGGCGGCGGTACATTGGTTTAAGATTAATAGAGCTATTATATATCAATAATAGGGGAATTACTTACGTTTATTAGACGTAGGTATTCCCCTTTTTTATGTACTAAAAAAATAGTTTTATGGCATCTATCGTTGCTTTTTGTTCTTTAAACTGTTACTATAAAGATAGAATATATTTTTGCGGAGCACCTGTAAGAAGGAGGTGGAAGTATATATGAAAGCGTACAATCATTTGTTTGTTTCATGGGACAATTTTGAAAGTTATTTAGATGGTACCGAATTGGACCGTAATAAAAAGGTATAAGTGAGAGTACACAGTGGCATACATACGGCAGAAACCATGCAGGTTTTTATAGCTCGTTTAAAAATCTTCTTCCCAATGCAGTTATCATCGGTTGCAGCACGGCGAAGGTTATTTGTGAAGGCAGAATTGAAAAGAATGCCTGTTTGATTTCCATTACGGAGTTTGAAAATTGTGAAATGCGGGTAGGTATGTTTTCTTGTATTACGCCGGATGGCATTGAAAAGGAAGGTTATGATTTATGCGGTGAGGTCACAAATGAGCTTGTGAAGGATACCGAAGGTCTGCTCCTTGTTTTTTATCCTGTTAATTACTATAAAGCCGCAAAATTTGTTCGTTGTATGAATCGTAAGAACCGTGGATTGAAGATGATTGGCGGTGCTGCATATATGGATGAGAAAATATTGCAGTTATGCACAAGTAAGTCTTTTGTAGTGGCAGGAACCGAAGTTTCGGACAGCAGCATGGCTGCCTTGCTTATTACATCCCCTGAGCTGTCAATCTATGTAAACGCCATATGCGGTGTTGAAAATGTTGGACAGAGTTATGAGGTAACAAAGGTCTCTGATAACTATTTAGTTGAGCTGGGTGGTGAAGATTGTGCCACATGGTATGAAAAACAGCTCGGTAAGGAAGAATTGCTAAAAGACCCTTCCCTGGTAGATTTATTTCCTCTGGTGAATGAGGATGCCTCTCAGATTGCTTATAATGTGGTATATGAGCCATATAGTGCATTGGATGAACCATGGAAATCAAAAGAGCAGAGCCGTGTCAGCATGTTTACTGAAATAGCTGCGGGTACCAGATTTGCTTTGGGTTATTTTAATCCTAAAAAGATTATAAAACAGTTAGACCGGGTATATCAAGATTTGAGAAATGAACCGGTAGAGGTTATGTTTGCCTATGATTGCATGGCCAGAACCCTGCTCTTGCATGATTGTGCAAAATGGGAGGTAGGGCAATTTTATACGACGAATATGAGCGGAGCCATGTTGGCCGGTGAAATCAGTAATATTAACGGAGAAAATATGTATGCCAACTCTACCTTTGTCGTTGCCGGCATTTCCGAAGATAAGCATGCACGTCTGCTTTTAAAGGGAAATGAGTTAAAAGATACCAACGCTTTACAGCACAATAATATTCAGATGATTAATTATCTGTTAATGACGGGCAATAAGCAGTTGAGTTTACAATTAAGTGAACAGCGGGATAAGATGGAAAGGGCTATGTTCTATTATGAGAAGCTGGGATTGGACAATCAAGCAAAGTATTTGTTTGACCGTGACAGGATGCAATTAGATAAAATAGCAATATTTGCATTGAAGAATGAAAGAATTATCCGTTTGTCGTAGGGCAGGACGTATTTTTAAAAGAATTAAAGAATATTTACAAAGGATTGGGAAAACGTTTTATAAACAAGGGACTGTATTTATATAGCTATGGTGAATGTTCTCTCTTAATCGCTGCGCAGGCCGGCATGGATGAAGCATTGATGCGTATTCAGGATGGACAGGGTAAAATTTACTATCCCAATCAGTTTTTGCCCGTTGCCAAGGAATATAATCTATACGAATCCTTGTCAGGTATTATGGTTAGAAAGATTATGGAAATGTTTCTTGATAAAAATGAAAAAGTGACAATTAACCTAAATGTACGGGATATTTATGACAGGGACATTTTAGAGAGTATTTTCAATTACCTGAAAAAAGCGGCTCACCCGGAGAATTTTATTTTTGAGATTGTAGAGAGTGAAGAAGTAAGGGATTATCAGTTTGTAAAGCAGTTTGCAGACAGTATACATGAGCATGGTGCTAAGATTGCCATAGATGATTTCGGAAGCGGATTTTCTAATTTAATGCATATTGTAAGAATTGATGCCGACATTATAAAGATTGACGGGGAAATCATCAAAGTAATCGGTGATGATATTAAAAGCCGTGAATTTGTAGAGATTATCAATACCTGGTGTAATAAAAAGGGAAAAGAAGTGATTGCGGAATATGTGGAAGATGAATCCATCCAGAAGGTAGTGGAGAGAATCGGAGTATCTCATTCACAGGGATTTTATTTTGCCAGACCACAGCCGTGGAGGGCAGATATGTATACGGAGAAAGTGAGAGGCTGATATGATAGCATTGATAGTGGCATATGCAAGTAACCGCATTATGGGAAATAAGGGACAGATACCTTGGAGCATCAAAGGAGAACAAAAAAGGTTTCGGGAATTGACAACAGGCAATGTGGTTATTATGGGCCGCAAATCATATGAAGAAATCGGTCATCCCCTGCCCAACCGTTTTACGGTGGTGGTATCTAATACGGCTGATTTTGAGGCGGAGAACTGCGTTACAGCGTCCTCCCTTGAGCAGGCTATCAATATGGCAGAAAAGCTGCGGCCCGGTGAGAATATATATATTTCGGGTGGGGCAGGCCTGTATAAAGAAGCAATGGATTTGGTGGAAAAGATGTATATCACCGAAATTGATGCCGTGATAGAAGGGGATACCTATTTTCCCGAGTTTAACAAGGAAAGCTTCACAAAAGAGATAGTAGAAAGGGTGGAAGGAGAAATACCCTATACTTATGTAACTTATACCAGGAAGGCAGGCATATCTAAATGAGCGGTACCAAGGTAAAGATTTTTATAGACGGCAGCGAAGGAACAACGGGACTGCGTATTAACGAACGTTTTAAAGGCAGGGAGGATATTGAACTGCTTACCATAGACCCCATGCTGCGAAAGGATCAGGATGAGAGGAAGAGGCTGATTAATGCTTCGGATATTACATTTTTATGCCTGCCGGATGTTGCGGCAAAAGAAGCGGTCTTACTTGTAGAAAATGAAAATGTAAGAATTATTGATGCCTCTACCGCCCATAGGACAGCAGAGGGATGGGCCTATGGATTCCCGGAGCTTTCTTCGGATTTCAGAGCTTCCATCCAAACAGGAAAACGTGTTGCGGTACCGGGCTGCTATGCATCCGGGTTGATTGCATTGCTATATCCTTTGGTGAAAAAGGGGATACTGCCCGCGGATTATCCGGTAGCGGCTTTTGCGGTGTCCGGCTATAGCGGGGGCGGCAAGAAGATGATTGCCGAATATGAAGAAAAAGAACGCAGTGTAGAATTTGATGCACCCAGGGAGTATGCATTAAGCCAGCAGCACAAGCATTTAAGGGAAATGAAAGCTATTTCCGGTCTGGTTCGGGAACCTTTATTTACTCCGGTAGTCTGTGATTATTACAGCGGCATGTTGGTATCTCTTCCGCTCTATGCAGATTTCCTAACAGATAAACGGGACGCCGAGAAACTGCATGCCTTTTATGAAGAGTACTATGCGGGGGAACAATTTATCCGCATCAATCCCTTTGGAGCGGAGGCTGAAAGCGGAGGTTTTCTGGCCGCTAACAGTAAAAGCGGCTGGGATGGTATGGAACTGTTTATTACAGGATCGGAAGACAGAATACTGGTATCCTCACGGTTTGATAATTTAGGAAAAGGTGCTTCAGGAGCTGCCGTTCAATGCTTAAATATTATGCTGGGCTGTAATGAAGATACCGGACTTAATGTATAAGAATAAATGATAAATAAACGACTGTAAAAACCGCTTATATAAGCGGTTTTTTGAAGGCTGTACGCAGACCCGGCGTTTAAAATAAAAGGAGCAAGCAAATGAATAAAAAAGAGATTGCAGAAATCAAGAAGCAGTTTACCCAAGATAAATGTGCCATAACCAGAATATGCGGTTGCTATGTGGATGGAGAAAAGAATAAGAAAACAGAAATAAAAGAAGCCTTTCTCTCCCTGCCCGAGGAAGAGATATTTAAATATTTTAATATATTCAGAAAAGCCCTGTCCGGTACCATAGGCAAGAATCTGCTTAACATGGAATTTCCGTTAGAAGCGGAGGAAAACGGAGGAACGCAGGATTTTTTAATGCAGCTTAGAGGGACAGCGCTTAAGGATGAAAATTTATTGGAAGAATTTTATGATAAAGTGATTGAAAACTATTACTCCGTAGAGAATTATCTGATCCTGCTGATACATGGAGTTTATGATGTGCCGGGTAAGGCGGCGGACAATACGGAAATGTTCGATGCTTCCGACGAAGTTTATACCTATATACTATGTTGTATTTGTCCGGTATCTTTGAGCAAGCCCGGACTGGCCTATGACGAAACAAATAATAACTTTAGAACCCGCGTTTGTGATAGGGTGGTGGATATGCCGGATATCGGTTTTTTATTTCCTGCATTTCATGACAGGAGTACGGATATTCATAGTCTATTATATTATGCATCAAAGCCGGAGGAATTACGGTTTGATTTTGTGCAACCGGTGCTGGGCTGTGAGGTTCCTATGTCAGCCGGTGGTCAGAAGGAAATATTTCAATCCATAATAGAAGAAACCTTGGGTGAGAAATGTGATTATGAAGTGGTTAAAAACATCCATGAAAAGCTGAATGAAATGATAGAGGAAAATAAAGATAATCCGGAACCGGTAATATTGGATAAGAATGAAGTTAAAAGGCTTTTGGAGTACAGCGGGGCAGAGGAGATAGAACTTTCGGATTTTGATGACAAATATGTGGCGGCAGCAGGAGAAAAAACAGAGTTCATAGCATCCAATGTGGCCAATATGAGACAATTTGAAATCAAAACACCCGATGTCATCATTAAAGTGAGCCCGGATAGAACAGATTTGGTTCAAACCAAAATCATTGACGGCAGAAAATGTTTAGTGATAGAGTTAAGTAACCAGGTAGAGGTGAACGGCATCCAGGTACATATGGAGGATGGAGCTTTGCCCGAAGATTTATAATACAACTAATTATAAAATATACATTAAATATAAAAGAAATGTTGACAAAAGCAAGTATTTCTTCTATGATAAATACACAAATTACATATTTGAGGGAGTAATTCCACATGTTTCGGTGCATAATATACATCGGAAATGTGCGATAAATCAACATGCATGGCGGTGATGAGCTGCCTGGTTTATCTATAAAGAATGAGACTCATATACAGTGGAAGAGCATTGTATATGGGTTTTTTGTTTCATGGGGATGTTCTAATTTTAGGTCTTAATTAAGTGTTTAAAAGAAAGGGAAAAAAGTAGAATGAAAGAGTATGAAAGCAGTGCGGATGAGGTATTAAAGGAACTGCAGGTGGGAGAAAGCGGATTATCGGATGTACAGGTAGAGGAAAGGATTCGCTTGTATGGCAAGAATAAGCTGGAGGAAGGGGAAAGAATCACTCTGCTGCAGAGATTTTTACAGCAGCTTGCAGATCCCATGATTATTATTTTAATTGTGGCTGCGGCTTTATCCGCTATTACAGCAGTATATTCGGGAGAATCCTTTGCGGATGTTATTATCATTCTTATTGTAGTAATCATCAATGCTGTCCTGGGGGTTGTGCAAGAAAGCAAAGCGGAAAAGGCCATTGAGGCATTACAGGAAATAGCAGCGGCTACATCTAAGGTAATCCGTAACGGACATCAAATTTCAATACGAAGTGAAGAGCTTGTGCCCGGCGATATCATTGTATTAGAAGCAGGAGACTCGGTACCTGCAGATGCGAGGATCATTGAATGTGCAAGCATGAAAATAGAAGAAGCGGCATTAACAGGGGAATCGGTTCCTGTTACTAAGACGAAGGAAGTGTTAATCAGCAAGGACAATAAGGATATCCCTTTAGGCGACCGTAAAAACATGGTCTATATGGGAAGTACCGTGGTATATGGGCGGGGTCGTGCAGTGATCACGGACAGCGGAATGAATACCGAGATGGGTAAGATTGCGGATGCACTCTCTAAGGCTAAGGACGGTCAGACACCTCTGCAGATGAAGCTGTCACAGTTAAGCAAGGTTTTAAGTGTGCTGGTACTTAGTATTTGTGCCGTGATATTTGCAATTGATCTATTTCGCGCCTACCCTAATGTTTCAGGGGAAACCATACTCAATACTTTTATGGTAGCAGTCAGTCTTGCGGTAGCAGCGATTCCGGAAGGACTGGCAGCCGTGGTGACCATTGTACTTTCCATTGGTGTTACCAATATGTCAAAGCGAAATGCAGTGATCAGAAAATTGACGGCAGTAGAGACATTGGGCTGTGCACAGATTATTTGCTCGGATAAAACAGGTACTCTGACACAGAATAAAATGACGGTAGTAAAGCATACCGGTTCTGATGAAAGCCTGCTTGCAAAGGCAATGGCATTTTGCTCGGATGCAGAACTGGATGAAAATAATATAGCCGTAGGTGAACCAACGGAATGTGCCCTGGTTAATTATGCGTTTCAGCTTGGGATTCGTAAGGACGAGTCAAAGGAATTAAATATAAGAATCGGAGAAGCACCCTTTGATTCCATGAGAAAAATGATGTCGACTGTATATCGTGAAAAGGATCTGGGAATTGTGCAGTATACCAAGGGGGCGCCGGATGAGGTTTTAAAACGTTGTACCCATATCCTGCGGGATGATAAGACAGTGGAGCTAACGGATGAATTGCGTAATCAGGTGCTTCGTGACAATAAAGCCATGGCGGATCAGGCATTGCGAGTACTGAGTGCGGCCTATCGGAAATGGGAGAAGGAACCGGAATCCTACGAAGACACTGATTTGGAGCAGCAACTTATTTTTATCGGTCTGACCGGTATGATTGACCCTGTTCGGCCGGAGGTGAAGGCGGCGATTGCCGAGTGCCGTGAGGCGGGCATTAAACCGATTATGATAACCGGAGATCACAAGGATACGGCCATTGCCATTGCCTTGGAGCTGGAAATCATAACCGATCCCTCTCAGGCAATTACCGGTGCTTTATTGGATGATTATTCGGATGCACAGCTGCTTGAGGTAGTGGAGCGGTATGCGGTATATGCTCGTGTACAGCCGGAGCATAAGGTTAGAATTGTAAATGCTTGGAAAGCAAAAGGAAAAATCACAGCTATGACCGGGGATGGTGTAAATGATGCCCCCTCCATTAAAAATGCCGATATCGGTATCGGCATGGGAATTACCGGAACGGATGTAACAAAAAATGTAGCGGATATGGTTTTGGCAGATGATAATTTCGCCACCATTGTAAATGCGGTGGGAGAGGGCAGAAGGATTTATGATAATATCCGAAAAGCCATCCAGTTCCTGCTTTCCAGCAATTTATCCGAAGTAATTGCTATCTTTTGTGCAACCTTACTTGGTTTTACCATCTTAAAACCGGTACACCTTTTATGGATTAACCTGATTACGGATAGCTTCCCGGCTCTGGCTCTTGGAATGGAGAAAAGCGAAGCGGATATTATGAAGAGAAAACCCCGAGATGTGCGTGACGGTATTTTTGCAGGCGGACTGGGTGTGAATGTGCTGATACAAGGTGTTACGGTTGCATTTTTTACTCTTGCGGCATATCTCGTGGGACATTATATGGAAGCAGGTGTTTGGGAGTTTGCCAATAGTGCGGATGGTATGACAATGGCATTTTTGACCTTGTCTATGGCAGAAATTTTCCACTCCTTTAATATGCGTTCTCTGAAGAAATCCATCTTTAAAGTGCGCAAGCAGAATATATATTTATGGGGGGCAATGCTGGTTTCTCTGATTTGTACCACGGCTGTTATTTATGTGCCCTTCCTGTCTAATGCCTTTGGGTTTGAACATATCTCCTTTACGGAATATATGGTTTCTATTTTAATAGCCATTACGATAATTCCCATAGTGGAAATTACAAAATGGATACAAAGAATCCTGGAAAAGCGTCGAGCTGATGCTTAAACAGATATAAAAGTTAATAAAAATTTTAGATTCATTTTATTTACAAAACAAACTAAATTATAGTACTATAAAAAGGTGGGGTAACGAGATGACATAAGTTGTCTCCTTACCCCTGTTTACATTTATGGACATTCTTTATGTTATAAGGGAATGACCGACTTTCCTTTGTAGGAAAGGGATATAATAAATACATAGTTTAATAGCAGGAGGGAGAAGACAGCTTGAGGCATAATGAATTATTAAGAGAAAAAGTATATGAATCTATCACATCGGTATTACCTATTACTATAATCGTGTTAGTGCTAAGCATTACGATAGCACCTTTAACACCGGGGACCTTGACTTTGTTTTTATTTGGCGCGGTGCTTCTGATTATCGGAATGGGTTTTTTTACTTTAGGAGTGGATATGTCCATGATACCCATGGGGGAAGGGATGGGTGCTCAAATAAGCAAGACGAAAAAGATATTGATTCCTCTTATTGTCTGCTTTGTTTTGGGTTTTATGATTACAATTGCTGAGCCAGATTTGCAGGTGCTTGCCCAACAGATGCCGGCAATTCCCAATTTAACCTTGATACTGACGGTAGCTTTGGGCGTGGGTTTTTTTCTGGTGATTGCCCAGCTTCGTATGCTGCTTAAAATACCTATTTCCTATATCTTAATTTTCTTTTACGGCATCATCTTTATTCTTTCCATCTTTACACCGGCGGATTTTATTCCGGTTTCCTTTGATTCGGGAGGGGTGACAACGGGACCCATTACAGTACCCTTTATTATGGCAATCGGTATCGGTATGGCATCGGTGCGAAGTGACAAGAACTCCAGCAGTGACAGCTTTGGTCTGACTGCTATTTGCAGTATCGGGCCCATTTTATCCATGCTGATTTTAGGAATTTTCTATAATCCTGAAAATGCGGCATATGTTCCGGTAGATATCAAAGAGCTTACTACCACGAGGGCAGTGGCTATTGAGTTTGCACGCGCGTTACCGGTTTATTTAAAGGAAGTTGCTATTGCATTGGTGCCTATTGCAGTGATTTTTATCGTGTTTCAGGCTATTTACCGCAGATTTCATAAAAGACAGCTTCTTAAGCTTTTTTCCGGTTTTATTTATACCTATGTAGGTTTGGTATTATTTTTAACCGGCGTAAATGTAGGCTTTATGCCTGCGGGGCAGCTGATCGGCGGAGCGCTTGCCGGCAGCAAAACACCGTGGATGCTCGTACTCATGGGTGTTATCATCGGTTACTTTATTGTCAGGGCGGAGCCGGCAGTACAGGTACTGACCAGGCAGGTAGAGGATGTCACCAATGGCTCTATCACTCAACAATCAATAAAACACAGCCTTTCCATCGGTATCGGATTGTCTGTGGGAATGGCTATGCTGCGCATATTAACAGGTTTGAATATTATGTGGTTTTTGATACCCGGTTACCTCATTTCCCTCATATTGATATTCTTTGTACCCCAGATTTTTACGGGAATCGCATTTGACTCCGGAGGAGTGGCTAGCGGACCCATGACAACAACCTTTTTATTACCCCTTGCCATAGGAGCCTGTGAGGCGGTAGGCGGTAATGTGCTGACAGATGCCTTCGGTATTGTAGCCATGGTTGCCATGACACCCCTTTTTACGATTCAAATGCTTGGTGTTACGGCAAATGTTCGTACTAAGATGAAAAAACGAAAGTTGATATTACAGTTGAAGGAAGCGGAAGACAGCATTATGTATTTTGAGTAAGAAAGAAATGAGGAATGATGATGGCAGATAAAAACAGCATTAAACTGGCGGTTACTTTTGCGGAGCGTGGCAGAGGGACGGAATTGGCAAAGATGTATGCCCGGCAGGGTGTAAAATATAGCTATCAGTGCATGGGCAGGGGAACTGCTTCGTCGGAGCTTTTGGATGTACTGGGGCTGGGAACTGCCGAAAAGGATATTTTAATCAGCTACGCAGCCAGAGAAAATATAGAAAGACTGATGAATAAGCTTGATCATGATTTACAGGATTCAGAATTCGGCAACGGTATCGTGTTTGATATACCAATGACAGGATTGAATAGTTTGATAGCGACCATGTTATTAAATCAACAAAGCGGCGGAATGGGAGGAACAGAGATGGAAGATAAAGCAGATCAGAGCTTGATTATAATTGCAGTGAATCAGGGCCACACGGATGAAGTTATGGATACAGCCAGAGGAGCCGGTGCAAGAGGCGGCACTGTCATTCGGGCAAGATGGGCAGGAGAAGAGGATAATAGTCATTATTACGGAATATCTGTACAATCGGAAAAAGAAATCATTGGGATTGTAACCACATGTGAAAAAAGAAATACTATTATGGAAATGATTAATAAAAAACATGGCTTAAAAACAGAGGCGGGCGCAGTGGTTTGCTCGGTAGGAATAGATCATATAGTTCGTCTTGCATAATATATACGCATGTGATATAATGTGCGTCAAATGATATACTTATTTTTTAGAGATAGAAAGGAAACTTACTGCAATGGATGACGCAGAAGGTGATGCGGAAAGCGAAGCGGAAACGTGTACTGAGATAGATATTAATAATTGTAGCAATAGCAGGTATAGTCTGTGGCATGCAAATGTGACGGATTATACCTTTTTGTGTCTTCAAAAGATACATATTATTGAGACCGGAAGTATCAAAAGAGTATTTGGGCATATAAGGTCATGAATCTTTATCTCTTGAATGGAAATGATACAAATGGAAACAATAGTTAACCGAACTTAGGGAATGGAGAGAGATTTTGAATACAATTATTTTGCAACTTTTATTACAGGTTATATTGATTTTAATAAATAGTTTTTTTGCGGGCACAGAGATGGCCGTAGTATCTTTAAATACAACAAAGCTGCATAGGCTGGAGGATGAGGGAAATAAGCATGCGCCAAAGCTGTTAAGACTGGTGGCAGAGCCATCAAACTTCCTATCTACCATACAGATTGGCATAACTCTGGCGGGGTATTTAGGCAGTGCATTGGCAGCAGAAAATTTTTCCGGATATCTGGTACAATGGCTGTATCATGATTTAAAATTTAATTTGATTACGGAAAGTGCCATGTCCATTATATCTATATTCCTCATTACATTGATATTGTCATATTTTACGCTGGTATTTGGAGAATTGGTACCTAAAAGAATTGCCATGCAGAAGCCTTATGAATGGGCGAAGGCATCTTACGGTGTGGTATCAGTCATTTCCTATGTGATGAAACCCCTGATTCGATTCCTTGCATTTTCCACTAATTTAGTTCTTCGTATTATGCATTTTAAAACGGAGGCAGAGGGTGATAATATTACGGAGGAAGAAATCCGCATGATGGTGGACATGGGGGAAGAAAAGGGTAATATAGACCTCAATGAAAAGGAATGGATTCAAAATATATTTGATTTTGATGATGTAAGCGTACGCCGTGTAATGACACAGCGGACCGATGTAATTGCGGTATCCATAGAAGATGATAATGACGAGATACTAAAAACCATTGAAGAGAGCGGACTGTCCCGATATCCTGTATATGATGAGGATTTGGATGATATTGTAGGTATTTTATATGCGAGGGACTTTTTATTGGCAGCAAGCAAGGGTGAGCAGATTCAGTTAAAAGATGCGATGCGTCCCGCTTATTTTGTGCCGGAAAGCATACATGCAGATATATTGTTTATGGATATGCAAAAGAAGAAAATCCATATTGCAGTGATTATTGATGAATACGGCGCCATGGAAGGAATTGTAACCATGGAGGACCTTGTGGAAGAAATCCTAGGAAATATTTATGATGAATTTGACCCCGAGGAGGAGCCTGAGATTGTAAGCTTGGAAGAGAATCTTTGGTGTGTGACGGGCAATACAACGATTGATGATTTAGCCAAGGAGCTTGATATTGATTTAGATTTGGAAGATGAGGATTATGATACGGTCGGCGGCTTGATTATCAGTCTGCTGCAGGCAATCCCGGAGGATGGCATCAGCTTTGATGTGGAAGGTTTTGGCTTACACATCCATGTAGAAGATATACGGGACCGAAGAATTGAAAAAGCTTATATCAGTAAGCAAAAGGCCATAAAGGATGAGCAGGCAAAGAATTAAATCCAGCCTCCGTCAATTGAAATAATTTGCCCTGTCATATAAGAGGGTGCATTGATTACCTGCCATGCAAGAGCGGCCACTTCCATAGGTGTACCGGGCCTGCCGGCAGGTATTTGAGCATTTAGGTAATCCATTTCTTCTGTAGAAAGACAATGATTCATGGCAGTATCAATGAGTCCGGGTGCCAGGGCATTCACCACAATATTACTGGGAGCGAGCTCTTTGGCAAGTGCTTTTGTAAAAGCATTTATGCCCCCCTTTGAGGCGGAATAGGCAACTTCAAAAGAAGAACCCGCACTGCCCCATACGGAGGAAATGTTAAGAATACGGCCTTCCTTTTTATGCACCATGGAAGGGATTGCCAGCTTACATGTATAGAAGCAGGCATTTAAATTAGTGTCCATCACTTTATGCCAGTCTGTGACAGATAGTTCCGATAACAAGCCATAGCAGGAAATGCCCGCATTATTTATTAATACATCGGGAGCCTGAATCTGAGAAAAGAGTTGTTCTACCGCAGTAAAATCACTCACATCACATACTATGGCGGTACAGGGAACATGCATGGAGCTTTCTATCTCCTCCTTGAGAGAAAAAAGCTCACTTTCACTGCCTGAGCAGGTAATCACGGTATGATATCCGTAAGAAGCAAAGAGTCTGGCGATTGCGGCACCGATGCCTCGTGATGCGCCGGTAATGAGTACTGTTTTCAAAGAAACGTCCTCCTGATTTCTGTTTTCTTACAGTATATCATGTGTCAAAAGAAATTTTAAGTATTTTTATAGAGTTGAATTATTTATCTAATACTGGTACACTTTAATTTAGGTAATTGTGAAACTTGCTTCCAAGGGGGCTCTACTCATTATAATACTTTGTCAGCCGGTTTTTCTAATCATTCCAATGAGCCCCTAAGTGTAAAAGCATGTTCAGCAAAAGCTTCCATGCTTTTAGAAACCCCTTATGGTCTCATTTTCATAGAAAAAAAGGCATTCCAAAGTAATATAATGAGTAGAGCCATTAGAAATGAGTTTCGCAAATGCCTATACACTTTAATTGAAGAAAAGGAGGTAGAAAAATGTATGATTTAATTATTATCGGTTCGGGACCGGCAGGCCTTGGAGCAGCGGTATATGGAAAAAGAGCAGGCTTAAACCTGCTTATAATAGAAAAGAATCCAATGAGCGGCGGGCAGGTTCTTAATACCTATGAAGTGGACAATTATTTGGGATTGCCCGGAATAGGCGGTTTTGATATGGGCGTTAAATTCAGGGAACATGCGGAAAAAATGGGTGCAGAATTTAAAGAGGCCGAGGTGATTGGGATTGAAGATAAGGGAGAGATCAAATTGGTACACACCTCCGAAGGTGATTTTGAGGCAAAAGCCCTTATTTTGGCTATGGGTGCACAGCATGCACATTTAAATGTACCCGGTGAAGAGAGATTGACAGGAAGGGGTGTTTCCTACTGTGCCACCTGTGACGGAGCCTTTTTTAAAAACAAGGTGGTAGCGGTAGTAGGCGGCGGCGACGTAGCGGTAGAGGATGCTTCCTTCTTAGCAAGGACCTGTGAGAAAGTGTATGTCATTCACAGGAGGGATAGCTTAAGGGCGGCAAAGGCACTTCAGGATGCCCTGATGAAAATGCCCAATGTAGAGATTTTATGGAATACGGAGGTCACTGAAATCATTGGGGAAGATAAGGTGGAAAGCCTTTTACTGAGACAAAATATTACAGGAGAAGAAAGCCGTTTACCTGTAAGCGGTATTTTTATAGCAGTGGGTATCCAGCCGGATACCGAGATCTGCAAAGATTTAGTAGCCTGTGATGACGGTGGTTATATTTTAGCAGGTGAGGACAGTAGAACATCCGCAGATGGTATTTTTGTAGCGGGTGATGCCCGTAAAAAGCCTCTGAGGCAAATTATTACGGCGGTAGCGGACGGAGCGAATGCAGCAACGGCTGCCGGCAGTTCGATTTAATAATGAAATATTTGTAACATATATTACAGAAAAGCGGGATCTTCTGAAACATAGAAGAAAGCCCGCTTTTTTCTTGTACTTCCTGTATTTTCCAGCCCATTAAAGTGTTGACAAAGACTCCCTTATGTGATATATTCTTAAAAGATGTAACAAATTCGTAACAAATAATTTTGCTTGGGAGGAAGGCTGTATGAACTACTGTGGTATTAAGCTGGCGGCGGGCGCACTGATTGCGGTAATCACTTTTACAGGATTGAAATTAGATACGCAGGCAGCAGAGAGAGTATCAGCGGTACTGCCGACAGGCGGTGTTAATTTATCATTAATCAAAGATACTCCGCTGGAGAGCATACCTACGGCTACTACAGGAACGGGAAGCAAGATTGAAAAAGGCATATCCATGGAAGATATTCAAAAGATCATGGATGCTGCCGCAGCAGGTAAACAGAATTCCGAAGAGGAGTTATTTAGGAATTTGGTTATTGCACAGGTAGATAATTATGTAAATATCAGAAGCATTCCCAGTGAAAGCGGAGATATTATAGGTAAATTATATGATGATTCTGTAGGCAGCTTTATTGGGGAAGAAAATGGCTGGTACAAGATTACATCAGGTACGGTAACGGGATATGTGAAAATGGAATACTGCGTTACCGGCGCAGCGGCTGTACAGCTTGCCAAACAGGTAGGTACAAGATTAGCCACTGTTAATACAACAACTCTTTATGTAAGGGCGGAGCCTTCCACAGATGCTTCCATCATTGCCATGGTACCCCAAGGAGAAGACTTCTTGGTATTGGAAGAGGTTGACGGATGGGTGAAGATTACTACAGAAGAAGGTGATGGATGGATTTCCAAGGATTATGTGGACATTCAAACAGAATTTGTAGAAGCGGAATCCAAAGCAGAGGAAGAAGCACGTTTAGCCAAAGAGGCTGAAGAGAGAAGAAAAGCACAGCAGGATGCAAGGGCAAGTCAGGCAGCACAGCAGTCCCAGAGCGGCTCTTCACAGCAGAATACCAATACGGATTATACCGTTGGAGCAGGTAGTGAATTGGGTGTAGCGGTTGCGGAATATGGCTTACAGTTTGTTGGTAATCCTTATAAATGGGGCGGTACCAGTTTAACTGAAGGTGCGGATTGCTCAGGATTTGTACTCAGTGTATATGCTAATTTCGGAGTCAGCTTACCACATAGCTCCAAGGCCGACAGAAGTCAGGGATATGCGGTGGACAGTCTTGCAAATGCGCAGCCCGGTGATTTAATCTGTTACTCCGGTCATGTGGCATTATATATCGGTGACGGACAGATTGTGCATGCATCCACTAGCAGAACGGGAATTGTTGTATCCAATGCGGATTATAAGAAGATTTTAGCAATCAGACGTATTTTCTAATTGTATGTAAAGCTTCGTAATAAAATTTTATTAGAATGATGTTAAGGCACCTGCCGGGTAGAAACCCTAAGCAGGTGCTTTTTTGGGATATCAAATGGCGGGGTATTTCATATTCAAGAGAAAGGTATTGCGTTGGAGCAAAGCGCCCCAGGACCGGCGTGTTGATCACATAATTCAAGCGGTCTCATTTAAAATGGGCTTATCAAAGAAAGTTCTTCCTTTTATCAGTGACGCGGTATCCGGTCCCCTTGTGATAGGTTTCTTTCGGCCATTGCTTATTCTGCCGCGAGAAGACTATTCAGACACCGACCTTTCCTTTATCGTTTCGCATGAGTTGACTCACTGTAAACGGAATGATTTGTGGTATAAATTGCTGCTGATTATTACAAATGCCATTCATTGGTATAATCCCATCATATACCTGATGTACTATGAAGCCAGTGGAGATTTGGAAGTATCCTGTGATGATGCTATAACTAAAGGCATATCCTTTTCAGGGCGGAAGGCATATACAGAAGCAATCCTTGCTTCTATTCAGCAGGAAATGGGGAAGAAAACAGCTTTATCAACATATTTTCATGGAGGTAAACGGACTATGAAAAATAGATTTAGTAATATTTTAAATACAGGGAAAAAGCGCCGCGGCGTTACCGCCTTTATCGCGGTACTCCTTACTACTATCTTGGCCGGTGGATTAATTGCCTGTACTGCGGATACCGGATTAAATTCGGAAGACAATTCAGATAATAAATATAGTAACAGTGAATATGAGAAATTATTAAACGATCCTCCAATGACAGGGGATTTACTGGCAGAAAAGGATGGGCAGGCATATGTTCTGTATACTCCTTTAGATATGGGAATTATGGATAGCGAAAAGGCCGAAGAATACATGCAATTATATTTACCAACGGATCAGATTATAGAAAGATTTTACTTAATATCTGATCATGATTAAGTATGAAAAACTTCTTTAAGCAGAAACTGACATATATAAAATGCTTAATAATTATGGTAATTTTTCAAAATATTGTAAGATAATAATTTTAGGGAGAAAGTACCATTGACGAAAGTGCCCTTGTGCAAGATGTACAAAAGCCATAAAAAGCAAGCTAAAAAATCCATATTATAAAGAAAAATGGAGGAAAAGTTATCCACATGAAAAATGGCGGTAAATGAGACGAAAGATACTTATACACTAAGTTATCCACATTGTCCACAGTGCTTTTACTTTCACGAGGATGTCCCATTTTAGAGAATACAAGAACGAACGTTTTGTTAAGAATTAATAAAAATGAAAAAAAATAAAATAAATTTCAAAATCTATTGACTTTCAGAATGTCAAAAATAACCAAATAATTAACTAAATTATTGCAATAAATAATGGTTGTATGCTATAATGTTTATACAATAAAAACTGAAAGGGATGAGTGAATGAAATTTATAATTGTAGGAAGAAACATAGAAGTGACTTCAGGGCTTAAGGCAGCAGTAGAAGAGAAAATCGGAAAGCTCGAAAAATATTTCACCCCTGATACGGAGGTACATGTTACCTTAAGTGTAGAAAAGGACAGACAGAAGATAGAAGTAACAATACCGGTGAAAGGTAGTATTATTCGTTCTGAGCAAGTCAGCAATGATATGTATGTATCAATTGATCTAGTAGAAGAGATTATAGAAAGACAATTAAAGAAATATAAAACCAAATTAGTGGACAAGCAGCAGGCAGCAACTTCCTTCAGTAAAATGTTTACAGAGAATGATTATATGGAAGATGAAGAGATCAAGATTGTCCGCACCAAGAAATTTGACATTAAACCCATGTATCCTGAAGACGCATGCGTGCAGATGGAGTTGTTGGGACATAGCTTTTATGTATTTTTCAATGCGGAAACAGGTCAGGTCAATGTAGTATATAAGAGAAAGGGCGAGACTTACGGTTTGATAGAGCCCGAATATTAAAGTACAGGTTAACGGTGTAGCATAGAGCGGCACCGTTTTTTTATTAGGATTAATTTTCCAAACCAGAAAAATAAAGGTTTACATACATTTAAGCGAGTAATATCTAATGAAAACGTCATCATTGATGGCGTTCAGCTAACTTCAATGCTTCTATTTGTATAAATTTATTTATTATTGGAACACTTTTGTCAAAGTCACGAAGTTTCTTCATTTTACTCTCCTTATTATGTGAAAGCACCTGTGATTTCTCACAAGTGCTCTCACGACAGAGCATATCCACACTGTTGTGTGCATCTGCCCCACGGGCCATCATAATTAAAAATAAGTTCTAACTTAACATTGATCTATAGAAATCAATATCATCCAAAAGTAAGCTATGTAGCAACATGGCCTCCAAAAAAATGACAGCCCGTTCGTCTCCTAAAGACTTATAAATTATATACCTTATTTGGCACAGGATTGCAATATCATTATAGGCTTCCTTTACAAATGGAATCACATCTGTATCCCTATATGTGGATGGAACAGCTCTTCTTTCTACCCCTCTGATAAGCAGTTATTTATTACTGAATGCTAACTTTAGATAGTAAGCTAATTAAATCCCATACAGAATCAGAATTACTTGAATTTGTACTAAGATTTGCTGAAGTTTCATATATTGGCAGTGGAGAATGCCGGTATATGGGTAATGTGGAGTAATGCCCAATGAAGTAAGCAAATTCGGAGGACAGATGGGAGTAAACAAGCATAGAAACCAAATTAAAAAATTAAGATTGACTATTGCTGCAGAAGCAGTTCTATGTATGACGGCTTTTGCGGCAATTTTATGCAGCGGTAAATTAGAAAAGACTAACACGAATGGTATGCAGACGGAACAATATCTGGCCGAAAGCAATGAATGGGCGAGGGAAGCTGTCAGCGAGGGCTATATTAAATGGGTGGATTTTGATGTGAGCTATCATGCACTCTGCAGGGCATATGATTGGGATGTAAATACCTGGGGAAATGAGGTACATATAAACTGGGTGGAAATGCTTGCTTATTTGGGAGCACGTTATGGTGGAGATTTTTCCTCTAACGATAAAAAAATTGCCAAGGATATGGATAATCTGGCAAAACAGCTTATCGAGGAAGATTGTACAATGGAAGAGCTGACAGAGGATATGAAATATTATGAATATTATAAAGAAGCATATACGGCAGTGTTGGGAGGAATGGTAGGGGAGTATGAAATAGAAGAAAAAGATGAAGCGGGCAATGCGGTTTGGAAAAAGGTATATGGGCTGAAAGCCTATTCACCCATAGCAAGAGGATTTGAATACAGTCATTATGCGGATTTTGGCTCCAGCAGGAGCTATGGCTATAGAAGACAGCATTTGGGTCATGATATGATGGGACAGGTGGGTACACCCATTATTGCAGTGGAATCGGGATACATAGAAGCAATCGGATGGAACCAGTATGGGGGTTGGCGCATCGGTATTCGCAGCTTTGATGGCAGACGCTATTATTATTACGCACATATGCGTCAAAACTATCCTTATGCGGAAGGGCTTGAAGAGGGGAGCGTAGTAACCGCCGGTGATGTGATTGGTTATATGGGGCATACCGGATATAGCGTTAAGGAAAATGTAAATAATATTGAAGTGACACATTTACATTGGGGGATGCAGCTTATTTTTGATGAATCACAAAAAGAAGGTGATAATGAAATATGGGTGGATGTATACCCTCTTACCCAATTCCTCTATAAGCACCGCAGTGAGGCGGCTAAGGTGGAGGGCACAAAAGAATGGCACCGGATTTATGATATGAGGGATCCGGCAGTAGAAGGATATCTTTCCTCGGAAGCATACAATGAATCCACCCCTGCCAAAGAATAAAAGCAGGATAAATCATTAAGAAAGCCCGTTCAAGCTATGGAAAAATGCGCGCCCTTACAGTGGCGCGTTTCTTTTGTTATTTTTTTATCAATTTTTGATGAAAATCATTGCAAAACATATTGTGCTATGATAAAATACAGACAATTGGCAATGACAAAAAAATAACAATCGTTGTAAAAACAAGTTAATGCGAAAAAATGGAGGAAATTTATATGTCAAGAAAAGTTGTATTAGCAGGCGCATGCCGTACAGCAATCGGTACCATGGGTGGTACCTTGAGCACAACTCCGGCAGCAGACCTTGGAGCAATCGTGATAAAAGAAGCATTAAATAGAGCAGGAGTTGCTCCTGATGCAGTAGATCAGGTATATATGGGCTGCGTAATTCAGGCAGGCCTTGGCCAGAACGTTGCTCGTCAGGCTTCGGTGAAGGCAGGACTTCCGATTGAAGTACCCGCTGTTACCATGAATGTAGTTTGTGGTTCCGGTCTGAATTGTGTAAACCAGGCCGCTCAGATGATTATGGCCGGAGATGCGGATATCGTAGTTGCAGGCGGTATGGAAAATATGTCCATGGCACCCTATGCACTGCCACAGGCTCGTTATGGTTACCGTATGGGCAATGCAACTATGGTGGACACCATGATTAAGGATGCATTGTGGGATGCTTTCAATGACTATCATATGATAAAGACTGCAGATAATATCTGTGAAGAGTGGGGATTGACTCGTGAAGAGTTAGATGCATTTGCGTTAAAGAGCCAGCTGAAGACAGAGGCAGCACAGGCTGCAGGAGCTTTTGACGCGGAGATCGTACCCGTAGAAGTAAAGAAGAGAAAAGAAACGATTATATTTGATAAGGATGAAGGACCTCGTGCAGGTTCTACAATAGAAGGTCTCACAAGACTCCGCCCTATTAATCCCAATGGATTTGTTACGGCAGGCAACGCTTCCGGCATTAATGACGGTGCGGCAGCTATCGTTGTAATGAGTGAAGAAAAAGCAAAAGAGCTGGGTGTTAAGCCTATGGCAACCTTTGTAGCAGGCGCACTTGCCGGCGTAAGACCGGAGGTAATGGGTATCGGTCCTGTAGCTGCAACCAAAAAGGTAATGGCTAAAACCGGTATGAATATTGAAGATTTTGATATTATTGAAGCAAATGAAGCATTTGCCGCACAGTCTGTAGCGGTAGGCAGGGATTTGGGAATTGATGTTGACAAACAGTTAAATCCCAATGGCGGTGCTATTGCACTGGGTCATCCCGTAGGTGCTTCCGGATGTCGTATTTTGGTTACCCTGCTTCACGAGATGCAGGCAAAGGGAGCAAAGACAGGTCTTGCGACTTTATGTATCGGCGGCGGCATGGGCTGCTCCACAATCGTTAAGATAGAAGAATAAGATTGCATAAAATGAGGGAGAATACTGGAACTTTACCTACAAAAAGTATTCTCCTTATGTATGTATCGGTAAAAAGGTCATTGCGAAATTCATTTTCTATGGCTCTACTCATTATATTACTTTGGAATGGTTAGAAAAACCGGCTGACAAAGTATTATAATGAGTAGAGCTCACTAGAAAAACGCAATTACCAGGTATCGTATAAAACAGATGGAGGATTACAAATGGATTACATTGTATATGAACAAAAAGGACAGACAGCGGTTATCACAATCAGCCGCGAAAAGGCGTTAAATGCACTGAATTCTCAAGTGCTTGAGGAATTGGATGCTACTTTGAACAGTGTTAACTTAGAGGAAGTCAGATGCCTTATTTTAACCGGTGCCGGACAAAAATCCTTTGTTGCGGGAGCGGATATCGGAGAAATGAGCTCTCTTACTAAGGCAGAAGGTGAAGCATTCGGTAAAAAAGGAAATGATATATTCAGGAAGCTGGAAACCTTCCCCATTCCTGTCATTGCTGCTATTAACGGATTTGCATTAGGCGGCGGCTGTGAGATTTCTATGAGCTGTGATATTAGGATTTGTTCTGATAATGCGATTTTTGGGCAACCCGAAGTTGGTCTTGGAATTACCCCCGGTTTTGGCGGCACACAAAGACTTGCCCGCCTGGTGGGTGCAGGTATGGCAAAACAAATGATTTATACGGCAAGGAATATTAAGGCAGATGAAGCGCTTCGTATCGGACTGGTAAATGCTGTTTACACCCAGGAGGAGTTGATTCCCGCAGCAGAAAAAATGGCGGCAGGCATTGCTAAGAATGCACCTATTGCTGTACGTAACTGTAAAAAGGCAATCAATGAAGGTCTTGAGCTGCCCATGGAAGAAGCGATTGTATTGGAAGAAAAGTTATTCGGTGATTGTTTTGAAACTGAAGATCAGAAATACGGAATGGAGTTTTTCCTTGATAGAAATAAGGAAAAAGTAAAAGAACCCTTTAAAAACTGTTAATTTAATTAAAGTATCATATTAAGGAGGAATTACGAATGAAAGTAGGTATTATTGGTGCGGGTACTATGGGTGCCGGAATTGCACAGGCATTTGCTATGACAGATGGTTTTGAAGTATGTCTTTGTGATATCAAGCAGGAATTTGCTGATGGAGGAAAGAACAGAATTGCTAAAAATATGGCATTTTTAGTTAATAAGGAAAAAATCACTCAGGAAAAAGCAGACAGTATTTTAGGAAAAGTTACCACCGGTTTAAAGGAAATCTGTACGGATTGTGATTTGGTAGTTGAAGTTGCACCTGAGAATATGCAGATTAAGAAGGATACCTTTAAGGAATTGCAGGATATTGTAAAGGCTGACTGTATTTTTGCAAGCAATACTTCTTCTTTATCCATCACCGAGATCGGTGCCGGACTTGACAGACCTATGATTGGGATGCATTTCTTCAACCCTGCAGACAGAATGAAGCTGGTAGAGGTAATTGCAGGAGAGAATACACCTGTTGAATTGGTAGAAAAGATTAAATCCATAGCAGTACAAATCGGTAAAACTCCTGTTGAAGTAAAGGAAGCACCGGGATTTGTTGTAAACAGAATCTTAATCCCCATGATTAATGAAGCTATCGGTATTTATGCAGAAGGCATTGCAAGCGTGGCAGATATAGATGAAGCTATGAAGCTGGGCGCTTCTCATCCCATGGGCCCTCTGGCATTAGGAGATTTAGTAGGCTTAGATATCGTGCTTGCTATTATGGAAGTATTACAGAATGAAACCGGAGATTCCAAGTATCGTCCTCATCCCCTTCTTCGTAAGATGGTGCGTGCAGGCAAGCTTGGAAAGAAGACCGCAAAGGGCTTCTATGATTATTCCAAATAATGCCGGTAGTTTTTCAATACAATATATTTAATATGGAGGAAATAGTATCATGGATTTTACTTTGAAAAAAGAACATGAAATGGCGCGTGCTCTGTTTAAAGAGTTCGCTGAAAAAGAAGTAAAGCCTCTTGCACAGGAGGTTGATGAAACAGAGGAATTCCCCCGTGCTACAACCGAAAAAATGGCAAAGCAAGGCTTTCTTGGAATTTCGATTCCCAGACAGTACGGCGGACAGGGTTGTGATTCCCTTACTTATGCAATGTGTGTGGAAGAGCTTTCCAAGGTTTGTGCTACAACAGGTGTTATCGTTTCTGCACATACCTCTCTTTGCTGCGATCCGATTAAGAACTTCGGTACGGAAGAGCAAAAACAGAAATATTTGATTCCCCTTGCAAAAGGTGAGAAGCTGGGTGCTTTTGGCCTGACCGAGCCCGGAGCAGGTACGGATGCACAGGGACAGCAGACAAAGGCTGTTCTGGAAGGTGATGAATATGTATTAAACGGTTCCAAAATTTTTATCACCAATGGTAAAGAAGCGGATGTATATGTGGTATTTGCCGTAACCGGCATGATTGAAAAAAGAGGCAGAAAAATCAAAGAAATTTCTGCATTTATTGTTGAAAAAGGCACACCCGGATTTACCTTTGGTACAAAGGAGAAAAAAATGGGTATCCGCGGTTCCGCAACCTATGAGCTTATCTTTACGGATTGCAGAATTCCCAAGGAAAACCTTTTGGGTGCACTGGGTAAGGGCTTTGGAATAGCAATGCATACTCTGGACGGCGGACGTATCGGTATCGCATCTCAGGCACTTGGTATTGCGGAAGGTGCATTAGAGAGAACGATTACTTATGTAAAAGAAAGAAAACAATTCGGTAAAACAATTGCTGCACAGCAGAACACTCAGTTTGTACTGGCTGACCTGGCTACCAAGGTTGAGGCTGCAAAGCTTTTAGTTTATAAGGCAGCTATGGCTAAGGATACCCAAAGGAGATATTCCTTTGAAGCGGCAATGGCAAAGCTCTATGCGGCAGAGGTTGCCATGGAAGTGACCACAAAGGCTGTTCAGTTACATGGCGGTTACGGTTATACCAGAGAGTATGATGTGGAACGTATGATGCGTGATGCAAAGATTACCGAGTTATACGAAGGCACCAGTGAAGTGCAGAAGATGGTTATCGGAGCCACATTACTGAAATAATCGAATAACAGTTTTTTAATAAAAGCAGCTATGTAAAATTGAAAAAGAAAAAAGGAGTGAAAATACAATGAAAATTGTTGTTTGTATTAAACAGGTGCCTGATACAAAGGGCGGCGTTAAATTCAATCCCGATGGTACGCTTGATAGAAGTGCCATGCTTGCTATTATGAATCCTGATGATAAAGCAGGTTTAGAAGCAGCACTGAGAATAAAAGATAAGACCGGCGCACAGGTTACTGTAATTACCATGGGCCTTCCCAAGGCAGAGGATGTGCTTCGCGAAGCAATGGCAATGGGTGCTGATAAGGGTATCCTTGTAACGGACCGTGTACTGGGCGGAGCGGATACCTGGGCTACCAGCCAGACACTGGCAGGTGCCATCCGCAATTTGGAATATGATTTGATTATCACAGGACGTCAGGCTATTGATGGTGATACCGCACAGGTTGGTCCTCAGATTTCGGAACATCTTGATATTCCTGTTATATCTTACGCACAAAAGATTGATATAGAAGGTGATAGTGTGATTGTAGAGCGTCAGTATGACGACAGATATCATGTTATTAAAGCTAAAATGCCTTGCCTCATTACGGTATTGGCAGAATTGAATGAGCCTCGTTATATGACTCCCGGTGGTATTTTCGATGCTGTAAAAGCAGACATCACCGTATGGGGAAGAGCGGATTTGGTGGATGTAGATGATTCAAACTTAGGTTTGGCGGGCTCCCCTACCAAAATTGCAAAGGCTTCTGACAAGGTAAGAAAAGGTACCGGCGAAAAGATCACTTTAGATCCGGCAGAATCTGTAGATTATATCATGGGTAAATTAAAAGAAAATCATGTAATCTAACAGAAAGAGAAGTTTATTTATATGCCGTTGGTACGGTAGAAAGTGAGGAAATGATGAATTTAGCAGAATATAAAGGCGTATTTGTCTATGCAGAGCAGATAGACAATGAATTAAACAGCATCGCTTTTGAATTAATCGGTGAAGGTAAAAACCTGGCAGATACCTTAGGTACAGAAGTAACCGCAGTTTTGATGGGAAGCGATATAAAGGGGCTTGCAGATGAGCTAGCGGCATATGGTGCCGATAAGGTTATCGTTGTGGATGATCCTCAGTTAAAGGATTACAGAACAGAGCCATATACCCATGCACTGGCAAGTGTAATCGAAAAGTATAAACCGGAAATTTTTCTGGTAGGAGCAACCGCAATCGGCCGTGATCTGGGTCCTCGTGTATCCGCAAGAATCCACACGGGTTTGACTGCTGACTGTACACAGCTTGAAATAGGTGATTTCCCTATGACAGCAATCCCCGGCAAAGAGCAGAAGAAGAATCAGCTGCTGATGACACGTCCCGCATTTGGCGGTAATACAATTGCGACTATCGCTTGTCCTGATTTCCGTCCCCAGATGGCTACGGTACGTCCCGGTGTTATGCAGAAGCTGCCCAAACAGGAAGGCGCAAAGGCTGTAATTGAAGAGTTTAATCCCGGATTTACACCGGATCATAAATATGTTGAAATCTTGGATATTGTTAAATCGGTTGCAAATTGCGTAAATATTATGGATGCCAATATTTTGGTATCAGGCGGCCGTGGTGTAGGCTGTGCAGAAAACTTTCAGATGCTGGAGGATTTTGCAGATGCAATCGGCGGTACAGTAAGCTGCTCCCGTGCCGTAGTGGATGCGGGATGGAAACCGAAGGATCTTCAGGTGGGACAGACCGGTAAAACAGTACGTCCCAATGTATACTTTGCTATCGGTATTTCCGGTGCCATTCAGCATATGGCAGGTATGGAAGAATCCGATATCATTATCGCCATCAACAAAGATGAAACAGCTCCTATTTTTGATGTAGCTAACTACGGTATTGTAGGAGATTATCAAAAGATAGTTCCTGCGCTTACAGAAAAATTAAGAGCAGCGGTAAAATAATTTAGATACAATATTTAATAATATAAAATGAATCGGCCCCTGTTTACTTGACAGGGGCCCTTCTATATGCAAATTTGCGTGATATTTTATCCGCTTAGCAGGCGAACTTGGTGGTGATTAGAATAAACCGAAAAGAAAATTAACCCCCATACAAATTATAATCCCTGAAATAGTGGGAATTAAAAAGGCTGCAAAAGTCCATTTCAAACTGCCGGTTTCTTTTTTGATGGTAATCAATGTGGTAGAACAAGGCCAGTGCAACATGGAAAACAGCATGGTGCACAATGCGGTTACAGAGGTCCACCCGTTTGCAATTAATAAATCATGTAAGGAGGATAGGCTTTCGTATTCTACCAAGCTTCCCGTGGACATATAGGTCATAAGGATAATGGGGAGAACGATTTCATTGGCAGGAAGCCCCAAAATAAAGGCAATCAATATAGCACCGTCCAGTCCCATCAGGCGGGCAAAGGGATTGAGAAAACCGGCACAATAGCTTAACAGGCTTTTATCCATAATCAATGTATTAGCCAAAATAAAGAGCAGGATACCGGCGGGAGCCGCAACAGCCGCGGCACGGCCCAATACAAAGAGAGTACGGTCCAACAGGGAGCGTAGAAGTATGCGCCCCGGCTGCGGTCTGCGGTATGGGGGCAGCTCCAATGTAAAAGAGGAGGGCATTCCCTTTAATACCGTGTCCGATAAAAGACGCGAAACAAGAAAGGTCATGCCTACTCCTAACAGAATAAAACCGGTCAGGATGAGAGCGGATAAAACCGAGCTGAAAAAACCTGTTCCCGACCCGATAAAAAACATGGAAATGAGCGCAATTAAGGTAGGAAATCGACCGTTACAGGGAACAAAGCTGTTGGTGAGTATAGCAAGCAGCCTTTCTCTTTTAGAATCGATAATACGGCAGCCCACCACACCTGCTGCATTGCAGCCAAAGCCCATACACATAGTAAGAGCCTGTTTGCCGCAGGCATGGCATTTTTTAAAGCAATGGTCCATATTATAGGCGATCCGGGGCAGAAAGCCGATATCCTCCAATAAAGTAAACAAAGGAAAAAAAATAGCCATTGGCGGCAGCATAACAGCAACTACCCATCCAAGTACCCGGAAGGCTCCGGATACAATCAAGTCATGTAACCATATAGGTGTTCGGCAATAAAGAAGGGCAGCGGATAAATAGCCTTCAGCCTTTACAAATAAGCCTGAAAGTAAGGATGAAGGATAGTTGGAGCCGCTGATTGTAAGCCAAAACACGATTGCCAAAAGGAGTATCATAATCGGGTAGCCCGTGAGTCTGTTGGTAAGAAACTTGTCAATGAGAATGTCTCTTTTTCGGTAATGAGGATTGTTGCAGGTTACGGCGGCATCGGCAATTTTTTCTGCTGTATGAAACAGTCCGTTTACAATTTTGTCCTGTATCATATCGCCTGAGATACCCGCTTCATCCAGCTGGGCAAGTGCTTGGGTATGTATACGGGAAAGGGATGCATCCTCGAGTAGGTTTTTGCCCAGAAGCAATTTCAATTCTTCTTTAAAAGAGATATCCCCATCTAAAAGCCTGAGTGCCAAAAAACGATGGGAAAAAACAGATAGCTTATCCTCTATTTCTTTCGATTCGTAGCAAAGACCGGAAATTGTGTCAGTGAGGCTGTTTATGGCTTCCTCAATCGGCTCCTCATAACGGACCGGTGAATTTAGCATGCCGGATGTTTCAGGAGCGGAAAGCATAGTATCCAGTACCTCCAAAAGCCGATTCAGCCCGCTTTTTTTTCTGGCTGAAATACCCACTACAGGAATATTCAGTCTCTCTGATAATAGGGAAAAATCAACGGAAATCCCCTTCTTTTTTACCTCATCCATGAGATTGATACATAATATGGTATTGGAAGTTATTTCAAGGATCTGTAATACCAGATTCAGGTTGCGCTCCAGGCAGGTAGCATCGCAGACCACAATAACAGCTTCGGGTTTTTGAAAGCAAATAAAGTCTCTTGCCACGGTTTCTTCGGCAGAGTGCGGAAGTAAGGAATAGGTCCCGGGAATATCCACCAATATGCAATTATGATTTTTAGTTTTACAAGATCCCCGAGCATTGGAAACGGTTTTTCCCGCCCAATTACCGGTATGCTGACGCAGACCGGTCAGACTATTAAAGAGGGTGCTTTTTCCCACATTGGGATTGCCTGCAATGGCAATGGTCTTCATAACTTCCATTTATATATTCCACTCCTTCAATCAATATGTTTTGCCCATCCTCTTTGCGGATGGCTATAATGGCACCCCGTATCAGAAAGGCTTTGGGATCCTTCGCCGGACTTTCTCCCACGCAGAATACCTTGGTTTGCTCCGTCAGTCCGATATCCAACAGCCGTCTGCGAATATTGCCGGTACAATTAAGTTTTTGAATGCGGGCACTCTCATTAGGAGAAAGATCGTGTAAGGTCAAAGGCTCTTTCATATCATCACTCTTAAAAATTCCTTATAACATCATATTGAGGAAGGGTTGTATTTGTTACCAATTATTTTCACCTTTTTATATTGTACAGCAGGGCGTAAACGTGATAATATTAACATAAATATGTAAACATTTATAGTATAGGAAATAGGATCGGAGCAGGGATGGAACGTATTTGTGCAAGCGGCATTGAAAGTGCATACGGTAGGAAAAAAGTATTGACCGGTGTTAATTTGTCTGCCGGTGCCGGTCAGTGCATAGGAATAGTAGGAGGGAACGGATGCGGGAAATCTACTCTGCTAAATATTCTTGCGGGGTTACGGCGGGCGGATAAGGGAATGATAGCGTTTGACGGAGAAACGGCGCAGGGAAGAAAGAAGGATGGTTTATTCCGCAAATATACCGGATATGTGCCGCAGGAAAATAATTTGATTGAGGA
This sequence comes from uncultured Clostridium sp., assembly GCA_964544135.1. Taxonomy (GTDB): domain Bacteria; phylum Bacillota; class Clostridia; order Lachnospirales; family Lachnospiraceae; genus Acetatifactor. Next base: position 17,375 of record CAZJAS010000005.1, on the reverse strand, counting down.
ACTTTGTGTAAGAGATAATCTCTTGCTCTGGTATGAGAAGAAGGATGTACTGGAATGGGAGCTTAGGGAAGGCTTTCTTGGGTTGTTGGGACTTTCCCAGATAGGCAGAAGCAAAGCAGGTAAGCTCTCCGGCGGTATGAAAAAAAGAGTCAGTATCGGTTGTGCATTGGCAGGGCATCCCCCGATCTTACTTTTAGATGAGCCGGGATCAGCATTGGATTTGCCAAGTAAAGCCCAGGTCCGTAAATATCTGACCATGTTTAAGGAGATGGGAGGTACCATAGTGCTTGCCACACATGAAGAGAGCGAATTGGATCTTTGCGATAAGATATATGCATTAGTAGAGGGAAAGAGCAGGGAAATAGACAGTACACTGCGTGGAGATGCACTCATGGAGGAGCTGGGCATGTCCGCTGAAGCAGATGAATGAGAGTTGAGACACTAAAAATTAGTTTATCAATTACCTAAATACAATGTAGAAGGAGATAGAAAATGAGTGATATCAATTTAGATACCCAGGCAAATGAAGAGTTGGTTCCCATGCCGTTACCCGGAGGAGATAAGAAAAAGGGGATAGGCATTGTACTTGCTATCATAGCGGTAGTAGTGATTATTTTGTTTACGGTGGGAGGAATTCTGATTTATAAGACCTTACGTTCCCCCGAAGCCAGATTAGCGCACGGTATAGCCATTCTGGCCGGTGAGATGGAGGAATACGGAGCAAGTATAGGCGATAAAATAGACTTTGACTCTCTTGTGGAGAGAATGCAATCAGATCCTTCCACGGTGAATATGAGCTTTAATTTGACTTTACCTCAGGAGAATACTTTACCTACCTTAGGGTTTGATGTGACCACTGATTATAATATCCCGGAAGAACTTATGAGAGGTAATATGGTATTAAGTGTTTTCAATATCAGGTTATTAGATTTAAATCTTACAGCCTCGGATGATAAAATATATATCAGTGCGCCGAATTTATTAGATGGTAATTATTACTTAAACGGTTCCACATTGGGAAAGGATTATAATAACTCAGTATGGATGGAACTATTAGGCTTGGAAGTAGAAGATGATTATTCTTATAATATTTTTGAGAAGGCGGAGCAGGTAGAGGAAATAAATGCAGCGGATAAGGATTTACTCCTTGCCATTGCTGAAAATATCATAAAAATAGAAGAAACCATGACATTAGAAAAAACCAAGGAGTTCATAGAAATAGAACGGGGCGGCAAAACAGTTAAATGTGATGGTATGAGGGTTGTATTAAGCAAGGATGCCCTCAATAATTTTATCGCTGATGTACACATAGAGTTTAAAAACAGTGCCTATATGCAAAATATCATAACACAGGTGATGGAGCTATATGGGGAAGAAGCAAACATACAGGAAGTCGAAGAGCTGTGTGAGGAGCTGGTTGACGACTTCTTTTCTATCAGATATGCAAAGGATGTAGAGCTATATATTTATTTAGATAAAAAGGACCATATTGTAAGTATAGCAACCGCTGATGAGATTCATCTGGAAAACGGTAACATAGATTCGATAGGTTTTTCCTTTGAATTTACGGGAGAAACTCGGGCACTGGATGAAGTGAATGGTGTGATAAATCTGAAGTCGGAGAGTGAAAGTTTTACAATTTCAATAAATCGAATAGCCGAGCTTACAAAGAGCTCCTATATAAATAATTGTATCCTGATTATTACGGATCATGACCTGGAAGAAGAAGTAAAGTTGTATTATGCCAACGAATGGAATCTCGATGAGGACGAATTTAAGTATGAAATCACGTTAGAGGATGAATATGGTGATACCTTAGGATTGGTGACAAAGGGAAGTTTATCCGATATTGTAAAGGGAGAGAGCTTTACCTTAAACCTGGGAGAATTCAGTTTGCTGGTAAAAGGGGAGGCACAGCTTACCGTTTCAGGCAGAATAACGGCAGAACCCTTTGAGGGAACAATAACAGTACCCGATGGGGCTAAGGATCTTATGAAATTGAGCGAAAATGAGATATTTATGATTATTTTGGAATTATACAATTCATTTAACGAATTAACCGGCGGAATAGATTTTTAAGGAAAATGAAAAAACACTTTATATGGTTGAAAACAGAATATAAGAGGGGGTCAGCTCTATTGCCTTCTATTTTGATTAAAGCAATCATATTGACATTGATAGTCGGTATGATTGCTTTTTGCGGGCAAAAATTGCTTGGAAGAGAAAATAGCCGGGAGTCGGTGCGGATCGGATATACGGCACCGGAGAACGAATTAATCAAGCTGGCCATTTCTATCGTGGAAAGCATGCAATCCGTGCAGGACTGGTGCAGTCTTTTACCTGTGGAAGAGGAAGAAGGAAAGCAGATGGTTAGAGACGGGGAGCTGGCAGCTCTATTGGTAATGCCAGGTAATGCGGTTGAGGGTATTTTAACAGGAAATAATGAGCAGGCAAGCCTTTATCTATCCGATGACGCATCACTTTTGGGTTTGGTATTTGAAGAGCTTGCTGCTGCCGCTTCCGGGATGCTGCAGACAGCGCAGGCAGAAATATATGCAACCCATGTTCTAACGGATTTATTTGAAAGCGGCCGAGATAAATTGGAAGAGATGTATGCACAATTAAATGCTTATAATCTGGGCATTGTACTAAACAGAGAGCGGTATTTTCAGATAAAGAGCTTGTCTCCAACAGGAAATACCGGCTTTGCCGTTTATTATGGCAGTGCATTTTTTACTGTTTATCTGCTTCTTGCCGGCTTATTCTTCGGCTCCTATATAAAACGAAGCAGGCTGGAACGGTTGATGCTGATAAAACGAAAGGGTATTTCTACGGGCGCCCAGCTGACAGGGCGCATAGGGGTAACCATCCTACTGCTTTTTGGAGTGCTTTTGCTGCCCGGCTCATTTTGGCTATGGGGAGGGGTGCGTCAGGCCCTGCAGGCGGTATTTACGATAAAAAGCATTCTTCTTATCTTCCTATCCTTATCTTGTATGGCAGCATGGCTGCAGCTTCTCTATAGCTTGTCGGATAATCACAAAACTGCAGTATTGCTGGTTGGGCTGTCAACTGTAATCATGGGCTATGTGTCGGGATGCTTTATCCCCTCGGCTCTTTTGCCGGGTATTACGGAGCATTTGGGGGTATTCCTGCCATCCACCTATGTGAAATCAGCCTTTACAATCTTGTTTTCGGGGCAGGAGGCGGAATTTACTCATACGGCCACTGCTTTGATTCTATGTACTGTCATTTTATGGATTTTAGCATATATATCAGAATCCCTATCTCTGCAAAAGGGATATTCCTTGCTCAAATCCACCGGAAGAAGCAAAAAAGAGCCGGAGATACCGGCAGATCCTGATTTGTTGAAAACGAAGAAAGGAAAAACGTTAAATAGTTTATATTTGTTTTATATATTAGGAAAACGACTGTTATTGCGAAAGAGCTATCTACTTTGCCTAGCAATTACGGTGATACTTTCTTTTGTGGCTGTTAATTTAGAAAGACAGTCAAAGACTGCAGTTTACGTAGCTATCTATACCACAGATGAATCATTACAGTTGCTTTTTTTAGAATACGAAGGACTGGTAAATTTTATTCCATGTAATAGCCCAGAAGAGGTAAAACGAAATGTGGTACAGCAGAATGCGGAATGCGGTTATGTTTTGCAGGAAGACTTGCAGGATACTATTTCTGCAGGAGGTGGAAATTGGTCTATTACAGTATATGAAGATGCTGACTCCACGCTGACTCGCGTAATAAATGAGGTGGTTTTTGAAAGAATATTCTATGCGGTTTCTTACGATTGGTTTGAAGGATACATTGCAGAAAATGAGAATTTTTACCAAGTTCGAATAGAAATGGGAAGCGAAGATCTGAAAAAAGCAGCCGCAGAAGCCCTGGAGGCAAAACTTACGGATGGTAGTACCTTTTCTTTTGAGCGTCAAACGGTGAAGGCAACGGAAAATGAAAATACGAGAGGGGTACGGGGAGAAGCTCTATATCCTGTAAGGTGGATTGTGGGAGCCGGTATATTTCTGTGTGGGATTATGGGGATAACGGAAGCATTATGGGATAAAAGGGTAGGTAGATTTTATAAAAAGCATAATAATACGGCTATCGCGTTTACGGTATCTTTGCCCGTTCTGGGGGGAGTGATAATGGGATTATTGATTTTTTTATTCACAGGTGCTTTTACATTAAAAAATATTAAATTTCTGTTTGTAACGGCTCTGTTAGTTACAATGATCGGTTTGCTCCTGCAATGGATGCTGGGAAAATTATTGTTACGAAAGGGAATCGGTTAAATGGCAAAAAAGAAAGAAGTAAAGACAAATGCAATGAGGATTTTGGATTCTATGAGGTTAAATTATGAGCAATATACCTATGAATGCGATGAATTTATAGATGGGCTGCAGATAGCGGATATGCTGAATCTTCCAAGAGAAAAGGTATATAAAACATTGGTAACACAGGGTAACAGTAAAAATTATTTTGTATTTGTACTCCCCATTGCAGAAGAGCTGGATATGAAAAAGGCAGCTAAAGCAGTGGGTGAAAAATCTGTGGCTATGGTCCCCGTCAAGGATATCAATTCGGTTACCGGTTATGTCCGCGGAGGCTGTACAGCAATCGGAATGAAAAAGCAATATACCACTACTGTTGCAATGCAGGCAAAGGAGTTACAGGTAATGATAGTCAGTGGGGGCAGATTGGGCTCCCAGATCGCACTTACCCCATGTGATTTATTGAGGGCTTGTAATGCAAAGTTTGGGGATATCATTGTTTATTAGTCTTCTATGGGTTGATTTTTTTGGTTTTAAGTGTTATTATTTTAACGAAGAATTTTTTTGAACGAAAGATGTCTGTGAGAGACGGAAAGGTGTAGGAATGAATAAGGGTTTTGATGAAATCATCGCTAAAGTAGGCGAATGCAAAATGAAAAAGGTAGTTGTATCGGTAGCACAGGATACTGCGGTATTAGAGGCGGTAAAGGAAGCAAAGAAAAGAGGGATTGCCGATGCGATTTTGGTAGGTGATGAAGCAAAAATCAAAGAGATAGCAGCAAATATCGATATGGATTTAGCCGGATATGAAATCATTCATGAGCCTGATGTGATAGAGGCATCACTTAAGGCCGTTAAACTGGCACATGACGGTAAGGCTGATATGTATATGAAGGGTCTGATAGATACAAGGAATTTTTTAAAGAGTGTTCTGGACAGGGAGGTAGGTCTTCGTACAGGCAATGTGTTATCCCATGTATGTGTATTTGAGATTCCCGGCATAGACAGACTCTTATTCCTGACCGATGTGGCATTTATGACCTATCCTACATTGGAGGACAAGGTAAATATTATTAAGAATACCCTGCCGGTGGCAAAAGCCTGTGGTGTGGATTGTCCCAAGGTAGCACCTCTTGCGGCAGTGGAGGTGGTAAATCCAAAGATGCAGGTTACCTTGGATGCGGAAGCCTTAACAAAGATGAACGAAGCCGGTGAGCTTACAGGCTGTATCGTGGACGGTCCTCTTTCCTTAGACCTTGCCATTGATCCCGAGGCGGCAAAGCATAAGGGCGCAACAGACAGAAAGATACAGGGAGATGCCGATATCCTGCTCTTCCCGGATATTCATGCAGGCAATTTAGTATATAAGGCGATTGTACATATGGTTCAGGTAAAGAACGGCTGTATATTGACAGGGACCAAGGTTCCCGTCATACTCACAAGCCGCTCCGATACCTTTGAGACCAAGGTTAATTCACTTGCCCTGGCAGCGGTTGTTGCCGAAGAGATGAAGAAAATGAATTGAGTTTTTATAAATCAGAAATAAGCTGGAGGAAGAAGAAATGTCCATTAAGAGTTTAATAATCAATCCCGGTTCCACCTCTACTAAAATTGGTGTATTCGAGGATGAAACCCTGCTATTCGAAGAAACATTGAGACATACCACAGAGGAAATCGGACAGTTTGAAAGTATTGTGGATCAGAAGGATTTCCGTAAGAAGATTATTACGGATATCTTGGAAGAGAAAAAATTTGATATGAAGTCCTTAGATGTGATTGTGGGACGGGGCGGGATGTTAAAGCCCATTCCGGGCGGTACTTATGCGGTAACGGATGATTTGCTGGAGGATTTAAAAATCGGTAAACAGGGGGAGCATGCATCTAATTTGGGAGGTATCCTGGCAAGAGAAATCGGTGATGAAATCGGTTTGCCATCCTATATCGTGGATCCCGTGGTAGTAGATGAATTACAGACCTCCGCCAGATATTCGGGTGTACCCGAACTTCCCAGAGTCAGTGTATTCCATGCGTTGAATCAGAAAGCGGTAGCAAAACGATATGCAAAGGGAATCGGAAAGCCCTATGAGTCCCTGCGTCTGATCGTGGTACATTTGGGTGGGGGCGTATCCGTAGGTGCCCATATCGGCGGCAAGGTGGTGGATGTATTTAATTCTCTTGACGGTGACGGGGCATTTTCTCCCGAGCGGGCAGGTGCGGTACCTCCCGGTGCACTCATTAAGATGTGCTTTTCCGGTAATTATACGGAAAAGGAAGTCTATAGTAAAATTGTGGGCAAGGGCGGATTCAATGCCTATATGGGCATCAATGATATGCGCACTATTTCAAGGATGGCAGAGGAAGGTGATGCCTACGCCGCAGAGGTGAAGGGAGCCTTTATGTATCAGGTGGCTAAGGATATCGGCTCAATCGCTTGTGTGCTGGAAGGAAAAGTAGATCAGATAATCGTGACCGGCGGAATTGCCTATAATCCGGATGTAATCGATAATTTAAAACAGAAGGCCGGATGGATTGCACCTTTTACCGTATATCCCGGTGAAGATGAGCTGCTTGCGCTAACCCAAGGTGCATTACGGGTAATCAAGGGTGAAGAAAAAGTGATGGAATATTAATTTCCTTCACTCTTTCGGTATTCTCTGGGTGATTTTCCATACTCCTTTTTAAAAAGATCTTTAAAATAATTACTGTCATTAAAACCATATTCCAATGCGATATCCGTGATGGAATTGTTGGTGGTCAGCAGGGCGGTGGCCGCATGCTTGAGACGAATATAGTTTAAATATTCCTTAAAACCCATTCCCGTGAGAAGCTTGAATTTTTTAGAAAAATAGGTGGGACTTAAGCAAGCCACTCCTGCTACCTCGCTAAGAGTCAGGGGCTTTGTAAAATTCCGATAAATATATTTGGCGGCTTTCATAATATCAGCTTCCTTCGCATTCACCAGCTCCGGTTCGGATTCGGTCATAACGCTATGACGAGCCAGAAGCAGCAACACTTCATTTAAATGACAGGTTAAAAAGGAAGGGGAGTGTTCATCTATCCGGGTACTTTCCGAAAGCATACGTGCAAGGAGGGTATGAAAATCCTCTTGATAGAGACTGGGTATGGTTCCCATAAAAGAATGTCCCGGCAATGTGTTTTTTTGATGCAGGTGGGCAAAGAGTTCCGGTATTAGGAAATCTTCTTTAAAATACAGTGCTGCAATATCGCATGTGATGCCCGGATAATACAGGGAATGATGCAATTCACCCGGTGCAATAAATAGTAAATCTCCCTTTTCCATGGAATAGAGCGTATCTTTTAATAAAAAACGGCACTTACCTGAAATCAGATAAAATATTTCATAATACCTGTGATAGTGGTCAAGCTGTACGGGGGAATCTATGCTGCGCCTGCCGCGGGTAATACGTATTTGGTTAATATCTTTATGCTTAGATTCATAAATACGGGATTGTACCATGTGTTCTCCTTTTAAATCTTTAATTAATTGGTAATTGGGAAACTTATTTCCAAGGGGGCTCTACTCATCATAATACTTTGGAAGGCCTTCTTTTTCTATGGAAATGAGACCATAAGGGATTCCTAAAAGCATGGAAGCCATTGCTGAACATGCTTTTACACTTAGGGGCTCATTGGAATGGTTAGAAAAACCGGCTGACAAAGTATTATGATGAGTAGACCCCCTCGCTAACGCTCATATATATCATAAGAAAGCTTATGATCGGCATTCGCTGCTCGGGATGAATAAGCTTCGCTTGCTCCCCCTCGCTAACGCTCATTATATCATGAAGACCATAAATAAACAGTGGTTTATGTGAAAAAGGCTATATTACTCTTAGAATAATTATATATTTTGTTATATGATATAGAGGAAATAGGGATATTCCCTTTCCTAGTAATTTCCTCAAAGCAAAGAAGCTCCTGTTCTCCCCCAAGAACAGGAGTTTCTTTTTGTGAATAATACACATCTTGTTACTTTTATAAAGAGCCCTGCCACGTATGCGGCAAGGCTCATTATAGAATAAAAGGGATGAAAAGCAATAATGCAAATAAGGATTATTTAAAAGATTATAGGGAAAACTTAAAATAGCGTTTCGCATTATTGTAGGAAATATCAGTTACTATTTCGGACAGAATATCCATATCTGCCGGGAATTCTCCGTTTTCCACCCAGGTACCCAAAAGATTACAGAGAATACGGCGGAAATACTCATGTCTTGTATAAGATAGAAAGCTTCTTGAATCGGTAAGCATTCCGATAAAAGCGGATAAATTGCCCATGTTTGCAAGGGAGGTCATTTGCTCAATCATACCTGCCTTGTGGTCATTAAACCACCAAGCGCTGCCATGCTGGATTTTACCGACAGCAGTGGAATCCTGAAAACAACCCAGTATCGCATCGATAGCTTGGTTATCATTGGGATTTAATGAGTAAATTACGGTTCTGGGAAGCGTATCATTTTTAACTAAGGCATTCAGGAAATCAGCTATCTGTGCACTGGGTGCATAATTGTCGATGCAATCATAGCCGGTATCCGGACCGAGCCGTTCAAACATAAAGGTATTGTTGTCGCGCTTACAGCCATAGTGTATCTGCATAGCCCAATCTAATTCATGGTACTGCTGGCCTACAAACAGCATGAAGGCGGTTTTAAACTTTAACTCTTCTTCCTTTGACAGCTTAATATGATTCAATCTCTTTAGAAAAATCTCTTCCAGCTCGTCGGGAGAAGCGGGATAGTACATGACAAACTCAAGTGCATGGTCGGATACATTACATCCCATGGATGCAAAGAAATCCATACGCTGCTTTAATGCTTTCTTTAATGCGGCAAAGGTAGTGATTTCATTCATACCGGATACTGCGGCAAGCTGTTCCAAATAATCCAGGTAATCGGGTTTCTCAATATTCATGGCTTTATCGGGACGCCATGCGGGAAGTACTTTTACATCAAAGGATGTATCCTCTGCTATTTTTTTATGCCATTCCAGTGAATCAATGGGATCATCTGTGGTACAGATTAAAGTAACATTGGAATTTTTAATAATATTCCTTACGCTCATAGAAGGTTCTGCCAGCTTTGCATTACAAATATTCCAAACCTCTTCGGCAGTGTTTTTATTGAGAATACCCATATAACCGAAATATCTCTGCAACTCAAGATGGCTCCAGTGGTACAACGGATTGCCGATGGCTTTACCCAGACATTCTGCCCATTTAAAGAATTTATCCCGGTCCGAAGCATCTCCTGTAATATAAGCTTCATCTACTCCGCAGGAACGCATGAAGCGCCATTTATAATGGTCACCGCCCAGCCATACCTGTGTAATATTGTCAAATTTGCGGTCTTCGGCGATTTCTTTCGGATTGATATGACAATGATAATCTAATATGGGGGTAGTATTTGCATAGCTATGAAACAATGTTTTTGCCGTATCATTTTCCAGTAAAAAATCTTTGTCCATGAATGGTTTCATAATTATCCTCTTTTCTGCGCAGCTTTTATAGAGATGGCCCATGAATGCTGCGCTGACACAGGCGTATTTATATCTTGATCAGGTTAAGAGCCGCTTAACTTATTTAAAATGTTGACTCTTTTATTTATAGGGTAGTACCACGGCGTATAATCTCACCTGAAAAAACTGTTTTTTTAGGCATTTCATTTCCTTCTAATATCCCAAGCAATGTGGTGATAAGGTGCTGACATAGGGTTTCCAATTTATTGTCAATGGAAGTCAGCTCGGGATTGCAGCAGGTAGCAAGCAGTGAATTGTTATATCCGATAATGGAAAGGTCTTTCGGAACCTGTAAGCCTGCGGCATGGGCAAATTTCAGAGCACCTAGCGCCAGATTATCATCGGCAGCAATCACACCGTTAAAGGAAAGCCCTTTTTCATATACCTTTAGCAGATGGTCGCACATGGCATGGATATCTTCATGGAAACCCGTATAAAATTGCATCAGGCTGCCGCTCTTTAACAGACCTGCTTCTTCCATGGCAACACGGTAACCGGAAAGCTTCTTCTTACCGCTATAAGATGTGGAGTTATAAAAATATAAAATATTTTCAACTCCGGATGCAATCATTTCTCTTGTGGCCTTATAGACAGAAGTGAAATCGTCGGAAACAATGCTGTATATATTGGGTGCATCAAATGAAGCATTTAGCAGCATAATAGGAACCTGTGAAGCGGCATCCTTAATATATTTATTATCTTCATCTTTTTCATAAATAAAATTAGAACCAACCAGAATAATACTATCAACCTTTTTGGAAATCAGAAGGTTCATGGATTTTTCTTTAGCATCCAATTCATAGCCTGTACAACATAAAAGACTGTCATACCCGTTAGCATGAAGCTTTTGTTCGAGATGATAGACTGCTTTTGCAAGATAGAGGTCAGAAGAATCCGCACACATCAGCCCTATGGTCTTCATGGTATTAAGCCCCAGTCCTCTTGCAAATGCATTGGGCGTATATTCATATTGATTCATTACGTCCAAAACTTTTTTCTTTGTTTTTGCACTGACATTATTGCTTCCGTTTAAAACACGGGAAACGGTAGCAATGGAAACACCTGCTTTTTCTGAAATGTCATAGATAGTCATATTATTATTGTTTGTCATATTAGAGTCCTTTGTTATGAAAATAACGATGTAAGTAGTTTCAAAAACACAATTTAAATTATAAATGAAAATGAAAAAAAATTCAATAGATTATTTTAATAAATATTATATCAAAAAATAGAGAAACTATTAAGGATTGCTTTAAAGCCTTATAAAAGCCTTGTTATAAGCGGAAAAATTAAAAAATATGATATATTGACTTAACTTGGAAATAGAGGTAAAATGATATTGTAAGCACTTACACAGATTGGTGATGTAAGTAAAGCTGTTAATGAAAAAGAAAACAAGAAGATTAAGAGGGTTAGGAGAAAGAAAATGGAACGAATGAACAAAGCGTTAAGCGGTAAAAAGGATAGGCCTATCAAAGTGGTGCAGTTTGGCGAAGGGAATTTTCTCCGCGGATTTGTGGATTATATGATTGATATTGCAAATGAAGCCGGAAAATTTGATGGAGATATTGTATTAATCAAACCCATTCAATTCGGCAACCTTGATAAGTTTCATGAGCAGGATTGCCAATATACCGTTTCCCTGCGCGGTATTGTGGATGGAGAGGCCAAGGTATTAAACCGTGTGGTAACTAGCGTGACGGACGTGGTGGATACTTATAAGGAATATGAAAAATATATGAACCTGGCAAGACTTGAAACGCTTCGTTTTGTGGTTTCCAATACAACGGAGGCAGGTATTGTTTTTGATGATAATGATCGATTTGAAATGGAGCCGCCGCACAGCTTTCCCGGAAAACTAACCAAATTATTATATGAAAGATACAGTCATTTTAATGGTGCATTGGACAAGGGATTAATTATGCTTCCTGTGGAGCTCATTGATGATAACGGTATTATGTTGAAAAAATGTGTGATGCAGTTGATTGCACTCTGGGGTCTTGAGGATGGGTTCAAAACTTGGGTAGAGGAGGCATGCATATTTACTTCTACATTGGTAGACCGTATTATTACAGGATATCCCAAAGAAGAAGCGGAATCCATCTGGGAAAGTTTAGGCTATGAAGACAGAATACTTGTAACGGGCGAGCCCTTCGGTTTATGGGTAATTGAAAGCGAGAAGGATATCAGCAAGGAGTTCCCCCTGCCGGAAGCGGGACTGCCGGTTATTTTTACGGATAACCAAAAGCCCTATAAGCAGCGTAAGGTTCGTATCTTAAACGGTGCCCATACATCTTTTGTACTGGCATCCTATCTGGCAGGCAATGATTATGTGCTGGAATCCATGGAAGACGATACGGTTAAAAGCTTTATGATGAATACGATATTTGACGAAGTGATTCCTACCCTGACCTTACCCAAGGAGGAATTAGAGGAGTTTGCAGATTCGGTCATTGCACGTTTTCATAATCCCTATGTAAAACATGCCCTCTTAGCAATTTCCTTAAACTCGGTATCAAAGTGGAGGGCAAGATGTCTCCCCAGCCTTTTAGGATATGTGGAAAAATTCGGAAAGCTGCCGGTACATTTGACTTTCTCCATAGCTGCCTTGTTGGCTTTCTATACCGGTACCGAGATTCGCGGAAAAGCATTGATGGGACAAAGGGACGGCCAAGAATACCGGATTTTAGATGAGATGAAGGTACTGGAATTTTTCAGGGATTACAGCGGTCGTGATACAAAAACCTTTGTGAACGCATATTTATCCAATGAAGACTTCCACGGACAGGACTTAACCAAGTTAGAAGGATTGGAAGATGCGGTAGCTGCTTATTTAGATGATATTAAAACAAATTCAATGAGGACGGCATTATGCAAAATTATATAAAAATTAATGACAAAGACAATGTAATTGTTGCCCTTAACACCCTTCCGGCCAATACGCCTATTACCATAGCGGGAGAAAAGGGAGAACTTACGATTACGGCAGCGGAGGAAATTCCCGCAGGCCATAAAATGGCATTACAGGATATCCCGGCAGGAGACGAAATAATTAAATATGGTTTCAGGATCGGCATTGCCAAGGAGGATATCCGTAAAGGACAGTGGATCCATACCCATAATATAAAAACCGGATTGGGTGAGCTCTTAACCTATCACTATGAGCCGGTTGAGATAGCTGCAGCCAAAGAGGAAGAAGCTTCATTTATTGGATTTGAAAGAAAGGACGGCAAGGTAGGTGTCCGCAATGAAATATGGATCATTCCTACAGTGGGCTGTGTCAATAATGTGGCAACCGCCATTGCCAGATCGGCAAATGCCTTTACAGAAGGTACAGTGGATGAGGTGATTGCCTTTCCCCATCCCTATGGCTGTTCCCAGATGGGAGACGATCAGGAGTATACCAGAACCATATTAGCTGATTTGGTGAACCATCCCAATGCAGGCGGTGTACTGGTGCTGGGACTGGGCTGTGAAAACAGCAATATTGAAGAATTGAAAAAATATATCGGAGCATATGATTCTGATCGGGTTAAATTTTTAGTGGCTCAGGAGAGTGATGATGAAATTACAGAAGGTACAGAGATTTGTAAGGAATTAATTGATTATGCCAAGGGCTTTACCCGCAGTAAGGTAGGCACGGGCAAATTGATTGTAGGAATGAAATGCGGAGGAAGTGACGGTCTTTCCGGCATTACGGCAAATCCTCTAGTGGGACGTTTTTCGGATATGCTCACTGCAAGAGGGGGAACTACTATTTTAACGGAAGTTCCGGAAATGTTCGGTGCGGAAACCCTGCTTATGAACCGCTGTGAAAACGAAGCTCTTTTTGAACAGACGGTGGATCTGATCAATGATTTTAAAAATTATTTTAAAAGTCATAATCAGACCATTTATGAAAACCCATCACCGGGGAATAAAAAAGGCGGTATTTCTACATTAGAGGATAAATCCCTGGGCTGTACCCAGAAATCAGGCAGCTCCCATGTGAGAGGAGTCCTTTCCTATGGAGAAATGGTAAAGACACCGGGCTTAAATTTATTAAGCGCACCGGGTAATGATTTGGTGGCAGCCACGGCATTGGCTGCATCGGGTGCTCAAATTGTCCTGTTTACCACGGGCAGGGGAACGCCTTTTGCATCCCCCGTTCCCACAGTAAAGATTGCAACCAATTCCACACTGGCAAAGAAAAAAGCCGGCTGGATTGATTTTAATGCGGGGGTTTTGGTGGAAGATGCCGATATAGAAGAAACCACGCAGGAATTTTTTGATTATATATTGGAGGTAGCTTCCGGTAAAAAGGTATGCAGTGAAGTGGCCGGATTCCATGACATGGCAATATTTAAAAAAGGCGTTACTCTTTAAGGGTAAGCCTTTTTAAGGATGGAGGAAAGGATTTTGATATGAAAAACATCTTAAAAAATGCACGAAGTGGCAATGAGCAGGATCTGATAAAAGCAGCAGAGCTTATTAAAACATTGAAGAGAAATGAAGAAGGCTTATTTATATCGGGAGAAATAGATGAAAATATCTTCACAGCAGGGCAATTACTTTATCCTGTCTATATGGAATATGAAACCAAGATGAATAAAAAGGCAGGCTATGGGGATATTGCGGCACAGCTTACCCTATTGGGTAAAAACTTAGAGACCTCATATCAACTTACGTTTGCGGCTTTCTATCTTAAATTGCTTACGGATGTTCTTGCGGTAATGAGTCCTGAGATTTATGAGCATTATAAAACACTGGTAAATCTATTAAAGAAATCCGTAAAACTATTGATAGAAAAAGAAAACCTTTACATGACGCTATTTCCCCAGATAAAATTAAAGGGAGACAGAAAAATCGAGGATTTAGAAGATTATCATATGGCAGGAGAGGCTATCTTATCGGCCTGCGAAGGAAAGCTGATACTTTCTGAAAAATATGAACCGCTTGGTAAAGAGCTTGTTATTCTGTGAGGAGGATGAGATGAATATAAAATGTATCATGAAAACTTCAAGAAGTGCTTCCATTGAAATAGAGGACGGAGGAAGGTATTTTACGACGAAGAAATACCGACTGTATGTAAATGAAGAATACTACGGAGAAACCGATAAAACCATAACCGGTATCTATGGACTAAAGCCGGATAGTGAGTATGATATATCGGTGAGAGATGAACAAGAAATTTCAGAAAATATAAGCATAAAGACAAAGAAGGAATTATTTACTCTGAATGTTAAAGATTTTGGAGCAAAGGGAGACGGCATTCAGGATGATACCCACTTCATTCAGGCAGCGATTATGGCATGTCCCGATCATAGCAGGGTACTGATTCCTGCCGGAACTTATAAAATTACAAGTCTTTTTTTAAAAAGTAATTTGAACCTGGAATTAGAAAAGGATGCAGAATTAAAAGCCGATACCATAAGGGAGAATTTCCCTATATTTCCAGGAGAAATTGAAAGCTATGATGAGGAAGAAATGTATCAGCTCGGTTCCTGGGAAGGCAATCCCCTTCCTATGTTTTCGGGTATTATCTGTGGTGTAAATGTAGAAAATGTAGTGATATACGGTGAAGGTATCATTAACGGAGATGCATCCGTAGAAAATTGGTGGAAGAATCCCAAGGAGATGAATATTGCATTCCGTCCCAGGTTGTTTTTCCTAAATAACAGTAAAAATGTAATGTTAGAGGGAGTGACTTTTACGAACTCTCCTTCCTGGACCTTACACCCGTTTTTTTCAAGGGACTTGAAATTTATAGGCCTTACGATTAAAAATCCCAGTGATTCTCCCAATACGGACGGATTGGACCCGGAATCCTGCAAAAATATAGAAATTCTGGGGGTACGGTTTTCTTTGGGAGATGACTGTATCGCAGTTAAATCCGGTAAAATTTATATGGGAAAGAAATATAAAACACCCTGCGAAAATATGCATGTCAGACAATGCCTCATGGAAAACGGACACGGTGCGGTTACCATAGGAAGCGAGATGGCAGGCGGTGCAAAGGGTATTCTTGTGGAAGACTGTTATTTTCGTCATACGGACAGAGGCCTTCGCATCAAGACAAGAAGAGGACGGGGAGAGGATGCTGTTTTAGACGGTATCACCTTTAGAAATCTGACTTTGGACCATGTGATGACCCCCCTTGTGGTAAACTGCTTTTATTTCTGTGATCCCGACGGAAAAACAGAATATGTACAGAGTAGAGAGCCTTATCCGGTAGATGAAGGAACACCCGCAATCAAAAAGCTGGTATTTGAGAATATGGAATGTACAAACTGCCATGTGGCAGCAGCATATTTCGACGGCTTGCCGGAACAGAAAATAGAAGAAATAGTCATGAGCAATATTAACATTTCCTATGCAGAAGATGCTAAATGCGATGTTCCTGCTATGACCGAGGGAGTGGAGCCCAGCTCTAAAAGAGGTCTTTTTGCACGAAATGTTAAAAAGCTGCATTTAGACAATGTTATGATAAAAGGACAAATCGGTGAAAAGATGGAGCTGATTGAGGTAAACTCAGAAGCATAAACAGATACGATTATCATTGTACAAAGTACGGAAAAGAGGTAGATATGCAGCTTGGAATCAGATTGCACGATACAAAAAAACTTCCCTTTGAGGAGCGGATTGCAGATGTAAGTGATTTGGGCTTTGCCTGCGGACATCTGGCACTCTCAAAGGTAATTAATGAATTTCCCACAGATGACGGAGCCTTGACCCCCGGCCTTGCTATGTATATTAAGAAGGTATTTGCGGATCATAAAGTCGATATTGCGGTGCTGGGCTGTTATCTGAATCTTGCCCATCCCAATCCGGAGCAGTTAATTAAAATCCAGAACCGATATCAAGCACATATCCGTTTTGCTTCTCATTTGGGCTGCGGAGTGGTGGGTACGGAAACGGGTGCCCCCAATGAGACATACACCCATGTACCGGAATGCCATGGAGAAGAAGCATTGGAAACTTTCATTACAAATCTTCGCCCCGTTGTTAAATATGCAGAGAAGATGGGTGTAATTATGGCTATTGAGCCCGTATGGAAGCATATTGTATATAATCCCATTCGTGCCAAACAAGTACTTAACGCGATAGATTCTCCCAATCTTAGGGTGATATTAGATCCTGTAAACCTGCTTGATATCAGCAATTATAAAGAGCAGGAGGAAATTATAAAAGAAGCCATAGAGGTGTTGGGAGAAGACATCGCCATGGTGCATATAAAGGATTATCGGGTAGAAGATGATAAATTGGTTTCCGTGGGAGCGGGCCTGGGAAGAATGGATTATACCGCTCTTTTAAAATTCATTAAGAAAAGAAAACCATATATTCATGTAACATTAGAAAATACCACCCCTGCGGATAATATCCAATGTAAAAATCATATCTTAGATTTATATGAAAAAGCCTGAAGCTTACTTGTAAAAGCCACTCAGGCTTTTACTTTTACTACACAAATCAGCTTCTATTTGGTACAATAGTGTGAAATAAAACATTTCACAATCCTTATTTGTATGTCCGCTAAAGCGGACAGATGGGAGTTAGTGTGGAAAGAAATTCTAA
>CAZJAS010000004.1:0-65179 GCA_964544135.1 uncultured Clostridium sp. | reverse complement strand
GCAATCTTCGTTTTTAAAAGAAAGATGGTAAGCGACAATAGATAAGTTTGTGTTAAAATGTTAAAATAAGTAAGGGAGGTAATGATCATGCAAATTGAAGTAATCATAAATAAATTAGATGGGTTATTTGCTGAAAATAAGGGGCAGGAAGCACAGCGGCTATTAGAGGATTCCATCAAAATAGCCATGGAGGAAGAGGATGATAATGCCTTATTGACCTTACTGAATGAAATGATTGGATATATGAGGGAAACAAGTCAGGTGGAAGGTGCTTACAGCTATGCTCAGACTACATTAAGGCTCATGGAGAACATGAATATAAAGGGAAGCAAGGCCTATGCAACAACGCTTCTTAATATTGCCAATGCCTATCGGGCAGGGGGCAGATTGCAGGAATCACTTTCGTACTACGAAGAAGTATTAGCCATTTATAAGGAGCTGGTAGATGAAAAGGATATGTTGTTTGCCGGTTTGTATAATAATATGAGTCTCTTGTACCAGGAGATGGGAGAGTTTGTAAGGGCGAAAGAAAGCCTTTTGCAGGCTCTTGCTATTGTAAAACTAAATCAGGATACGGCATTTGAAGAAGCGGTTACCTATGCAAATATTGCATCCACCTGCTTGACCTTAAATCAAGATGAAGAAGCATATTCCTATTGCATTAAGGCAATAAAGATATTTGAAACAGAGGGTATCAAGGATGCACATTATTGTGCGGCGCTCTCCTCCATGGGTACTTATTATTATAAAATGAAGGCATATGAACAGGCAGGGAATTATTTTGAGCAGGCCATGGCAGGGATAAAAGAAGCATTGGGAGAAAATGAGTATTACCATAGACTTTCGGAAAACCTGGAAGCCTGTAAGAGGGCTATGTCTCAAACAAAGCCGCAATCGGGACTTGATTTATGCAGAGAATACTATGAAACCTATGGCAAGCCCATGATTATTGAACAATTTGCAGAGTATCAGGATAAGATTGCAACGGGGCTCTGCGGAGAGGGGTCTGACTGCTTCGGATTTGATGATGAGATTTCGAGGGATCATGACTGGGGACCCGGTTTTGCAATATGGGTCAGTGAAGATGTTTATGCACAAATCGGGGAAGCCTTACAGGATGCATATGAAAAGCTGCCGAATCGATTTAAGGGATTTACCAGAAAAGAGAGCAGCCGGGGTTCTGGCAGGGTTGGTGTTTCTACGATTGCGGGTTTCTATCACAGACTGCTTGGGGAAGAGAATCTAAGTAATTTAACAAAAAATTTTAAAGAGTCTGATGTAAAATGGGCGCAGGTTTCCGATGAAGCATTGGCTGCAGCAGTAAACGGTGAGGTTTTCACAGATTCGGAAGGCATCTTTTCAGCAATCAGGGCAGTGCTTCAAGAAGGATTTCCGGAGAGGATGTTCTATTTAAAGATTGCAGAAGCCTGTGCAAAGTTTTCTCAGTCAGCCCAGTATAATTATGGCAGAATGCTGGGACGGGGTGAAAGGGTAGCCGCGGAGCTTTCCCTTATAGAGGGTATGAAGCAGGCAATGAAGCTTTTATACTATTTAGAAAATAAATATCCCCCTCATGAGAAATGGCTCTATAAGGGACTGACGGAAAAACCTGATTACACAAGGGAAACAATATTACTGAATAAACTTATTGATAAAGAAAATGTTCCGGAACGGACTCGAATAGTGGAAGAGCTGGCGGGGTTGCTTTGTGACAGATTATATAAAAAGGATATCATCAGTATAAGAGAAGATTATTTGGAGTTTCATGTAACGGAGCTAATGCAAAAGGCAGCCTTGGCACAAATGACGGATACAGAATTGATAGATGAAATTGCAGAGGCAGAATTTGAGGCTTTTGACAAGGTAAGGAATGCGGGAGGCAGGGCAAGCTGCCAGAATGACTGGCCTACCTTTCAAATCATGCGTAAGAGCCAATATATGACCTGGAACCGGATTATGCTGATTCAGTACCTGTATGAATTTAATGCCAATTACCAAAAGGGGCGTAATCTGATAGAAGAAAAATACGGCCGGATGATGGAAAGTACCGCTCCCGAAGAATATGCAAAAATAGCGGATCGGTTCCCGGTAATTTCCGAAAGCAAAAAACAAATCATTGAAAATATTGTACAGATACAAGTCGGATTTATGGAGGAATTTTCAAAACAATATCCGGGACTTGCCGATCATGCCCGACTGATTCATACCAAGGAGGACCGATATGACGATACCTCTTATGAAACCTATTTAAGGGGTGAAATCAGTACCTATTCCGATAAAATGCTGGAGCTCTACGGACGTTTTATAGTTGGGATATGCAAAGAGGGAATCAACTTGGCCACGCTTACCATGCAAAACAATGTAAATTTATATGGTTACCGTGATTTGGAGGATACACAAAGAGCGGCAGAAGGTGCGAAATAATGAATTTATTTCTATTTTAGAATAAAAAAAAATGAATGGTCCATACTATTTATGAAAAGAAAACTTTTAGAAAGGATATTTGAGTATGGACGGATTTAATGGTGTAAACGAACCTTTGGGAGGCTTCTGGGGACTTCCTGTTGCCTTTGCAATGGAGGAAAGTGCAATGGATAGAATTAATAGTATGACGGATGAAGAAAGAGATGTACTTCGGGCAAAAAGTGACCAGGTCAAAAATGACGGTGAAATGGACGAACTGGTGCGAATGGTAGCTGAAGGCAAATTTGAATGATAGTATGATTACGGATGGCGCGGGTGCTTCGATTGGCACACGCGCCATCACTTATTATTTGGAACGTATTCAAATAAATCATTCAATTCACAATTAAGTGCATAACACATTCTCGCCATAACATCAAAGTCCAGTCTGCTGACTTCTCCATTACATATTTTGTTCAACTGCGTTCTTTGAAGTTAAAAAAAATATGTTTCTCTTCAATTTTTTTAACCGACATTTAACGCATATTTTTGCCTGTGAAATCCCATACTAAAGACAATAATGAGTAAATTTGCAGGTATGCAAAGATCAAATTCTTCAAAGATATTTTATGTGCTGCGTATACGGCATGACTGAGAGGTTGCAAGGAATAAGTCAAAGAAAGGAATAAATGTACTGCCCTTTTTAACCATATATAATTGGGCAGTATCGCAAGTAAGCTTGCGATATGCATGGGTAAAAATATGAATGAAAATAATTTGTGTACATTGGGGAGCCAGAGCATCAAGCTGAAAAAGGATGTATATATCAATGGGACCGCATCCATTGTAGGGAAAAAAGAAGGGGAAGGTCCTCTTGGGCTTCTCTTTGATATGGTGGGTGAGGATGATATGTTTGGCTGTAAAACTTGGGAAGAAGCGGAAAGCAGCCTGCAGAAGGATGCGGTTTACATGGCCCTAGGAAAGGCGGGAAAAAAGCCTGAGGATATGCGTTATATTTTTGCGGGTGACTTACTTGGTCAATCAATAGCCACATCATTTGGTATTATGAATTATAACATACCACTACTGGGTGTATATGGGGCTTGCTCTACCTGCGGAGAATCCCTGACATTAGGGGCAATGTCTATAGCGGGCGGTTTTGCCGAAGATGTAATATGTGTCACTTCCAGCCATTTTGCAAGCGCGGAAAAGGAGTTTCGATTTCCCTTAGGATACGGCAGCCAGCGCCCCTTATCCGCAAACTGGACGGTGACGGGCAGCGGTGCCTTTGTATTAAGCAACAAAAAAGAAGATTATACCCGGGCACGGATTACAGGTATGACAATCGGTAAAATTGTGGATTTCGGTTTAAAAGATTCAATGAATTTGGGAGCTTGTATGGCGCCGGCTGCTGCATCCACCATTGCGGGACATTTGAGTGACTTTAATAGTCAACCGGAGGATTATGATAAAATCATAACGGGAGATTTGGGAAGTGTGGGTCAGAGAGTATTGTTGGATTTACTTCGGGATAAGGGGTATGATATCTCTGAAAACCATATGGACTGTGGTATGGAAATATATGATGCACCCACTCAGGACACCCATGCGGGTGGTTCGGGCTGCGGTTGCTGTGCTGTAACCTTATCTGCCTATATTTTAAAGCAAATTTATGAGCAGAACTGGAAGAAGGTATTATTTGTACCTACGGGAGCCCTTTTAAGTAAAACCAGTTTTAATGAAGGACAATCGGTTCCGGGAATTGCGCATGGAGTAGTGATTCAAAGTTTAGAGTAATAAAAGTCTCTGATATAAAAATCCTAGATATTTGCTCGGATACCTGCTATACTAATGAAGTACGGTATTGGTAAAAATATGTAAAAACAGGAGCATTTTTATTATGGAATTTAAGGATTTAAAACTGGATGACAGAGAATGGATGGAACCGTTGTTGAAAGCATCAGGCTTTCAAGGATGTGACTATACGTTTGCCAATCTCTATATATGGAAGGATTTGTATAGACAGCAGGTTGCTAAAGTTGGGGATATGCTCTGTGCCAGGAGCAGGAAGCCGGGTACAGGGGAATATCTTTATTTATTTCCTGCAGGGAATGGGGATCTGCAAGAAGCAATAGACTTCATGCGAAAAGATGCAAAAAAACTGGATACTCCCTTTTTATTGCGTGGTTTCGGAAAAGAGGAAGCGGACAAGCTAAATGCGGTATTTCCGGGTGTTTTTTCTATAGAAAGCGTTCGGGCGGAGTGGGATTATTTATATTTGGTAGAAGATTTAACTCTGCTTGCGGGTAAAAAATATCATGGCAAGCGTAATTATATAACCAGGTTTGAAAACAGTGGAGAATGGCGGTTTGAGTCTTTGTCTTCTGCAAATATTAAGGCCTGTAAGGCAATGAGTGATGTCTGGTATTCCGAACATGCAGCAAATGGGAATACCGGAGTTTTTGTGGATCGTGGGGGTGTGGACAATGCCCTTTGTGAGTTTGAGCGTCTGGGTTTTACCGGTGGTGTGCTATATCAGTTTGATCAGGTGGTGGCATTTACCATTGGGGAGCCTTTGAATCAGGATACCTATGTTGTACATGTGGAAAAAGCTTTTTCGGAAGTAACCGGCGCTTATCCTATGATAAACAGAGAATATGTAAAACATATGATGCAGCAATATACTTATGTAAACAGAGAAGAGGACGATGGATTTGAAGGCCTGCGTAAGGCAAAGTCCTCCTACTATCCCATAATGTTGGAGAAATTTGTGGCAAGGGAGCTTTGATATGATGCAGCTTGCAAACAAAGAAGATATCCCGGAGATTATTAAGATTTGGCAGGAGAGCTTCGGTGATTCTGAAAAGGAGATAATGGATTTCTTCCAGGCTTTTTCCGGAAAAATGAGAATTTGTGTGTGGAAAGAAAATACCTTTATAGCAGGACAGCTCATTTTACTTCCTGTGTATTTACATTATGCTCCGCAGATTGAAAAATATAGTAATAAGAAAATAAAACAGAGGATTGAGGCCGAGTACCTTTACGCGGTTGCTACCAAGAGCGAGTATAGGAAGAAGGGAATCGGCACCCGGCTTCTTTCGGCTGTTTCTCATATGCTGCTTTCAGAAAATAAAGTTGCCGTGCTGGTGCCTGCAGATGAAAATGTAAGGATGTTTTATGAAAAGCGGGGTTTTCTTAAATGCTACAACCAAGAAAAGTTAGTGGTGGAAGCAGGTAATGAATCGGAAAAGTGTAATGTGGAGAATATTGATGCCGTTGAATATGGGTTATTGAGAAAAAGGGCATTTGCGGATGGCGATTATATAGAATTGCCCCAAAACATGATAGATTATGCCATCAAGCTGCATGAACAGGAAGGTGGCTTCTGTAAGAAAATTATCTATAATAACAAAGAATACGGAGTTTTATATAAATATTCTAAAAATGAAGAAGTTTTACTGCAAGAAATTACCGTAATGGATAAAGAAGAATCCATCCATGTCACAAAGGTCCTCTTGGGTGCACTACATAAAAAACAGGGGATATTACAGCGTTCTTTTTACACCTGCGGGCTTCACCTGCCGAAAGGAATTTCCCATGACGGGTATTTCAATCTGGTGTTGAATTAGGATTAGAAATCACCATACGCTTGCAATCATAAATATATTTTAGTAAAATAAATTTACTACTGCATACGGAGGTAAATCATGCGGCTAATGGAGTTTAAGATGGAGAGACAGGGGCTTCTTGATGTAGGTGATACGGTTACGGTAACAGAAGGGGTTTTGCCCAGTAATTACTATTATACCATAGATCCTTCCCTGGCCATGTCGGGCAATGTTTCCCCGGGGGAGCGTTTAAGTATAAAAGAAGGTGTAGTTACAGATATTATGGAAAATGAAAGAGGTTTTTATGTAACGGTGGAGTTTAATACGCACGATAAGTAGATATTCTTGAGCTAAAATTGCAATTTTCCAAGGGGTTCTACTTTCCATATTACTTTGGAATGCCTTCTTTTTCTATGGAAATGAGACCGTAAGGGATTCCTAAAAGCTGGAAGCCTTTGCTGACGTGCTTTTACACTTAGGGGCTCATTGGAATGGTTAGAAAAACCGGCTGACAAAATACTATGGTGAGTAGAGCCCGTAAACCTATTAAATCAAATAAGAGAAAGGACAATGAAATATGATGGAAAAAGTAGAAACAAAAAAAGCACCTGCTGCAATCGGTCCATATTCCCAGGGAATCATGGCAGGAGATTTTTTCTTTGCATCGGGTCAGATTCCTATTAACCCCGCTACCGGAAATGTGGAGGGGACAAATATTGCAGAGCAGGCAGAGCTTGTGATGAAGAATATCGGTGCCTTGTTGGAAGCGGCAAATTCAGATTATGATAAAGTGGTAAAGACGACCTGTTTTTTGGCTGATATGGAAGATTTTGCGATATTTAATGAAGTATACGCAAAATATTTCACACAAAAGCCGGCAAGAAGCTGCGTGGCCGTAAAGACTCTGCCCAAAAATGTACTCTGTGAAGTGGAAGTGATTGCATTTTTACGTCAATCCATGTTTGATGTGTAAGACGGTCAGAAAAGAGAATGAAATGACAGATATTAAGAAGAATATAGTGCTGATTGGCATGCCCGGGGCAGGCAAGAGTACGATAGGTGTAGTTGTGGCTAAAATATTAGGCTATCAATTTTTGGACTCTGATTTGGTCATACAGGATAATTACAAGAGTTTGCTCCATGAGCTGATTGAGGAGTATGGAGCAGAAGGCTTTTGAGAGTTGGAAAACAAGGTAAATGCTTCTATAGCTGTGAGCCGGACAGTGATTGCAACCGGCGGCAGTGCATGCTATGGGGCGGAAGCCATGGAGCATTTGGGGCAGACGGGAACTCTTGTTTATCTTAAACTCTCTTATGAATCTTTACAGGAAAGACTGGGGAATTTGAATGCAAGAGGTGTTACAATAAAGCCCGGGCAGACATTGATTGATTTATATCATGAGAGAATTCCCCTCTATGAAAAATACGCGCATATTACAGTGGATTGTGAAGGCTTGCAGCTTAGGGAAGCCGCAGAATCAGTATGTGAACGAATTAAGCAGGCATGGCTCTGTGAATGAAGTGATTGGAGTTCGTTTTTGAACAGCCTTCCAATGGTAAAAAGTATAAAATATAGAAAAACATACATAATAATTCATGATTCAAAATCCGAGAAGGAGGAAAATGATTCATGGATTATTTTAATGCATTCTGGGTGGGCGGACTGATCTGCGCCCTGGTACAGATTCTATTGGAGAAAACAAAAATGCTGCCGGGAAGGATTATGGTGATCTTGGTATGTCTGGGAGCATTGATCAGTGTATTTGGCTGGTATGAACCTCTCATTGATTTTGCGGGTGCGGGTGCATCGGTTCCCTTGCTGGGCTTTGGAAATGTGTTGATGAAGGGTGTAAAGGAAGGCATTGATCAAGCGGGATTTTTGGGGCTTTTCCAAGGAGGTTTTAAAGCCGGAGCGGTAGGATGCAGTGCTGCACTTATATTTGGATTTATAGCGGCATTGGTGTTTAATCCTAAAATGAAAAAGTGATTAATATAATAGTGATTATTCGATATATTGATATAATAATACGATAAAATAGTCAGTTCTGAAGAAATTATTAAGCTTTCTTTAAGTTATGTAATATTTCTCACTTTTTTGTCGAAATGTGTTAGTATAATTTAGAAACATCATTAATACATTTGGGAGAAAAAAGAACTATGATACAGATTCTGGGACTATTTATTGGTACACTGCTTTATATGGAATTAGTTTATCATTTTGCATGTTTTGGTTTTGTAGCTTTCAATCCGATTTTAGCATTACCGATATGTTTCTTATTTGCGGGACTATCTGTTTTGTTAACCGGTTTTATGAGAAAAAAAGTGAACCGGATTATATTCTGGTGCTTTTTGGTTATAGATTATCTGCTATTTGCGAGTCAGCTTGTATATATTAAAATATTTAAACAGCCCCTTCTTTTGGCCGCGATTACCAATACGGGAAAAGCAGCTGTAACAAACTACTGGAGAGAGGCTCTTTATGCTATATTGCAGGCTTCTGGCTATTTAATTCTTTTGGCATTGCCTTTGATTGCGGCAGGCTTTTTACTTAAGTTTAAAAAGATAAATCTAAAGAGTCATTCCTACAAGCAAAGAATGATAAGTGTTTCTGTTTTAGGAGCAGGGCTTGTGGGTTTTTTGGTTATTCTAGCGACCGGCTATTTTGCAAAAGCTGATTATTATGAAGAATACAGCGGATTTTATGATCCGGAGGGTATTATTTCGGAATACGGAGTGGAATCGTCAATCGTCAGAGATATATTCAGGGGTGTGTTTCCTCAGGAAACATTACAAAACACATGGCAGGATTTTGAGGATACCTTGGATGATGAATCTTTAATTACCGATGTGCCGGGCAATGATAAAATTCCGGAAGAGGTTATTGAACCGGAATTGGATACATCCCCCCAAGTTCTTCCCATTGATTTTATGACCCTCATGAATGCGGATGATGAAGAAATCGTAAAGCTGGCAGAATATATGCAGAGCATTCCGCCCACTAACAAAAACGAGTATACAGGTATATTTGAAGGCTACAACTTGATATACCTGACTGCGGAAGGGTTTGCTCCCTATGCGGTGGACGAGGAGCTGACACCTACATTATATAAGCTGATCCACTCGGGCTTTGTATTTGAAGATTATTATGTTCCTCTATGGCAGACTTCTACCAGTGACGGGGAATATGTAAACTGCACAGGATTGATTCCCGACCAGCAGTTCAGCTTTAGAAGAAGCTCCGGGATCTCCATGCCCTTTGGACTGCCGTCCTACTTTTCACAGGAAGGGGTAAACAGTTATGCATACCACAATAATACCTTATCCTATTACGAAAGAAATCTGACACATCCTAACTTAGGCTATAATTTCAAAGCATCCAAGCTTGGTGACCTGGACGAAGCCGTTTGGGGAGGACAGATATTTGATATGGAGAATGCCAATTATTGGCCGGCCTCTGATTTGGATATGATGGTGGGAAGTATTCCTGAGTATATTAATGAAGATAGATTTCATGTATACTATATGACTGTGTCCGGGCATATGAATTACAATTTTTCAGGTAATAGAATGTCATCCATTCATAAGGATGAGGTGGAAGGATTGCCTTATTCGGAAGAAGGCAGGGCATATATTGCTTGTAATATAGAATTGGATTTGGCACTGGAATATCTGATTGAGCAGTTGGATGCAGCAGGAAAATTGGATAATACGGTTATTTGCTTAAGTGCCGATCATTATCCCTATGCTATGGATATCAATAATATGGAAGAATTGGCAGGAAAGCCTCTTGAAGGGAAATTAGATATCTTCGGGAACAATTTAATTCTTTGGAACAGTAAAATGGATACGGTTACGGTGGATAAAACAGCAAGTGCGTTAGATATTCTCCCCACCCTACTCAATCTGTTTGGATTTGATTATGACTCAAGGCTGTATGTGGGAAGGGATATTCTTTCAGATAGTGCGCCACTGGTAATTTTCTCTGACAGGAGTTTTATATCTGACAGAGTTTCCTACAATAAGAAGAGTAAAGAAATCATTTGGAAAGACGGCTTCGAGGAAGATGAAGAATATTATGAGGCAGTTAAAAAGCAGGTAAAAGGATTATATGGATATGCGGCGGGTATTTTAAACAACGATTTCTATCGTTATGTGGAAGAAGCGTTACCGGAGGAATATCGATCCAAGATTGATGAGGATTGGATAGCTCCTAAACCTCCGAAAGCACCCTCGGATTCCCAGATATCACCAACGCAATCGGATACGCCACCACAAACAGATAAGCCGCTACAAACGGATAAACAAACACCACTGGAAACGAAAGATGAAATTGAAGTAGGTTTGCCTTAAACGATTAAAATACCATTACGATAAAATGCCTGTGAGTTACAATTCCTCACAGGCAATTCCTTTTTTAAATAGATATTGTTTTAACGCCGCATCCCAAAGCTTTTCGGGTTCCTTATCCGGAACGAAGGTGGTAAATGAGGTACCGGTGCATAGAATAGCTTTTTCACCATCGAAGCGTACAGTCAATACAAAAGCCTTGATAAGCTCTTCGGGTACAGTGCTGCTTCCTTTATCCAAGATATTGAGGGTGTGTTTTCTTATTAACTGAAAAACAAACTGAAAATGCGTGGGTGTATTTTTGCCTTTAATTAAATGAAAGCAAATCCCTTTCATTTCCTGCCAGGAGGCAAATTCACAGAAATCAGTTGCCCTTTCAGACCAATTCTCCGGTGTAAAAAAGTCTTTATTTAATCTGCCGTTGATTGTGTAAGTAGCAGCGGTGGAAATAGATGCTTCCTCTAAGAGGAAAATATCAAATAAATCCCCTGCAAGAAGGGCGTTCATAAAAGGTTTCAATGTAGTAATCTGTAAAGCAAGCATAATAACCTCCAAAAGAGTTAAATAAGTGTGAATCAGTAATAGTATACCGATTGGACAAATTTGTGTCAATTAAATCTCAAAACTCTTTACATATAAGTAAATGTATGATACCATCATATGTAGTTATTGAAACTATGTTGGATGGTAACTAAGTATATAACAAAAGTTAGGAGACCCGTATGAGCTATAAAATTATTGTGGACAGTTGCTGTGAATTGCCAAAAGAGTTCTTAACTGATAAAAGATTTGAAAGAGTACCTTTAGGGATTGAGGTAGGAGATTATCAGATTTTAGATGATGAAAGTTTTAATCAAATAGAGTTTTTAGAAAAGGTAGCTGCATATCCCAAGATCCCCAAATCTTCATGTCCGTCACCGGAAAGGTATATGGAAGCGTATCATGCGGAAGCGGAGCATATTTATGCGGTTACTCTTTCCTCAAAGCTAAGCGGAAGCTACAATAGTGCGGAGTTGGGTAAAAGCCTGTATAAGGAAACATATGGCGACAAGAAAATTTATGTGGTGGATTCTGAGTCCGCAAGCTGCGGAGAAACACAGATTGCATTGAAAATAATGGAATTGGAAGAAGCAGGTCTATCTTTTGAGGAAGTTGTAGAACAGATTCAAAAGTTCAGAGATGAACTTAATACTTATTTTCTGTTGGATAGTTTGGAAACACTTCGTAAAAACGGACGTCTTTCCAGTGTGAAAGCAGTGGTGGCTTCTACTTTAAATATTAAGCCTATTATGGGTAGCGATAAAGGTGTTATTTATCAAAGAGGTCAGGGTATCGGTATGAAAAAGGCATTGACGAAGATGGCTAATATGATTATCGATGAATTGAAAAATGCAGAAGAAAAAAGGATTATTATCTCTCATTGCAATGCATTCAGCAGGGCGTTGAACGTAAAAGAAATTTTAGAAGAAAAGGTTTCCTGCAGAGAGATTTTGATTTTAGATACAGCCGGCATCAGTAGTATGTATGCCAGTGACGGTGGTGTGATAGTAGTGGTTTAAAGATTGTTATCAGAAATATTTTCATGAATATTTTCTGTAATATATTCCTTAATATGCTTTGCATAGGAAAGAACTTGTCCGAATGCTTTGAACATGGTGCCGTCGCACATGGTTATTTTATGAAAGCGTATATTTGCGATATGTCTTGCATTCACTAGAGTATGTGCATTGGGTGAAAAAAATTCAGGATAATTTTCTACCTGAGAAAAGAAATTCATAGCTGTAGTACTAAGAGTTATTTTACGTCCGTCTTTTAAGGTTACAATCAAATTACGGCCGGCTTCTACGGCATATAAAATATCGGATTCCATAACATATAGGGTTCCTTTGTCTTCACGCAATTCAATTGCAGAGGCGGAGGAATCTTTTATATTTTGAGCTTTATTTAAAAGGGTAGTGATTTGGGCAGCTTGAAAGGGCTTATCTATAAAAAGAATTCGATCCGACAATTCACTATTTTGATTGTCATATGAAAAATCAGAGCCGCTAAGAATAATAGGAGCGGTATTCCCCAAGTCAGTCAGAGAGTTTACCACATCAATGCCGGTTAGGCCTTCCGTGTGGCTGATGTCTATGAAAAAAACATCATATTGCATAGAGTTGTTCAGGAGATTTTCCGGATGACCGTAAGAATCAATATATAAAGTTCCTGTTGTGGCTTCTCTTTTATCCGATTCTCTTTTTAACAGCCGTTCCAAATGCTTTCGGTCAGCTCCATTATCATTACAAATAGCGATATGCATGGTAATTCTCCTCTCATTTAAAATTATGTAGGTAATTACAATTTTCCGATTGGGCTCTACTCTCATATTACTTTGGAACGCCATCTTTTTCTATGGAAATGAGACCATAAGGGATTCCTAAAAGCAGGGAAGCCATTGCTGAACATGCTTTTACACTTAGGGGCTCATTGGAATGGTTAGAAAAACCGGCTGACAAAGTATTATGGAGAGTAGGGCCCCTAAGAAAATCCCAATTACCTAAGATTTATATGGTCAAAAACTCTATAGGCATGTTACATAACAAAATAATAATAATAATCTGTGAGATCAAGATTGCAGGCATGCCGTATACAAACATAATATGTCTGGTTTTATGCCGAAAAGTATACATACCCATAATGGAACCGATACTTCCGCCAATCAGAGCAACGATAAATAGGGTGGCCTCCGGAATCCGGAAAGCCCCCTTTATTGCTTTTCTTTTATCAATTCCCATCAGGCAAAAGGCCGTCAGATTTACAAGGATAATGTATAATACAATACATAAAATCACAGTCATATTATTTGTTTTTATTCGCCTCCGCTTCTTGCATTTTCATGGCACGCACTTTTAAGGAAAGACCAAACAGATTAATAAATCCTTCTGCATCATGGTGGTCATATAAATCGCCTGTTGTAAAGGAGGCGATGGATTCGTTGTATAGAGAATAGTCCGAGGTAGTGCCGGCCTTGATGATATTGCCTTTATAAAGCTTGAACTTTACTTCACCGGTCACATATTCCTGTGTTTTTTCTATAAAAGCACCTATGGCTTCCCGCAAGGGAGTGAACCATTTACCTTCATATACAATATTTGCAAATCGGTTACCCATCTCCTTTGCAACGGTATAGGTATCCTTATCAAAAATCAACTCCTCAAGCTGCTGATGTGCTTCCATTAAGATAGTGCCGCCCGGAGTTTCGTATACACCGCGGGATTTCATGCCCACCACACGGTTTTCTACAATATCAATGATACCGACACCATGCTTGCCTCCCAAGCGATTCAGCTCACGAATAATATCCGCATATTTCATCACCTTACCGTTTACGGAGGTGGGGATACCTTTTTCAAATGTCATGGTAACATATTCACCTTCGTCCGGTGCCTTTTCGGGAGTTGTGCCTAAAACGAGAAGATGATTGAAATTAGGTTCATTAGCCGGATCCTCCAGCTCTAAACCTTCATGGCTGATATGCCAAATATTACGGTCACGGCTGTAGGAGGAATCTGCGGAAAAGGGAAGGTCAATGCCGTGTGCCTTGCAATATTCAATTTCAGACTCCCTGGAATCCATATCCCACTTTTCATGTCTCCATGCAGCTATAATTTTGATATCGGGAGCAAGAGCTTTGATCCCCAATTCAAATCGAATTTGATCGTTACCCTTACCGGTTGCGCCGTGGCAGATTGCTGTGGCACCTTCCTTGCGTGCAATTTCCACAAGCTTTTTAGCAATAAGAGGTCTGGCCATGGAGGTACCTAACAGGTATTTATTTTCATATACGGCATGAGCCTGTACACAGGGGGATATGTACTCTTCGCAAAATTCATCAATTACATCTAGGATATAAAGCTTTTCGGCACCGCAGAACTTTGCTCTTTCTTCCAGACCTGCCAGCTCTTCTTCTTGACCGCAATCGATGCAGACACAGATTACCTCATAATCAAAATTCTCCTTTAACCATGGGATAATGGCGGTGGTATCCAAACCACCGGAATATGCAAGTATTACTTTTTCTTTCATAATATTCCTCCTAAAAATATATTTCATTCTTTATTTCTTAAATATACAACATCTTTTACTTGATTGCAAGAGGAAATGTGTATATAATATAAACACATATTGTATAAACGTCCAAATATAATGAATAATATGAATAAGAAGAAAGAAATAGTGTATAATAATGCACAAAACACAAGTTGATATCATGAAAAAATAGGGCACTATAGCTATTTGCGGGGTGAGGACTTTATGATATACTGTAAGGAATAAACTGATACGGAAGGATAATATTTTGAAATATACAGGATATGAATTGGCTTGGTGTTTTTTTATTTATGCATTTATCGGTTGGGTTTTAGAGGTAGTATTTGCTGCTTTTAATAAGAAGAAGTTCGCTAACCGTGGTTTTTTAAACGGTCCCCTATGTCCCATTTACGGCAGTGGCATGGTGTTTTTGCTGGTATTTTTTTCGGGTCTATTGGATAATTTATTTTTCCTCTTTTTAGCAAGCATGGTGGTAACCACTTTACTGGGATTCTTTACCGGTATGTTTATGGAAAAGTTTTTCGGTAGAAAATGGTGGGATTATTCCGGTTATAAATATAATATCGGTGGCTATATAAGCCTGCGGGTTTCTTTGCTTTGGGGATTGGGCGCAGTATTGTTTATGAAATTTCTGCAGCCTTTCTTTTTACATATTATTAAAATGGTTCCCCGGATTGTAGGAAATATAGTTTTAATCGTAGCAGCCGTATGCTTTGCATGTGATATGCTGGTGACTACGGGTGCTCTCCTTAAAATGAAAAGGCAGAGCCGCAGGATGAAGGAAATTGCGGAAGGCATGAATAAGCTTTCCGGCAAAATGGGCGGGGCTATTACGGGTCTGATACAAAAGAGAATGGTTCGGGCGTACCCGAATCTGAATAAAGACGGACAACTGGTACAGCCGATAGTAAAAGAAAAAGTAAAGCCTGCGGTATTTGCAGAAGGCTGCTCCTTTCATAAATTGGTTTGGCTTTTTTTCATCGGTGCATTTCTGGGTGATATTACGGAAACAATTTTTATGCTGATAACTACGGGCAGACTGATGAGCCGCAGCAGTGTGCTTTACGGTCCCTTCAGTATTGTCTGGGGATTGGCGATTGTTATTTTAACCCTGCTTTTAGAAAGATACAAGGACAGGGATGACAGATATATTTTTATTTTCGGAACCATAGCGGGCGGTGCCTATGAATATGTATGCAGTGTCTTTACGGAAATGGCGTTCGGAACGATTTTCTGGGATTACAGCAAAATCCCTTTTAATCTGGGAGGAAGGATTAACCTGCTGTTTTGCTTCTTTTGGGGAATTGCTGCACTGGTATGGCTGAAACTGTTTTACCCCTTCCTGTCTAAACTGATTGAGAAGGTGCCCATAAAAGCGGGAACGGTTTTGAGCTGGATATTTGTAGTATTTATGGTATTTAATATGGCAATCTCCGGTCTTGCTCTTGCCCGTTACAGCAACAGGGCGGCGGGTAATCCGGCGGACAATGCAATTGAGCATTTTCTGGATGAACACTATACGGATGAGAGGATGGAAATTATATATCCCAATGCTAAAATGCCTGCTGTAAATAAGTAGAATAAAAGTAATCCGCCTCCCGGCATCGCTCCGGTGGCGGATTTATAAAATATAACGAAGATCAGAGGATGATTCATGTTTACGGTAAGGACAATGACCATAAAAGATTATCAGGGTGTACACGCACTGTGGATGAGTATAAAAGGATTTGCTATGAGAAGCATAGATGATTCCCAGGCAGGGTTGGAGCGATTTTTAAAAAGGAATCCCACCACAAGCGTGGTAGCGGTATCGGACAATCAGATTGTCGGTGCCATCCTATGCGGGCATGATGGCAGAAGAGGCTGTTTGTACCATGTTTGCGTACGGGAGGAATATAGAAGGATGGGCGTGGGAAAGGCAATGGTGGTTCATTGCATGGATAAGCTGAGGAAAGAAGAGATAAGTAAGGTCTCGCTCATAGCATTTACCGCAAATGATATAGGGAATGCCTTTTGGAAGCAAATCGGCTGGACCAAAAGAGAAGATTTAAATTATTATGATTTTGCATTAAACGAAAAAAATATTACTGCTTTTAATCAATAGAAGGGATGAAATGAAAATGAATATGGTAGAAGGCGGTGTATGTGCCGCAAAAGGATTTTATGCCGCAGGTGCAGAAGCGGGGGTTAAATACAAAAACAGAAAAGATATGGCATTAATTTACAGCGAGGCTCCTTGTGTATGTGCAGGTACCTTTACCACGAATGTAGTAAAAGCGGCTCCCGTCATATGGGATCGGGATATTGTAGAAAATTCTCCGTATGTCCAGGCAATTATTATAAATTCCGGTATTGCCAATGCCTGCACAGGACAGGAAGGCATGGATTGCTGTAAAAAAGAAGCCCAAGCAGCGGCTGCTGTACTGAATATACCCGAATCCGCTGTGCTTGTGGGTTCAACAGGTGTAATCGGGATGCAGATGCCGGTGGACAGATTAATAGCCGGTATAGAAATGCTGGCAGAACAAAAAGAACATTCCAAAGAAGCGGCACAATATGCTGCAGAAGCCATTATGACGACGGATACTGTGGATAAGCAGGCGGCAGTGAGTTTTGTGATTGGGGGTAAGACTGTGACCATGGGCGGTATGTGTAAGGGCTCGGGAATGATTCACCCCAATATGTGTACCATGCTTTCCTATGTTACAAGTGATGTATCAATTTCAAAAGAATTATTAAAAAAGGCGGTTAAGGAAAGTATAATCGATACTTATAATATGGTATCCGTGGATGGCGATACCTCAACCAATGATACTTTTTTATTTCTGGCAAACGGTATGGCAGATAATCCCGAGATAAGTGAAGAAAATAATGATTACGAGGTTTTTAAAGAAGCGCTTTTAAAAATTAATACGATTTTATCCAAAAAGATTGCAGGTGACGGAGAAGGGGCAACGGCACTATTTGAAGCGCAGGTTGTCGGTGCAAAGACCAAGGAGGCGGCAAGATTACTCAGTAAATCCGTCATATGCTCCAGCCTTACAAAAGCAGCTATCTTCGGGCGTGATGCTTACTGGGGCAGAATACTTTGTGCATTAGGCTATGCAGGTGTGGATTTTGACCCGGAGAAGGTGGAGGTTTTCTTTAAAAGTATATCCGGCTGCATCCGTATATACGGAGACGGCGGTGGAATAGATTACAGCCAGGAAGAGTCGGTAAAGATACTTTCCGATCAAGAGGTTACCGTATTGGTGGATATGCATATGGGAAATGAAAGTGCAACCGCATGGGGCTGTGATTTAAGCTATGATTATGTAAAAATTAATGCGGAATACCGCTCTTAGGTGATAATTTTGAATAATAATAATGAATATTAATAGGAGAAGAAGCAAAATGCAGGATAAAAATATTGATACTTTCTTACAAAAGGCCGAGGTTTTAATTGAGGCTCTGCCATACATACAAAGCTTTAACAGAAAAATAATTGTGGTTAAATACGGCGGCAGTGCCATGAGCAATGAAGAGCTGAAGCGTAATGTGATTAAGGATGTTACTCTATTGAAGCTGGTAGGGTTTAAACCCATCATCGTGCATGGGGGTGGTAAGGAGATCAGCCGGTGGGTAGGAAAGGTCGGCAAGGAAGCGGAATTTGTAAACGGCCTTCGAGTTACCGATGATGAAACCATGGAAATTGCTGAAATGGTATTGGGCAGGGTTAATAAGCATCTGGTTGCCATGGTGCAGGAGTTGGGTGTTAAGGCAGTGGGCATCAGCGGGAAGGACGGCGGTCTTTTGCAGGTGGACAGAAAGTATTCGGACGGTCAGGATATCGGATATGTGGGCGAGGTAAATAAAGTAGATACCAAAGTGCTTTACGACCTTTTGGAGAATGATTTCTTACCGATTGTGGCACCTATCGGATTGGATGAAAATTTTGATACATATAATATTAATGCGGATGATGCAGCCTGTGCCATAGCCAAGGCGGTGGGTGCTGAGAAACTGGCGTTTTTAACTGATATTGAGGGATTATATAAAGATATTAACGATAAGGACAGTTTTATTTCCCGTTTGACCGCAACTCAGGCAGAGGAATTGATTGAGGGTGGATTTATCGGCGGCGGTATGCTGCCAAAGCTTGAAAATTGTACATCAGCCATCAGAAACGGAGTAAACAGGGTGCATATTTTAGACGGACGGATTCCCCATTGTTTATTGCTTGAGATTTTTACCAATCAAGGAATCGGAACAGCAATTATTGCAGATCGGGATAAACTAAAGCTATAAAGTGAATATAAGGTTCATTTAAGATAGGAGAGAAAAATGAAGAATTATATAGAAGAGGCGGAAAATGCCCTGCTTCACATTTATAACAGGTATCAAATTGTGCTTGACAGGGGAGAGGGTATGTATCTTTACGATACCGATGGTAAAAAATATCTTGATTTTGCAGCGGGTATTGCGGTGTTTGCTTTGGGATATCATAATGAGGCATACAATAATGCCTTAAAGGAACAGATAGATAAGCTGATTCATACCTCGAATTACTATTATAATGTTCCTGCTGTAGAAGCTGCAAGAAAATTAAAACAAGTATCCGGCATGGATAGGGTATTCTTTACCAATTCCGGTGCCGAGGCAATTGAGGGAGCCATTAAGGCAGCCAGAAAATATGCATATCGGAAGGATGGGACGACAGATCACGAGATCATAGCCTTTCATCATTCCTTCCATGGCAGGACGATGGGGGCGCTTTCTGTGACGGGTAATCCCCATTATAGGGAGGCATTTGAACCTTTAATCGGTAATATCCGTTTTGCGGATATGAATGACTTTGAAAGTGTAGAAAAGCAGGTCAACAATAAAACCTGTGCCATATTGCTAGAGACCGTACAGGGAGAAGGGGGGATTTATCCCGCCGATAAAAAGTTTATGACAAAACTCCATGCGCTCTGCAAAGGAAGGGATATACTTCTTATTCTGGATGAAATACAGTGCGGCATGGGCAGGACCGGGTTCATGTATGCATGGCAGGGGTATGGCATAAAGCCGGATATTATGACGACGGCAAAAGCATTGGGCTGCGGTGTACCGGTAGGTGCGTTTCTTATGACGGAGCATGTGGCTCAAAATTCTTTGGAACCGGGCGACCATGGTACAACCTATGGAGGGAATCCTCTTGTCTGTGCGGCAATCAATAAAGTGCTTGATTTATTTGAGGAGAAACATATAATAGAACATGTAGGTAAAATCACACCGTATTTTGAGAAATGTCTGGACGGCTTAGTGAAAAAGTATACATTTATTACGGATAGGCGCGGAGTCGGTTTGATGCAGGGACTGATTTTTGACAGACCTGTAGCGCCTTATATACAGAAAGCGTTGGATAAGGGCTTGATTTTAATTAATGCGGGCCCTCGGATAATCCGGTTTGTACCTCCCCTGATTATCTCGGAGAGAGATATAGATGAAATGATTGGGATTTTGGAAGACTGTCTATGTGAAAATCCCGATTAAGGAGAAAATAGATGGAGCTAAAGAAAAGATTATTGGCTATACTTGCCATTACTTGTGTTATGGCGGGTGTGCTATATGTGGGGCAAAGTGGCATGACAGTGCAGCAGGAGAAGGAAAACAGTCTTTTGTTCCGCAATAAAGAGACGATTTATTTTTGGTACTCAGATGATTCCATGACAGATTTTATCAACCGTGCAGCGGTGTCCTTCTGTGAAGAAAAAAATGTGCGTGTGATACCTGTGCTTACCTCCGACAGCGAATATTTGGAGGCAATCAATGAAGCATCCCTACATGGAGAGCAGATGCCGGATGCATATCTGATCAGCAACGATTCACTGGAGAAGGCTTATTTAGCAGGTCTGGCATCCAAGATTGATGATGGATTATGTACAACCGATAATTTTCCCCAAATAGCCATCTCTGCAGTCACATACAAGGACAAGCTGATTGCGTATCCGTATTTTTATGAAACCAGTGCATTTCTTTATAATAAAACTTATTTGGAGGAATGGACAGCCGAGCAGCTGGCAGCACAGCAAGCAGAGAATGAAGAAGAGGATCCCGGAGAAGATATTATTGAGGACGATATTGGTGAGGACGATTTTGGCGAGGATGATATAGACTGGGAAGATACTCTTACTATTACACCGGAGCAAATAGAGGCCGGCATTCCTGCCAATATGGATGAGGTTTTAGCCTTTGCGGATAATTATGATGCGCCTGAAAATGTAGAAGCGGTGCTTCGTTGGGATGTTTCGGATATTTTCTATAATTATTACTTTGTCGGTAACTATATGGTAGTGGGCGGTGAAAGCGGCTGTGATAAATCAAATATCAATATCTACAATAATGAAATTAAGAAATGCCTTGAGGTTTATCAGAGTCTGAATCAGTTCTTTTATATAGAATCCGATACGGTAACCTACGAATCGGTGGTACAGGATTTTATTGACGGTAAGATAGTTTTTACGGTAGCAACTACGGATGTACTTAAAAAATTGGAGGAAGCAAAGGCAGCGGGTAACTTTCACTATGAATATGGGATAGCATTGATGCCCCAGCCCAGTGCAGAGCTGAAGGGGAGATCCCTTTCCGTAACCAATTGTGTGGTAATCAACGGTTATTCTGAGAAAAAAGAACTGGCAAATGATTTTGCTGCATATCTGACCGGCAGCTATTATAAAAATCTATATGAAAGAACCGGTAAGGCATCGGCTCATCTTTCAGCCAATTTGGACAACGAATATTTATCGGTATTTATGAAGGAATACCAGAATTCAATCTCTCTTCCCAAGATGATTGAAACCAGTAATTTCTGGATACAGCTTGAGATACTTTTTTCCAGAGTATGGGAAGGCGGAGATATTGACAGCCTATTGCAGACTTTGTCAAACCAGATTATATCTCAGATACAATAGAATAGGAATCCGATTGTGAGGGCAAACTAGATAAGGAAAACGAATTATCAGGAGGCTTTCATGATTGGATTTTTTATTGCACTTTTATCGGGTGCTCTGATGAGTATTCAGGGCGTTTTTAATACACAGGTTACAAAAACATCCGGTATATGGGTGGCCAATGCCTTTGTACAGTTATCGGCTTTTTTGGTCTGTATGGGAATATGGCTTTGCACGGACTGCACCTCATTTGCCACCCTCTTAAAGGTGGAACCAAAATATATGCTGCTTGGGGGTGTTATGGGGGCGGGTATTACTTATACTGTAATAAAAGGAATGGATTTGCTGGGACCTGCCCGCGCGGTTATGATTATTGTAATCGCTCAATTGATTGTGGCTTACGGAATCGAGCTACTGGGATTGTTTGGTGTGGAAAAGCAGCCCCTTGAAGCCAGAAAGATTATCGGTATGCTGATAGCAATAGCAGGTATTATTGTTTTTAAGTGGAAATGATGAATTCTCCTTGTAAATTGTAATTAATTATTCTACAATAAAAGAAGTCGGTACGAGAGGCATTCCCGGATGCAGATGGCGGAAGGGATTACGTATGGATAAAAGAAAAAACAAGATTAAAAAAGCATTTCTTGCTATCTTACCGGTTTTGGCATTTTTGGCATGCGGAACCGTAAAAGAAGCTACTTCGATAAAAGGCCTTGCAGAAGGACAGGAAGAAATCTTGCTGCTTTCCCATACCGGGACGGAGGCAGAAAATGTTGAAGCAGCGGTTGAAGAAAGCGGCAGTACCGCTTTCGTACATATTTGCGGAGAGATAGTTTCCCCGGGTGTTTATGAAGTTCCTTATGGCAGCAGGATTTGTGATGTATTGCTATTGGCGGGTGGATTTACCCAAGATGCAGCCCCCGATGCGGTGAATCTGGCAGCGGTGGTTTCGGACGGCATGCAGGTATTTATTCCATCATTTACCGAAGCTGAAAATAGCTTACAGCAAGAAAAACGGGAGCGTGAGGGGCTTGTTAATATTAATACGGCTTCAGCAGAGGAATTATGCAATTTACCGGGTATCGGTGAAAGCCGGGCTGCCGATATTATAGCCTATAGGGAAGAACAGGGCGGTTTTAGCTGCATAGAGGATATTATGCTGGTTTCCGGTATTAAGGAAGGTATGTTTAAAAAGTTAAAAAATATGATATATGTAGAATAATACACATATAGCGATAGAAAGAAGGGGAAAAATGGCAAAAAGAGCGTTGGTTGTAGATGATGAAAAGTTAATCGTGAAAGGAATCCGTTTTAGTCTGGAGCAGGACGATATGGAAGTTGATTGTGCATATGATGGTGAAGAAGCTTTGGAATATGCTAAGAACAATCAATATGATATTATACTTCTTGATATTATGCTCCCTAAGCTGACGGGATTTGAGGTATGCCAGCAAATACGTGAGTTTTCCAGTGTCCCCATCATTATGCTGACAGCAAAGGGAGATGATATGGATAAGATTCTGGGCTTGGAGTATGGTGCAGATGATTATATTACAAAGCCCTTTAATATTTTAGAAGTGAAGGCAAGAATTAAGGCTATCATGCGAAGAACAGAGTCTAAGAAGAACAGCAAGGAAGAAGCAAGCATGATTAAAATCGGCTCCGTGCGCCTTGATTGTGAAGGAAGAAGAACCTATATTGACGACAAGAAAGTGGGACTGACAGCTAAGGAATTTGAAGTGTTAGAGCTTTTGATGCGCAATCAGGATAAGGTATACAGCAGAGAAAATCTGTTAAAGCTTGTTTGGGGCGCAGATTATCCCGGGGATGTACGTACAGTGGATGTTCATATCAGAAGACTTAGGGAAAAGATTGAGGAAAATCCCAGTGAGCCTAAATTTGTTCATACAAAATGGGGCGTAGGATATTACTTTAATTATGCGGAGTAAGTATATGCTGTCAAAAATAAAAGAAATGATTAAACGGTTAAGTAATTTCCGCAGCCTTCGGGCGCGGCTTTTTGTCATTATTCTTTTGGTAGGACTTGTGCCCAGTATCCTGATGCGATACGGTATTGTAAAAAGTTATGAAGAACGTGCAATACCACTGCGAGCCAGTACGGTGCGGACCCAGCTTAAGATACTGGCGAATCATTTAATTACATATAATTTTCTGCAGGACAATTCTTCCGAGGTAATCAATGCGGAGTTGGATATGTTGTCCAATCTCTATGATGGGCGTGTGCTCATTATCGGTGGCAATTTCAAAATTGTAAAAGATACCTATAGCATAAGTGAAGGTAAAACAATCATATCCGAAGAGATCATAAAATCCTTTGGTGGCGAAAGCTTGTCCAATTATGACAAAGAAAACGGTTATATTGAGATGACGATTCCCATTACAGAGACGATTAAAGTTATGACGGACAATGGAGAGGTGGAAGAAAGCGTGGTGCGCGGCGTAATGCTCACCAGTATTTCCACAGACAGTATTATTGCAACTATGGATATCCTAAGCAGAAAAGCGATAATATTGGGAGCACTGATGGTCATGGTTATCATAGGCATTGCCATTGTGCTGTCGGATGTGCTGACAAGACCCTTTGCAAGGGTTACCCAGGCAATCAATGAAGTGAAGGCGGGTTATAATGATGAAAGGATATCTGTACCCGACAATCTGGAAACAGTCCATATAGTAGACGCATTTAATCAACTGCTGGGCCGTATGAAGGTATTGGATGAGTCGAGACAGGAGTTTGTATCCAATGTATCCCATGAGCTTAAAACACCGCTGGCTTCCATGAAGGTGTTGGCGGATTCTCTGCTTGCGCAGCCCGATGCTCCTCTTGAAATGTACCAGGAGTTCATGAGTGATATTACTGCTGAAATTGATCGGGAGAATCAGATTATAGTTGATCTTCTGGCATTGGTAAAGATGGACAAGACAGTTGCGGCCTTAAATATAAGCACGGTGAATATGAATGAATTAACAGAGTTAATATGCAAGCGTCTGCGTCCCATTGCAAGAAAAAAGGATGTTGAGGTGATACTTGAGAGTATTCGTCCGGTAACGGCAGAAGTGGATGAGGTTAAAATGACACTTATTATTTCTAACCTAGTGGAAAATGCCATTAAATATAACCGGGAACAGGGCTCTGTGAAAGTGGTTTTGGATGCGGATCATCAAATGTTCTCCATAGAGGTTACCGATACGGGAATCGGAATTCCGGAGGAAGCATTGGAACAGATTTATGAGCGTTTTTACCGTGTGGATAAATCTCACTCCAGAGAAATCGGCGGTACGGGATTAGGTCTTGCCATTACCAGGAAGGCCGTGCTGATGCATAGAGGTTCCATTACCGTCAAAAGTCTGGAAAATGAAGGAACCACATTCTGTGTAAAGATTCCCCTAAACTATATCTCAGGATAGATGCGGGAAAGGATGGGTTTATTATGATAAATAAAACAAAATTCCTGTTGCTTTTTTTAGTCTGTATTCTTTTATTAGCCGGCTGTGGGAAAAGCGGCAAGAGAAACAAAGATCAGATGACAAAAGTATATTATATCAGTAATACGGAAACTAAGGTAGAGATGCATGAGTATCAAATGCTGGCATCGGATACGGATGGACAGTTAATTGAGTTAATCGAACAACTCAAGACAATACCGAAAAAACTGGAATATAAGGCACCGTTGCAAATCGGCTTTGAGCTGCAGTCTTATTATGTTGACGGAACGAAACTTTATCTGGATATGAATGAGGCATACCGAAGTTTAAGCCCCACTACAGAGGTTTTAGTCAGGGCAGCACTTGTCAGAACCTTGTCTCAGGTTGAGGGGATTAAATATATAGCCTTTACCAT
This sequence comes from uncultured Clostridium sp., assembly GCA_964544135.1. Taxonomy (GTDB): domain Bacteria; phylum Bacillota; class Clostridia; order Lachnospirales; family Lachnospiraceae; genus Acetatifactor. Next base: position 39,953 of record CAZJAS010000004.1, on the reverse strand, counting down.
TAATGGAGAGCAGCTTCATGACAGCCTTGGCAAGGTGGTAGGACTTATGTCCGGTGACCAATTTATTGATAATGCAGGAGATGAAATCAATGCTTATGAGCGTGTTCGTTTGAGGCTTTACTTTGCGAATGAAGAAGGAACAGCATTGATTGCTACAAATAGGACCATGGCTTATAATACAAATATTTCCATGGAGAAACTGGTGATGGAGCAGCTTCTTTCGGGTCCGGGTGCGGATGTAGCGGAGGTGGTATATCCTACCATCAATCTAAATACAAAGGTGCTTAGCATTTCAGTAAAGGATGGAATTTGTTATGTAAATTTTGATGATAATTTCTTAAGTCAAATATATAGTGTATCGCCCCAAGTGGCGATTTATTCCATAGTAAACTCCCTTGTGGAGCTGACAGGTGTTAACAAGGTACAGATATCGGTGAATGGTGAAACGGATTTGATGTATCGTGAAAGTATCAGCCTTGACACTATATTTGAAAGAAATTTGGATTTAACTACTACAGTGGAGTGAAAATTTGAAAAGACCATTATGTGCGGCATGCCTGGTCATTGTTTTATTTACGGCTGTCAGGATGTATTTACATCCCCCCTCCCCTATATCATACGGGGAGGCAGCCGGAAAAGAAGTCTTATTAACCGGCCGGGTATATGCGAAAGAATATCAAAGGGGGTATGAAACCCCCGTCTTACTTATCTATATAGAGCCTAAAGAGCTCATTTCAATCAATCAAAACAATCAAACCATACCATATTATAATAATTTTATATGCAGTATCAAAAGCGGTGAGGAACCTCCTATAGGCTGTGTTGTTACGGTAAAAGGTAAGCTCGTAGAGTACGAGACTGCTTTAAATCCGGGACAATTTGATGCTTCTGCTTATTATGCTGTACTGGGTATTTCGGCACAAATAAAAGACGGCGTACTTATGGATCAGGACAAAGGCAGAAATGAGTTTTTAGAATGGCTTTGGCATTTACGAAGCTTTCTTTGTAATTGCCTTGATATTGTTTTTATAGAGGAGGATGCCGGATTGCTTAAGACCATGCTGCTTGGAGATAAGACATTTTTAAGCAATGAAACAAAGACTTTATACAAAGAGGCGGGTATATTCCATATTCTGGCGATTTCGGGCTTACATATCTCCATCTTGGGTATGGGTTTTTATAAGTTTCTACGTAAATTACAGCTTTCAATGATACAGGCATCTCTAATAAGCGGGATCGTGATGCTGGTATACGGCATTATGGTGGGCATGCCCGTTTCGGTAAAGAGGGCTGTTTTTATGTTTGTGCTCCGGCTTCTATCCACATGTATCGGAAGAACTTATGACATGATTACAGCACTCATGCTTTGCGCGGCGCTCATGCTGCTGCAGCAGCCATTGTATCTATATCATTCGGGATTTCTTCTTTCTTTTCTGGCTGTCATTGCCATGGCTGTTTTTAAGCCGTCAATTCTACCTTCCGGTATAAAGAAAGTGCCTCTTGCAGACGGTTTTTTTACTTCCCTTGCCATTACCATATTCACACTGCCTGTCCAGCTTTGGTTTTTTTATGAGGTATCCGTATATGGAGTATTACTCAATTTGGTGGTGCTTCCTCTGGTAAGCAGTGTCCTTATTTTGGGTGTGGTATCATTCCCCATATTATTGTTGATGCCCGTTATAACGAACTTCTTAGCAATTCCGGTACATATTATTCTCATCGCCTATAAGCAAGGCTGTATTTTTATCGGTAATTTGCCGGGTAGCCTGTGGATGCCGGGCAAGCCCAGAGCTTGGCAGATATTATGCTTTCTTTTGCTTATTTTAGCTGTGATTTTATTGAAGAAGCTGAAATGGAAGTACAAGGTGGGACTTCTATGCGGAGCGGTACTACTGTTTGGCATAAAAATACAGCAGGGTCTTATCGTTACTTTTTTAGATGTGGGACAAGGCGATTGTATCTGCCTGGAGCTGCCGGACGGAAGCACCTGGCTTGTAGACGGAGGCAGTACAAGTGTTTATGATGTAGGAACTTATCGGATAGAGCCATTTTTAAAAAGCAAGGGAATCGGGACCCTGGACGCCGTCTTTCTCAGCCATTCCGATGAGGACCATATAAGCGGTATCTTGGAATTGATTGAAAATGACCGGATAAAGATAGAGCTATTGGTGCTGCCTGATTCCCAGAGGAATACAGAGGAAGAGTTTGCGGAGATACTATTATTGGCAAAAGCCAAAGCAATTCCTCTGCTTTGGCTGCAGGAGGGGATGGAATGGGAGTGTGATGGTGTAAAGGCAATCTGTCTGCATCCTGCAGCGGATTTTAACACTCGAAATACAAATGCCGACTCAGAGGTACTTTATCTAACCTACGGTAATTTCTCTCTTTTACTTACCGGGGATGTGGAAGGGGAAGGAGAGACTGCATTAATTAAAAATTTACAAGAAAGAAACATAAAATATATCACTCTTTTAAAAGTGGCGCACCATGGTTCGCAGGGCTCTACGAGTGCGGAGTTTCTGGCACAAATAGATACAGATATTGCTATAATATCCTGTGGTAAAGCAAACAGATACGGACACCCCCACGAGAAGCTGCTTACCAGGCTGTTGGAGGAGGGCTGCCAAATTTGCTTTACAAGAGGAGAGGGAGCCGTGGTATTTTATACCGACGGACGGGTGTTGAAGCAGTATTAATTTAGTGGTATAATGAAGCGCGGCTTATTTATGCCAAGCGGCGAATGCCGGTAAAACTTTTCTTTAATAATAAGGGTTAAAAAGTAAGAGGAGCTTGCTCATAAGAGCGGCAATAAAAATAGAAAGGAAGTACATAGGCGTGAAGCAGATCAATGAAGATATCAAAAACGAATCATATAAGCAGATGTACCTTCTTTTTGGGGAAGAGGCCTATTTACGCAGGCAGTATATGGATAAATTAAAAACTGCCCTCTCGCCCGAGACCGACTCTATGAATATTCATTATTTTGAAGGGAAGAATCTGGTAATAGGAGAAGTGATTGATCTGGCAGAGACAATGCCGTTTCTGGCGGAAAGAAGAGTCATTGTTATGGAAAATACCGGATTATTTAAATCAGGTGGGGAGATGCTGGCAGAGTATCTGGAACAACCTGCTCCGGCAGCTTTTTTTATCTTTGCGGAAAGTGAAGTCGATAAGCGCTGTAAATTATATAAACAGGTATCAAAACAGGGAAGGGCAGTGGAATTTGCCGTACAGGATGAGAGGACGCTGAAGCGTTGGGTTGCCGGACTTTTGAAAAAGGAAGGAAAGCAGATAACGGAACGCAATGTAGAGTACTTTTTAGATAAAACAGGTACTGACATGGGTAATATCCGTATGGAACTGGAAAAACTGATTTGCTATTGCATGGATCGTAATGTGGTAGAAAAGGATGATATAGATCAGGTCTGCACCACCAGAATCAGCAGTCATATTTTTGATATGATTTCCGCAATCGGGGACAAGCAGACCAAAAAGGCACTGACACTTTATTATGATCTTTTGGCGCTTAAAGAGCCGCCCATGCGTATTTTGTTTCTGATTGCAAGACAATGCAATACGCTTTTACAGGCTAAGGAGCTGAAAAAAAAAGGCTATGATAATAAAGCAATAGGAGTAAAAACCGGACTACCCGGATTTGTGGCGGGAAAATATGTGTCGCAAGCCGCTAAATTTAAGGAAATGGAATTGAAACGGGCAGTGGAGCAGTGTGTGGAGGCTGAAGAAGCGGTAAAAACCGGTAGAATGAAGGATATCCTTAGCGTGGAGCTGCTTATTATGTCTGTGCTTTGATGCAAAAACGATACAAGAGATTGGTATAATAACTAATATTTTTACGGACTAAATTGGAAGGAGCGGACAACATGATAAAAATATTGATTGTAGAAGATGAAGAACCCATATCAAATCTAATACGCATGAATCTTACCAAAGCGGGTTATCAATGCCAGTGCGCATTTGACGGACAGGAAGCGGCGGATATGATGGCAAACGGTAATTATGATTTGATATTGCTGGATATCATGCTTCCTAAAATCAACGGCTATGAGTTACTAGAGTATGCACAAAGTCTGCATATGCCGGTTATTTTTATCACCGCAATGGGAACCGTAGAAAATAAGGTTAAGGGCCTTAAGGAGGGGGCGGATGACTACATTTCCAAGCCCTTTGAAATAGTGGAGCTGCTTGCTAGAGTAGAGGCTGTTTTACGAAGATATAATAAAGCGGAAAGATATATTCAGATATTGGATATTGAGGTAGATGTTTATTCCAGAGTGGTGATGCAAAACGGTGAGCAAATAATGCTGACTTTAAAAGAGTTTGAACTGCTTCTTCTCTTTATTAGAAATAAAAACATTGCTTTGTATCGTGATACCATATACGAGAATGTATGGGAAAGTGAATATATGGGAGAGAGCAGAACAGTGGATTTGCATGTGCAGAGATTAAAGAAGAAGCTGCATTGGGAAGATAAGATTGTTGCGGTTTATAAGGTTGGATACCGCCTGGAAGCTTAAATGAAGGAGTTATTGAATGAAATTTTTCTGGAAAATCTTTTTTGCATTTACCGCATTGCTTACGATTGTATTCAGCATATTCAGTATATGGATGATTACGCAGACCTTCCATAATTCTCTGGAAAAGGAGATTGAAGAGGGAAACAGGGAAAACAGGATGTTCCAGTTTGCTTTTGAGAACAATATGTCCTCTTTATCAGAGAATTACAGAACGGAAAAGGTGGTACGGGATTTAGCGGAATCCATTATCAGCAATTTGGACGATCAGGAGTATTCCTATAAGCTTTACAGGGGAGAACAAAATCTTCTTTATCAAAATTATGAAGAAATATTGGACCATAATATGATGGAGCAGATTGGTGATCATACCTGCGTCTATCAGGTAATGGATGCCGGAGAACAACGGTATCTTATATTTGTATGCAAGAGCGAAATGAGCGGAAGAACTTATTATTTGGAAAGCTCTAAGGATATTACAAGCCTTTATGAGGAACGTGATAAATTTTATGACCAGTACCGTGTGATTATGCTGGGTTTACTTGCCATAACATCTGTTATTATTTTTATACTATCCCATTTATTAACCAGGTCAGTGGTAGGGCTTTCCTATACAACCAGAGAGTTTGCAAAAGGAGATTATAATATTCGTGCCAAGGTAACCAGTGAAGATGAGGTTGGTACATTGGCACAGGATTTTAATTTAATGGCGGAGAATTTAACACAAAAGATAGATGAGCTCACAGACGCTGCAAGAAAACAGGAGGATTTCACAGCATCTTTTGCTCATGAGTTAAAAACGCCGCTCACCTCCATTATTGGTTATGCTGATATGCTGCGTACTATGGATATGTCAAAAGAAGAGACCATGGAAGCATCTAATTATGTATACTCCCAAGGTAAACGTTTGGAAAGCTTATCTTTGAAACTATTGGAGCTGATAGTAACACAAAATCAGGATTACCAGTTCAAGCTAATTTCCGTTACTAAGCTGATGGAGGAAGTAAAGCATTTAATAGCAAAGAGCCTTGAAAGTAAAAATATTACTTGTGATATCGATTTAGAAGAAAGAGAAATATACGGAGAGCGTGATCTTTTGGTCTCTTTATTTGTAAATTTGATAGATAATGCAAGAAAGGCTTTGCCTATGAACGGATCTGTCTGGATTAAGGGGCAGAGCTCGGAAGAAGGCTATGAAATTATGGTTAAGGATAATGGATGCGGTATGCCTCAGGAGGAAATAGATAAGATTACAGAAGCCTTTTATATGGTTGACAAATCTCGTTCCCGTAAGGAGGGAGGAGTAGGGCTGGGTATGGCATTGTGCAGCCGTATCATAGAGGTACATGGCCTAAAATGGTATATCAACAGTGAAGAAGGAAGTGGAACGGAAATATGGGTTGTATTTCCTGAAGGAGAGGTGCCCTATGAGTCGTAAGAGAGAGAAAAAAGGGGGAATGCTAGATTATGCAATCGGCATTCTTATGATTACCATTTTAATATTGGCTACTTTTCTTCTGCCCCAGGGCTATAGTGCAGTTATAGATAAAAAGGACTTAAACCAGGTGCATGCTATAGATAGGGAAAGCTTCTTCTTTAAAAGCCCCGTTAACATGACTGTGGGTGATCGGATTCAGCAGATGATGGAGGCGCTTGAATCAAAAGAAAATATAAAAAGAACCTTATATTTAACAGGGCAGGAGGTTGCAAACGGCGGCGAATTATTAAAGGGAATCAAGGAAGCCATGCAGATTGCAGTGCAGTATCAGCTGATACCCGATATTTCCGGATATGATTTAGAAAACAATATAATTTATGCGGAGTATTTTAATTTAAGTGATGAAACAACGCAGAGCACGGAAATGGCTTTTTGGAATATAAGATTCAGTGACTATGAGACCTTTGACTTTACTTTTAGAGTGGATGCCAGCGAGTATATATTCTATCAGGTAGAATTATACTGTCCTGAGGTTACGGATTATGTGACACAGCTCATGTCATATGATAAGGAAGTAATATTATATTTAAATGAGCAATTTATGGAGGGATGTGAAGCCTGGTTTGAAGCAGAGGGCTACAGCCCTATGACGGATGATAGTTATGGAGAAATGGCATTGCTTCTTGGCTATGAAAGAGGAGAGTATGCATTATACCGTTCCCATTGTGCAAACGGTTATGTGGATAATGACGGAATACGTTGGGGATTTGTGCCCATGACCATAGCATTGGAGAAGGGGAATGTTGTAAAAGACTGGGGTTATAGGGGAATACAGGGTTATTATCGTGATTTGTATGGCATTGAAATATATGAAGAAGATGAAATAAAAAATTAGGCATAAAATTTCAGTCTGAAATAATACAAAGTAACTATATGTACTTTTATTACAAATAGCATTGTAGTAAAAGTGCACAATTTTTACCTCGATAATCCATTCATTTTCAGAAATTGTTTTTACTATACACTTGTGTTATGATGGCAATAGAATAAGTTAATTATAAAAATATTGCAGATTTTTTTGTCCGATACTTAAAAATTAAAAAAGACTGCTATGATAGGAGAAAAGGGGGAGTCTGCGTTGAAGAAAGTAAAAGATACGAAAAGTATCAGAAAAGAAAAATTAAATAAAATAAACACCAAGACTATAAAACCAAAAAAAGAGAAGAAGGGTGCAGGGATTCGTTTAAGTCTTAAGGCACAGCTTGTGATCGGCTTTGCCCTGCCTGTGATTTTGGTAGTCTGCATAGGTATTTATTCATATAACAAGGCTGAGAAGGGTATGGTGAATAATTACCGTGAGACAGCTTTGCAAGCTTTGCAGATGACAACGGATTATATGGATTTTGGTTTTGAAACAATATCTTCCAATGCTTTGGAGCTATTTAATAACGGTGACTTGATTAACTATACGCGTAATGCTTTTAAAGACAAACCGGAAGAGGTAAACCGTATCAGAGCTGATATGACAAGTAATATACTTACTAAAAAGATTGCAAACAGCTTTATTGAGAATATCCATGTGGTAACACAGCGTGGAATTGGCTGTCTGACCTCTGCCAGTATGGAATCAATAAGGCCAAAGGATGGATTTTATGATGACTTGCTGGCTGAACAGGAAGCAGTTATAAAGTCTAAGAATAAAATGGATAAATGGATATCCGGTCATGATCTTATTGACGAAGTGTTTGTACTTAATCCTGAAAAATACATAGTTTCATTATATATGCCTATGGCTGCGGGCAACTCATGTATCGTGATTGATTTAAGCAGTGATAATATATTGCAAATAATGCAGAAAACGGGTCTGGGAGAAGGTAGTATAGTAGGCTTCATAACGGCTGACGGACATGAAATGCTGACAGGGCTTACGGCAGATGGCGGCGGTGAGGTTCCGATACAGGACTTTAGTTTTATGGATCAGGATTACTACCAAAGGGCAATTTTGGAAGAAGGCAGCTTTAGCGAAGACATCAGCTTAAATGGTGATGAATATTGCTTTATGGCTTCTAAATGTAAGCAAAACAATGCTGTTTTATGTGCATTGATTCCTAAAAGCGTTATGATGACAGAAGCAAATGAACTAAAAGATGCAGTGCTGTTATTTGTACTGTTTGCCTGCATATTTGTGGGAGTACTGGGAATATTCATTGTTTTCGGTATCAGCAAGAATATGAGCCGTATTATTGGAAGACTATCAAAAGTATCGAGCGGAGACTTGACCGTTGATATGACCATAAAGAACAGGACAGAATTCGGTACTCTTGCCAGACATATCATGGGAGTGGTATCCAATACCAAGGACTTGGTTACCAAGGTGGTGTCCATATCTCAGGATGTATCCGTTTCTGCTTCAAATGTAGCACAGTCTACTGGTGTTCTTAGTGACGGTACCCAACATATCCATAGTGCCATTGATGAAATCGATCAGGGTGTAAACCGTCAGGTGGAGGATGCCGGACAATGCCTTCACAAGATGGATGAATTATCCACTATTATCCTTACTACCGAGCAAAGCATGATAGAGATGGGAAGGCTGGCAGACGGAACTAAATCTATGATTGACATAGGAAACGGTAGTATGGAAACCTTGATTTTGCAAGCAGACGAGACAGTCAAGATGACCGACCAGGTGGATGAGAAAATTGAAACCCTTTCAGTTAAATCACAAGAAATAGCAACCTTTATTGATACTATTAATGAAATATCTACTCAGACAACACTTTTATCTTTAAATGCTTCTATTGAAGCAGCCAGAGCAGGTGAAGCCGGAAGAGGCTTTGCGGTAGTTGCCGAAGAGATAAAGAAGCTTGCAGAAAATTCCATGCAGGCAGCAGAAGAAATTCGTAAGGTGGTAAATATAATCAATGAGATGACTGTGGAAACCAGAATGTCATCCTCCAACGCTAAGGCTGTAGTAGAAAAACAGGGAGAAATTGTTGAGCAAACAAGGCAGACTTTTTCGAATATGAGCGACAGTATCAGTAAGTTGCTTGGCAATGTGACCGCTGTTCAGGAAAATATGAAACAGATGAACGGTGAAAGAGGGGAAACCTTGATGGCAATCGAAAGCATTTCCAGTGTTGTACAGCAGACAGCAGCATCCGCGTCATTGGTAAGTGAAACGGTTTCTGAGCAGATGCAGCAAGCACAGGCACTACGTGGTGTGACCGAAGAGTTGCAGAGTAAGACCGAAGAACTTATGGAAGCAATCAGCCGGTTTAAGGTTTAGCATTCATGAATGAATAATCATATAAAATTATAAAGAGAACCGTTTCCTGATATAATCAGGAGCGGTTCTTTTTTATTTATAGAAAAGTTCACAAAGAGAGTTTTTTTGGACATTGTTTTATATATATTGATTACATCAATTAACTTAGAAAGGGTGATGTAACCATGAAAACAGGAAAATTTGTCTTTATAACATTTTTATTGATTGTAATAACCGCATTTTTAACAGTTGGAACGGTAAAAAGCCAGAGCAAGCAGGAAATAAAAAATAGTGAAGCATATTATACAGAAATGGAGCATGAATATATCAAAGTAATACGTGACTATCTAAGAGAAGAGGGTTATGCAAACAGCGGAGTGATGCTGACAAGAACGGTGTGGGAGGATGGAAGGAGGGAATATCATATTACGATCCATAATAGCAGGTTTGAAAAGCTGGAGGAGGAAGAAAAAGAAAATTTAACCAAAGAGCTAAGGGAAAAAGCATTTATAGAAGATAATTGCAGCTTTGTACATTCCTTAACAGGAAGTGCATGACAAGAGAGAGATTTGGGATTATAATAAAAGAACCGCGTGAACTGACGAAAGGAGTAAATTATGTCCCGGATACCTAAATCTTATGAAATATACAAGCATTTTAATGGCAAATTATATCAGGTGCTATTAGTTGCAGAGCATTATCAAACAGGAGAAAAATTAGTGGTTTATCAGGCTTTATACGGAAATTTCATAATATATGCAAGACCGCTTGATGAATTTTTGGATAAAGTAGATAAGGATAAATACCCCGAAGCAAAACAGCTTTTCCGGTTTGAGCTGCAATCAGTGGAATCGTCATCAGAGAACCCAGAAATAATGACGAATCCTAATCTACAGGCATCAGAGAGGGAAACACAGATATCCGAAGGGTCTGATATTAAAATAGCAGAAATGGAAAGGGTGAAGGAAATATCCAAAGAGCCTAATCTAAATACATCTGAGAGGACTTCCCTGATGGAGTCTATTATGCAGGCCGCAGAAAAGGCATTTGGGGTAAAGGAAGAGCCGGAAGGCGAGGAGCTGAATATTGATCCCATGGTATTGCAATTTTTAGATGCCGAAACCCATGAGGAGCGTTTAAATATATTAACCGGATTAAAACATTGGATAACGGATGAAATGATAACTACAATGGCGATTGCCAGTGATGTGGAGGTGCCGGAAGGCAGCTTGGAGGAACGATTTCTGGAACTTAAGAACTGCTTGATTACACGTGATAAATATGAACGGAGCAGAAGCAGATAATGTTTTAAGATAAGGAAACGTCGCTTACGGCAAGGCTATGGGAAAGAGAGGCTTTCATGTCTTACAATCTGGAGCAAAGATTAGTAATCGGTGTTTCAACACGTGCACTATTTGATTTACAAACTGAAAATAGAATATTTGAAGAGAAGGGTGTGGAGGCCTACTCGGCTTATCAAAAGGATCATGAAGATGAAGTGTTAAAGCCGGGTCCTGGATTCATGCTGATTAAATCTCTGTTAAGTCTGAATACGCCCGGTCAGGAAAGCAGGGTGGAAGTAATTTTGATGTCCAAGAACAGTCCCGATATTTCTCTCCGTATTTTTCATTCCATAGAAAGCTATGGGCTTAAGATAACCAGAGCTGTATTTTTAAGCGGAGCATCTCTTGCACCTTATCTCAATGCATTTAAAACGGATTTATTTTTATCTGCTTGTGAAGAGGATGTGCAGTCTGCCATAGATGCCGGCATTGCGGCAGGAATTATCTGTGGTGAAGGAACCGGTGATTATACAGACTGCTGTAAAGACCAAGAGGCGTCCAGGATTAGGATAGCATTTGACGGTGATGCAGTACTATTTTCCGATGAGGCAGAGCAGGTTTTTAAAGAGCAGGGACTTAAGGCTTTTGAAAACAGTGAAAAAGAAAAAGCAATGCTTCCCCTTCATGCCGGACCTTTTGCACGGTTTTTAAAGATATTATCTGATCTGCAACAAGAGTTTGAAACAACCAAAACGCCGGTCAGAACCGCTTTGGTCACAGCAAGGAGTGCCCCTGCACATGAGCGTGTAATACGAACGCTTCGGGCATGGAATGTAAGGATTGATGAGGCATTCTTTCTGGGTGGGATTACAAAGCGAGAAGTACTCTCGGCATTTGGGGCACAGATATTTTTTGATGATCAGCTTTTACATACAAAATTAGCTGCAGAGGTGGTTCCTTCGGCAAGAGTACCAATCAAAAGTAGTGGTGTACAGCAATCAAATATATACAGAATGGAAAGAAAAATAAATGAAGTATCATAATATTGTAGAGGGTGTGTTTTTAGAGAGGCCCAACCGATTTATAGCTTATGTAGAAATTGCCGGCAGGATAGAAGTTGCCCATGTAAAGAATACGGGCAGATGCCATGAGCTCTTAACAAAGCAGGCAAAGGTGTATTTGGAGCAAAACAGCAATCCCGCAAGAAAGACAGCATATGATTTAGTAGCAGTAAATAAGAATGGCAGAATTATAAATATGGATTCTCAGGCACCTAACAGGGCGGTGGAAGAGTGGCTTTTAAAAAAGCTGCTCTTTCCTGACCTGATATTTATGCGTCCGGAAAAAAAATACGGGAATTCACGTTTAGATTTTTACATAGAGGCAGGAGATAAGAAAATTTTTATGGAAGTGAAGGGCGTTACCTTAGAACGGGATAATGTAGTCTTATTTCCGGATGCCCCTTCTGAGCGTGCTCTGAAGCATGTAGAGGAGCTGATAGCGGCAAAAAGGGAAGGCTATGAGGTCTATGTATTCTTTGTGATACAGATGGAAGGAGTATCTTATTTCACACCCAACAAAGAGACCCAACCCGATTTTGCGGATGCACTGCAAAGGGCGCAAGAGGCAGGTGTGCATATCCTTGCATATGACTGTGTGGTGGAGTCTGATGAAATGGTGATTGGCAAGCAGGTGGAGGTCAGATTAAACAGCCATGAAAACTTTGGAAATAATTTACCTGTAAATAAGATAAAATTAAGAAAAGGGAACCTTAATGCCATTCCCAAACCGCTTTTAAAATGGTATGATAGCAACAGGCGCATACTTCCTTGGAGGGAAGAGCCGGCACCATATAGAGTATGGGTATCGGAGGTTATGCTACAGCAAACAAGAGTAGAGGCGGTAAAGCCGTATTTTGAAAGATTTTTGGAGGCACTGCCAGATATTGAAAGTTTAGCAAATGCTCCTGAGGAAGTCCTTTTAAAGCTTTGGGAAGGACTGGGATATTATAATAGGGTCAGGAATTTGCAAAAAGCCGCGGTTCGGATTATGTCCGAGTATGACGGCGTTATGCCGGATGACTATGAGGAGCTTTTAAAATTACCCGGAATAGGAAGTTACACTGCCGGAGCCATTGCTTCCATAGCCTATGGTAAGCGGGTACCTGCAGTTGATGGTAATGTGCTCAGGGTTATTTCTCGTATCTGCAAGCAGAAGGAGGATATTCTTCTACCGGCGGTCAAAAAAAAGACTGAGGAAGAACTGCTTAAAATAATGCCTGAAAGGGCGGGAGATTTTAATCAGGCATTGATGGAAATAGGAGCCATTGTCTGTATACCAAACGGTGCTCCCCGCTGTGAAATATGTCCCCTTGCAGATCATTGTCTGGCAAACGATGAGGGTGTACAAGCAGATTACCCTAAAAAAGGAAGGAAAAAGCCACGTAGTATAGAAGAAAAAACAATACTTGTGATTCGGGATGCCAATAAGGCAGCGCTTCATAAAAGACCGGGAAAAGGACTCCTGGCAGGGATGTATGAGTTTCCCTCGATGATCGGGCATAGGACACAGAATGAGGTTATCAGTTGGCTGGAGGAAAAAGGGTTAAAAATCCTTCGTGTATTACCTCTTCAGGAATCAAAGCATATTTTTACACATAAAGAATGGCATATGTGGGGATATATGATAAGAGTGGACGAGCTTGCGCCCAAAAAAGAAAGCCTCTTAAAGGAAGACTGGATTTTTGCAGAACCCGGTGAAACGGAAGAGAAATATCCTGTTCCAACCGCATTTGCGGCTTACACAGGTTATTTAGATATAAAAATAGGAAATGACAAGTACCAAAGGAGAGAGAAAGAATGAAATTATTATCCATAGCCATCCCAAGTTACAATTCAGCCGCTTATATGGAAAAGTGTATAAAATCCCTTCTGCCGGGCGGCGACGATGTAGAAATATTGATTGTGGATGACGGTTCTACAAGGGACAATACGGCAGAAATTGCCGATCGGTATGAGGCAAAATATCCGGGAATTGTCAGAGCGATCCATAAGGCAAACGGCGGACACGGCTCTGCAGTAAATACAGGAATCGAAAATGCAACAGGTCTCTTTTTTAAAGTTGTGGACAGCGATGACTGGGTGCAAAAAGAAGCTTATATGCAGGTTTTGGATACTTTGAGAAAACTGGCAGGAGGCGGAAAGCAATTGGATATGCTGGTCAGTAATTTTGTATATGAAAAAGTGGGTGAGAAACGCAAAAAGGTAATGCACTATAGGCATATCCTTCCCCAGAACCGGATGTTTACCTGGGAAGAGTGCAGGCATTTCAGTAAGGGACATTATATCTTAATGCATTCTGTTATTTTCAGAACTCAATTACTGAAGGAGAGCGGCATTAAGCTGCCTGAGCATACCTTTTATGTAGATAATATTTATGTATTTGAGCCTTTGCTGCATGTACAAAATATGTACTATCTGGATGTGAATTTCTATAGGTATTACATCGGACGTGAGGATCAATCTGTTAATGAAAATATAATGATATCCAGATTGGACCAACAGATAAAAGTAAATAAGCTCATGATTGATTATTATACGGATCATAAGGCCGAAATTGTAAAAGTAAAAAGACGTCATCAGTATATGCGAAATTATTTGGAGATTATCATGACTGTATCCTCAATTTTGTGTATCCGTTCAGGTACGGAAGAGCATTTGGAGGTAAAAAAAGAGTTGTGGAAATATCTGAAGCAAAAAGACAGGTTATTGCATTTTTGGCTGCGTAACGGCATTATGGGCGGCGCAATGAACTTACCGGGAAGAGGCGGAAGAAGAATTTCCGTAGAAGGCTATCGTATCTGCCGGAAGATATTTAATTTTAACTAAACCAGTATCCCCAATGCATTAATGCATTGGGGATTTTTAACTGATTTAAATGCGAAAACCGGGAGACATAGGGGGTGCCTCCCGGTTTTCTTTTAATAGGAATTCAGCAATGAATATTGCTAATTTTCAGAATGGATTTTCATCCAATCTGTGGTCTGGAATTATCATCCGGATGTAGGATGTTTCTAATTGCCAATACCAAATCGTATCTATAAACGACTATGTACATTATAGCGGATAACACGAAAGCTGTCAATACATCAAATAAAGAATGTTGCTTAATAAACATAGTCGACAGTATGATAGAGGTTGAAAGTACGAAGGATGCTGCCTTTATACCCTTTCTATTTTGGAAATGCTTACTTTTTATGATAGCAAAATGTGCCCCAATAGAATTGTAAACATGGATACTGGGCCATAAATTTGTAGGTGTATCTGTTTTGTATAAGGCTGAAACCAAATGAGTAAAAATATTATCACGAGGCATGATATAAGGACGTAAATGATGACCGTTAGGCCAAATGGTAGATATAATTAAAAAAATTGTCATGCCCGTAAATAAAAATAAACAGGTTTTATAATAATCGGTTTTATCCTTAAAGAAGAAAAACAGTACAACGGCGGCTACATAGGCAAACCACAATAAATAAGGAATAATGAATACCTCGAGGAACGGTATGCGGTCGTCCACAGCCATATGAATGACAGTATACTGTTTAGTCACTGTCTTTTCCAGATAAGCGAACCAGGATAAGTAAATGATTCCATAAATAATAAGCGGAATCCCGTGGCGATAATTCGTGTATAACTTTTTTAAATTTTTCACAATAAAAACTCCCATCATTACGTTGAAACATTTAATAAATTGTCTACGTACAAGTAAAGTATATCGAAGTTTTTTCATTTTGCAATGCTTTTTCCCAATCTTTCTGATATCTTAAGGAAATCTTCAGAAATCAGATAATAAAGCGGATGTCCCTCTGTGCACATGTGATTTCCAAATTATCGGCTCTTTCATGAACCTCTCCGTCGGCATGCAGCCAAAGAGATGAGCTGGTTTTTATCCTTACTCTCTTGGCTCTGTAATGATTCACTCCCGGAAAGATAAAATGCTTTCCAAAAAAGGCGGTAGGCAGGGCAAGAAGAATCAGAGGTTTTGGTAAATTGCCTACTACACATAAATCAAAAATACCGTCCGTATAATCTGCGGTAGGACAGAATTTAAATCCGCCTCCTTCAAATCTATGATTCATAGTGGCTGCAAATAGTATATTCTTAATATGTATCGGCTCTTTATCATCTAAATATAATTCACAGGAAACCGGTTTGGCGGCAAACAGCTGCTTCAGGGCAATACCGAGATAGGTCAGCTTGCCAAGGCCTATGCGATTAAAGGTATCTTTTATTTTAGAATTCATAGCCTCTTCGCATACGGCTGCATCAAAGCCCAATCCGGTACTGACACAAAAGGAGCGTGTTGAAGAATCTGTTTTAACGATTCCTCTGTCCATGGGGTGAACCATATCCGCATTATCTCTAGCAGATAAAATGCGGTCAAGGGCGGCCAGAGGTTTTCTGGGAACACCGATATCGCGGGCCAGATCATTGCTGGAGCCCGTAGGTATGTAGCCGAAGATAAAACGATGATAGGAGGAAATTCCCTGTAAGGTTTCATTTACGGTACCGTCACCACCCAGTATAATAATTCGGCAGGACTCTTCGGAATCAGGATGTGCTTCTAAAAAGGCAGAAGATATTTCTTTGGAAATTCGAATCACTTCACCTGGTTTTTCAGAAAAATATGCCTGATAAGAAACATTTTTTTGTGCAAGAGCCGGTTTGATGACTTCCTTCCAAATACGACTGCCGCGTCCGGAACGGGAAGCAGGATTTATAATAATATGATACATAAAGCCCCCTGTAAAGTTAATTATAATATTAATACCGACATTGTCGATACAGATTAATTGTAACAGGAAAGCGTCTAAAAGTAAATGAATGTATTGCGTAAACATCGGAGCCTATGATATAATCACTTTTGATTGTTTTTACACGTATATATAGAAGAAAACCATGCAGGAGGAAAAAAATGTATTCATTAGATGAAGTAAGAGCAGTGGATGAACAAATTGCTCAGTTAATTGTGGACGAGCAGGAAAGACAGAACAGCCACATTGAGCTGATCGCTTCCGAGAACTGGGTGAGTAAGGCTGTTATGGCAGCTATGGGCAGCCCTCTTACAAACAAGTATGCGGAAGGCTATCCGGGAAAGAGATATTATGGTGGTTGTGAATGCGTGGATGAAGTAGAAAATGTGGCAATTGAGAGAGCCAAAGAGTTATTTGGTTGTGAGTATGCCAATGTACAGCCTCATTCGGGTGCACAGGCCAATATGGCGGTGCAGTTTGCGGTTTGTAATCCGGGAGATACCATTATGGGAATGAACCTGGATCATGGCGGTCATTTAACACATGGAAGCCCTGTGAATATGTCCGGAAAGTATTTTAATATTGTACCTTATGGCGTGGACGAGGAAGGCATTCTTGATTATGATAAAATGAGAGAGCTGGCAATAGAGCATAAACCTAAAATGATTATTGCAGGTGCATCTGCTTATGCCAGAATAATAGATTTTAAAAAGTTCCGTGAGGTTGCCGATGAGGTGGGTGCTGTTTTAATGGTAGATATGGCGCATATCGCAGGTTTAGTGGCAGCCGGATTGCATCCAAGCCCCATTCCCTATGCGGATGTGGTTACCACAACCACACATAAAACATTAAGAGGCCCCCGTGGCGGTTTGATTCTTTGTAATAATGAAGCAGCACAGAAATATAATTTCAACAAAGCTATATTCCCCGGCATTCAGGGCGGTCCCCTGATGCATGTGATAGCTGCAAAGGCGGTATGCTTCAAGGAAGCATTAACAGATGATTTTAAGGCTTATCAAAAAGGGATTATTGACAATGCACAAGCTCTCTGCAAAGGACTTATCAGCAGGGGCGTAAAAATTGTTTCCGGCGGAACAGACAATCATCTGATGTTAGTGGATTTAACCAATTTCGGTCTGACCGGTAAAGCAGTGGAAAAATTATTGGATGCGGCTCATATTACCAGCAATAAAAATACCATACCCAATGATCCCAAATCACCGTTTGTAACCAGCGGTATACGTTTGGGAACGCCTGCGATAACATCACGGGGCATGAATACCGAGGATATGGATAAAATCGCAGAAGCGATAGCCTTGGTAATTAAAGGCGGCGAAGAGATGATTCCCAAAGCAAGGGAAATTGTAGAGGTGCTTACAGAGCGATATCCTCTTATCTAAGGAAACATTAAGTAATTGGGAAACTTTATTTTAGTGGCTCTACTCCTCATATTACTTTGGAAAGCCATCTTTTTCTATGGAAATGAGACCGTAAGTGGTTCCTAAAAGCAGGGAAGCCTATGCTGAACATGCTTTTACACTTAGGGGCTCATTGGAATGGTTAGAAAAACCGGCTGATAAAGTATTATGGAGAGTAGAGCTCCATGGAAAATCGCAAATACCAAAATAAAACATAAGAGAAAAGGATTGGGCGGACATGGTTTTAGTCTGCCCTGTTTTTATTTTAGGAAAGTTCACTTTAAAATATAATACGCCCAACTGAAGATTGCCCTGTCAATTTGTGTATTTTATACAAAATATTATGGCAAATAAAGGCGAATGTATACAAGTTTAGTCTTGCATTCTTAATGTAGATATGCTAAACTATCTTTCTGTAGCACACATGTGTCTTTGCTGTGTGGAAAACCAATGAAATTGTTCTTGAGTGAAAAACAAATGCATTTATGAATATGCAGTTTATAAAACCAATATACAGTGTAGAAAGAGAAGTGAGGAGTATGGCTAAATCTACCAAATATTATTTAATTAAGCAGAAGGCGGTTCCCGAAGTTCTATTAAAGGTGGTGGAGGCAAAGAGACTATATGAGTCGGAGAAGGTGCCCACTATTCAAGATGCGGTGGATGCGGTAGGCATCAGTCGTAGTTCATTTTATAAGTATCAGGATGATATTTCTGAATTCCATGAAAATTCACAGGGGCGTACCATTACGCTTACCTTTCAAATGGATGATGAGCCGGGACTTTTATCGCAGGTACTTAAGACCATTGCGGATTTTGGAGCTAATATATTGACCATTCATCAGAGTATTCCTATTAATGGCATGGCATCCTTAAGCTTGAGCATTCAGATACTTGAGGCAACAAAGAATATATCACAGATGATTGTGGAGATGGAAAATAAAAAAGGAGTACATCACGTTAAGATATTAGCAAAGGAATAATAATAAACGATTGAGAGGGATTTACTATGATTCAAGTAGCGGTATTAGGATATGGCACGGTAGGAAGCGGTGTAGTGGAGGTAATCGAAAAAAACAAGGATATAGTTAATAAAAAGGCCGGAGAAGAATTATCGATTAAATATATTTTGGATTTACGAAAGTTTCCGGGAGATCCTTATGAAAATAAAATAGTTCATGACTATACTCAGATTGTAGAGGATGAAGAAGTAAAAATCATCTGCGAAACCATGGGTGGTGTGGGAGCGGCGTATGAATTTACAAAGCAGGCGCTGCAAGCGGGAAAGAGTGTATGTACTTCTAATAAAGAGCTGGTTGCAGCACATGGTCCTGAGTTAATTGCCCTGGCTAAAAGCAACATGTGTAATTATTTATTTGAAGCAAGTGTAGGTGGCGGTATTCCTATAATCAGACCTATTAATTCATCTCTTACTGCGGAGCGGATTGAAGCAATAACAGGTATATTAAACGGCACAACCAATTATATTTTGACTAAAATGGAAAGAGAAGGTGCCGATTTTGATACTGTTCTAAAAAGAGCACAAGAAAAAGGATATGCAGAGAAGAATCCCGAAGCGGATGTGGAGGGCTATGATGCCTGTAGAAAGATTGCAATCCTCTCATCACTGATGATCGGTAAAAATGTGGATTACAGGAAGATTCATACGGAAGGAATTACGAAGATTACCTCCAGAGATTTTGCATATGCCAAAGAAATGAATATGTCCATTAAATTACTTGCAATCAGTAAGGTGGTTGAAGATAAGTCCTATGCTATGGTTGCTCCTTGTTTTATTGACAGAGAGAATCCGCTGTATATGGTGAACGGTGTATTTAATGCGGTATTTGTAAGGGGAAATATGCTGGGTGATTCCATGTATTACGGGCGCGGCGCGGGAAAATTACCTACTGCAAGTGCGGTGGTTTCCGATGTGATTGACTGTGCAAGGCATATGGGTAAGGTAATCATGTGCTTCTGGGATGCAGAGGAAGCTGATTTGGTAAGTATAGATGATATTGAGAGAAAGTTCTTTTTCCGTACGAGAGCGGGTAATGAGGCTAAGGTAAAAGAATTGTTCGGAGAAGATTTACAGACGGTTACTCTATTTGATGTACCGGAGGAAACAGGGTTTATAACCCCTATAATAAAGGAAACGGAATTTGTATCCAGGTATGCGCTTCTTGCGGATATTGTAATTGGAGAGAGAATCCGCATAGAGGCTTAAGCCCACTATTGTTTATGCCGGTGATGCGGGCGGATGGGAGATAGTTATGAAGTACTTGATTGTTTTGGGGGATGGCATGGCAGATGAACCCATAGCAGAGCTTGGTGGGAAAACCCCCATAGAATATGCTCATACACCGTATTTGGATCGATTGAGCAAAGAATCCGAAATAGGGATGGTGCATACAATACCCCAAGGCATGAAGCCGGGGTCTGATACGGCAAATTTATCCGTACTGGGATATGATCCTAAAATATATTATTCCGGAAGGTCACCCTTAGAAGCATTAAATATAGGTGTGCCGATGAAGGATACGGATATTGCACTGCGTTGTAATATTGTAACTTTGTCGGAAGATGAGGTACCGTTTGCACAACAGACGATAATAGACCACAGTTCCTCTGAAATCAGCACCGAAGACTGTACAGTGCTGTTACAGGCGGTTGCAAAGGAGCTTGCAAATGAAGAGTTCCAATTCTACGCAGGTACCAGCTACAGACATTGTCTGATATGGGATCATGGCAGAGTAATTGATTTTACGCAGCCTCATGATATTTTAGACAGTGTGATAGGCCCCTATCTTCCCGATGAGGAAAAGTTTCGTAAGATGATGGAGAGAAGCTTCGAAATATTAGTGAATCATCCGCTTAATATAGAAAGAAAGAAACAGGGACTAAATCCTGCCAACTGTTGCTGGTTTTGGGGAGCGGGCGTAAAACCGGCATTGAGCTCCTTCTTTGAAAAGACAGGAAAAAGAGGCATGATGGTATCGGCGGTTGATCTTTTAAAAGGAATTGCGGTAGGGGCAGGCATGGGAGTGGCGGAGGTACCCGGCGCAAACGGTGGACTCCATACCAATTATGAAGGAAAAGTAGAGGCAGCCGTGAAGGCATTAACGGAAGACGGTTATGATTTTGCTTATATCCATGTAGAAGCACCGGATGAAATGGGACATCAGGGAAGCGTGGAGAGGAAGGTAGAGGCCATTCATTATCTGGACGTGAAGGTAATCGGACCCATTACCGAAAAGCTAAATGAAAAGGGTGTTGAATATAGGATGCTGGTTTTGCCGGATCATCCCACACCCATAAGAGTGCGTACCCATACAGCTGAAAATGTTCCCTATATGCTTTATGACAGTACGGCTAAAAGAACTGAAAACTGGAATTACAACGAGCGTGAAGGCCGTGCATCCGGGAATTTGGAAATTCAGGGTCATAAGCTGATAGACTTTCTTTTTGAAAAATAATTATGAGGAGTACGGGAGTTATGAAAAAAGTAGTGAAGTTTGGTGGGAGTTCTCTTGCCAGTGCAGAGCAGTTTGCTAAAGTAGGCAATATTATCAGGGCGGATAAGGAGAGGGCGTTTGTAATACCATCCGCTCCGGGGAAGCGTTTTCCCAAAGACACCAAAGTGACTGACATGCTCTACAAATGTTATGCCCTTGCGGAAGAAGGCAAGGATTTTTCCAAACAATTGGATTTAATTAAAGCAAGATTCCAAGAAATAATTGACGGATTTCATTTGGAGCTTTCTTTGGAAAAAGAATTTAAAATAATCGAAAAAAATTTCAAAGAGAAAGCAGGGAATAATTATGCGGCTTCCCGCGGTGAGTACTTAAACGGAATCATCATGGCTGCTTATCTGGGATTTGAATTTGTTGATGCCGCAGAAGTAATATTCTTTAAGGACAATGGTGAGTTTGATGCTGATTTGACCAATGAAGTGCTCTCACACCGCCTGTCAAAATGTAAAAAAGTGGTTATACCCGGTTTTTATGGTTCTTATGCGGATGGAAGGATTAAAACCTTCTCAAGGGGCGGTTCCGATATTACCGGCTCCATTGTGGCAAAAGCGGTACAGGCTGATGTCTATGAAAACTGGACGGATGTTTCAGGTTTTCTGATTGCCGATCCCCGCATCATCGATAAACCGGAATCCATAGATATCATTACCTATAGGGAATTGCGTGAGCTTGCTTATATGGGTGCCAGTGTATTGCACGAGGATGCCATTTTCCCTGTGCGTCAGCAAGGTATCCCCATCAATATCCGCAATACCAATGCACCCGATGAAGACGGAACCTGGATTGTGGGTAGTACCTGCCAGAAATCCAAATATGTCATTACGGGTATTGCCGGTAAAAAAGGCTTCTGTGCAATCAATATTGAAAAGGATATGATGAATACGGAAATCGGTTTTGGCAAGAAGGTGCTGCAGGCTTTTGAAGAGAACGGAATTTCCTTTGAACATGTTCCTTCAGGGATAGATACCATGACGGTATTTGTACATCAGGATGAGTTTATGCACAAGGAACAGAAGGTGGTTGCCGGCTTACATAGACTGGTGAATCCTGATTCCATTGATATTGAATCGGATTTGGCGCTGATTGCGGTAGTGGGGCGCGGGATGAAATCCATGCGTGGTACGGCAGGCAGAGTGTTTGCTGCATTGGCACATGCCAATGTAAATGTTAAAATGATTGATCAGGGCTCATCCGAGCTGAATATCATCATCGGTGTGACAAATGAAGAATTTGAAACAGCGATCAAGGCCATTTACGATATTTTTGTCGTAACACAATTATAACTTTAAAAAATATCCGTCGCATGCAGGATTTTATCTCTTGCAAACGGCGGATATTTTGGTGATTAATAGCCTAATTCTTCGGCGATGAAAAATATTTTTATGCGTCCTGCATGACCGCTACGTCTGGTAATTACAATCTGGCTGCACATAGATTCTGCGGAATAACATTCCTGACATTTTCCTAATATACCGCAGGGAGTAGTTTTATGTAATCTTTTGGCATTGGCAGGACATGCATAAGTGCGGATCCGTTTGTATGCAGATTCAATGTCGGCAGCAAGCTTATTCATTCCCACAAGAATAATAACATGTTCAGGGCCATGGACCAATAGACCTACTCGGTTTGAATTGCCGTCGATATTGACCAGCTCTCCGTTTAAGGTAATGGCATTGCTGCTCATAAAAAAGTAATCTGCAGTCGCCATCTGTCCATATTGTGCACGGCGTTCTTTGTCTGTTTGAGCAGTACTTCTGTCGATCAGCTTATAATTACCCTTCATTAAGGCATCAAGCATACCTGTTTCTTTCAAGGTTTCGCTGCCGCCCCAGGTAACAGAGCTTTCTGCAGGTATCATTTTTAGAATGGCAGAGACAGCTTCTTCTGCATTTTCATAAAAATATCCTTCCATATTCCTGACAGCAAGATTTTTAATAATTGTATTTACGGTAGATTCAAAAGCCAGTTGTTTGTTTGTCATAATTAATTTCCTTTATTTTCCTTTATTAAAAGTTATTCATACTATATATAATAGAACCAATTATCAATTTAGTCAACATCGTCATAATAAACAGTTTATCGCACAGAATATGTTTAATTATGGGATAACTTGTCGAATAATGTTAAGAAGATAAAAAATTAAAAGAAATATAGAATAATGTGTTGACAAATAGAAATGAAATGGATATAATGAACTTACAAACAAGCAAGAGAAATAGAAAAGCAGAATTGCTAAATACAAAAGAAAGGAAGGTACAGTCCACCTAAAACGTAAATTTCTAATTTAAGCATCCATATAATATACAAATGAATATAGGGACCAAAGAAAAAAGTTACAAGTACACAAGAAAAGGTAGCGAGATACAACCGAGAAAAATGAGTTGACGTTACAGTACTATCAGTACAAGAGAAGAAGTGGAAAGTACAAAAGAAAAAAATATGGATGTAGTTTGGTAACTGTTAACCATTTCCAATATTTTTAGAGGAGGGCTAGTCCATTGGATAGCATAGTCTAAAAGGGCGCATTAATTCATTGATAATTGATGCGCTCTTTTACTTTGTATAAAACCAATGCTTTAACATTATATAATACATGGTAAAACATTATAATTTAGAATAAAATCTAATAATGAGAATATTAAGGAATAATTAATAATATAAAAATTAAAAGTAAAGTATTTCCTGTGGAAAAATGTCGAAAAATAGAGTATCATATACCCATACATAACGAAGGAGATTTATAAATGGGAGAAAACACCGAAATTAGACATAATAGAAAAAAAGAACAGGAAGAAGCCTTGCGAGTAAGAAGAGAGGAACGCCGCAGACGTAGAAAAAGAAATCAGGCTCTGGCGTATCTTTTTTCATCTCTTTTTATCATTTTAATAGTGGTTTCGGTAGTGATGACTGTTTTATACATTGGGAAGCAGGAAAAGATAAGGGCTGCTAACAATCCATCTATGCCGGATGATTTAAGAAATATCATAGGTACGGAGGAAAGCTTAGTCAAGCCTGATCCTACCGATGCAGCAAAGCCTCAATCAAAGGAGGAGATGCTGGATGAAATTATTAATGCAGCAATAGAGGTTATGCCCATAGAAGATAAGGTTGCGGGTCTTTTTATTGTAACACCTGAATCTATCACGGGAGTAAAAACAGCAGTTCAAGCAGGAGAGGGAACCAAGGAAGCCTTAGCAAAATGGGCGGTTGGCGGCCTGATATATTTCGGTGATAATTTGAAGACCAAAGAACAAATCACGGAGATGATTTCTAACACATCTCTTTACAGCAGATATCCCTTATTTATAGGTATTGATGAAGAGGGAGGTAGCGCAAGCAGGATAGCAGAAGCAGGATTTGCGGAAAATGTGGGAAGTGCACAGTCTATCGGAGAAACGGCGGATCCCACAAAGGCATATGCAGCGGGTGAGAGCATTGCGGGATACCTAAAGGAATTGGGATTTAATTTAAATTTTGCTCCCGTTGCTGATATTAATAGTATAGAAGACAGCATGATCGGCGACCGTTCTTATGGTAGTGACAGCTCAGTGGTGGCTTCTATGTCATCATCCATGGTGCAGGGCTTGGAGGATAACGGCGTAAGCGCTTGCCTGAAGCATTTCCCCGGTATCGGAAGCAGCGTAGAGGATACCCATGTAGGCATGTCGGATACGGACAGAAGCGCAGAACAATTTCGCGGGGAAGAATTTGTGGTATTTAAAACGGGCATAGATGCGGGTGTGGATTTTGTAATGGTCAGTCATCTGTCGGTGCCTGCACTTACGGGAGATAATACCCCAAGTACCCTTTCAAAAGCAGTGGTGACTGATATTTTAAGAGATGAGCTGGGATTTAAAGGCATTATTATTACCGATGCCATGAAAATGGGAGCTATCACAGAGTATTATGAGGCTGACGAAGCAGCCATTTTGGCTTTGAAAGCAGGCTGTGATATGATACTTATGCCCGATGATTTTGAGAAGGCATATAACGGTGTGCTGGAAGCGGTGCAAAACGGTAAGATTTCGGAAGCGCGTATCGATGATTCTCTGCGCCGTATTTACAGAATTAAATATGCCGATAAGCTGGATGATTGATTTACATTAGGTCAAAAGGTTCGTTACATGGTTGACAAAATAACCGTCATATAGTATATTATTACTTGTCCGTTCGGTCGGACAAGTAAATGCGCGAGTGGCTCAGCGGTGGAGCACCTCCTTGCCAAGGAGGGGGTCGCGGGTTCGATTCCCGTCTCGCGCTTTTTCATTAAATCCAAAAAGCTTGAATGTTAAGGCTTTTTGGATTTTTTGTATTTTGACAAAATAATATGAGGAGTAGAGCCCCCTTGGAAGCAAGTTTCGCAAATGCCTAAATACGCGAGTATTGTAGAGCTTATGACACTACATAAACAGTATAAGTTTATATATTTAATCTTCTTGCTTTTTATATAGCAAACAAGGGCTTTATCATAGCGTATTTTTTTGTTAAATAATAGAGATAGGTGCTTGCTTCACGAAGCGTATCATTATACAATAGAAATATCATATTTTGTGAGAGGGTACAGGTCATCCTTCATACATTATTATAAAAAGAGGTAATAGCTATGAAATTAACGTTTATTGGAGCGGACCATGAAGTAACCGGAAGCTGTCATTGTTTAGAGGTGGGCGGCAAATATATATTGGTGGACTATGGAATGGAGCAGGGTGTGAATGTTTATGAAAATGCCAAGCTGCCTGTAGAAGAAGCATGTATAGATTATGTGTTTTTAACACATGCTCATGTAGACCACTCCGGATTACTGCCTCTTTTGTATGCAAAGGGATTTAGAGGACAGGTATTTACCACGGATGCTTCGGCTGATTTATGTGGGATTATGCTAAGGGATTGTGCTCATATCCATGCGATGGAAACAGAGTGGAAAAACAGGAAGGCAAAAAGAAGCACGGGAGCGAAGTTATATGAACCGGAGTATACCATGGAGGATGCGGAAGGGCTGATTAAGCGTATCGTACCCTGCCGTTATGGGGAGATCATAGATATCTGTGAAGGCGTGAAGATCCGTTTCACCGATATTGGACATCTATTAGGTTCGGCCAGTATTGAGGTATGGCTGACAGAAGGAAGCAGCAGTAAAAAAATTGTATTCTCAGGTGATATCGGTAATAAAAACCAGCCGCTTTTAAAGGATCCCAGTTACACAAAGGAAGCGGATTATGTGGTGATGGAGAGTACCTACGGTGATAGATTGCATGGCGTTAAGCGTCCTGATTATGTTGCGGAGCTGAGTAAAATAATACAGGAAACCTTTGATAAAGGCGGTAATGTGATAATTCCTTCTTTTGCAGTGGGCAGAACACAGGAAATGCTTTATTTTATCAGAAAAATTAAAATGGATAATCTAGTGACCGGACACGGGAATTTTCCGGTATATGTAGACAGCCCCATGGCCGTAAGAGCCACTTCGATTTTTCAGGATAATAAAATAAATTGTTTTGACGAAGAAGCCATGTTGTTGGTAGAAAAAGGAATAAATCCCATATCTTTTCCCGGACTCAAGCTGTCAATTACAAGTGATGAATCCAAGGCTATCAATTTTGAAGAAAGGCCTAAGGTTATAATATCGGCTTCCGGTATGTGTGAGGCGGGGCGTATCAGACATCATTTAAAGCATAATTTATGGCGGGAAGAATCTACGATTCTCTTCGTGGGTTATCAGTCTGTCGGTACACTGGGAAGAGCCATTGTAGAAGGAGCAAAGGAAGTAAAGCTTTTTGGTGAACCCGTTTTGGTGCGGGCAAAAATAAGCAGGATGTCAGGACTTAGCGGGCATGCAGATAAAGACGGATTGATTGAATGGATTACTGCTTTCGAAGAAAAGCCTCGCAAGGTATTTGTTGTTCATGGAGAGGATAGCGTGTGTACCATATTTGCGGAGTGCCTCATGACAGAGCACGGTATCAAGGCATATGCTCCCCATAGCGGCACGGTATTTAATTTGGCAAGCGGTAAGCTGGAGTATGAAGCACATCCTATTGCATTGAAAAAGAAAGAAAGACCGGTATTTGGTGTATATGCCAGACTTCTTTCAGCCGGACAGAGGTTGCTTGCAATTATCAAGAAGAATGAGGGTGCCAGCAATAAGGATTTGGCAAAATTTGCCGATCAGGTGACCACGCTTTGCGATAAATGGGAAATGTAAAAAACATCGGGCAGAAGGCAAATGCCAAAAGAAAAGCCAGAAGCAAAAGCTAGAAGCTAGAAGTCAGAAGCCAAAAGCCAGAAGTCAGAAGCTAAAAGCTAGAAGGCTATAGATAGAAGAAAAAAAACACAAAGCAGAAGATAGAAGGAACCGATTAAAGGAGAAAATATGAGCAGGGCGGACAGAATTTTTATAGATATGTGTACGGATATTATACAAAACGGGAATAGTACGGAGGGCGAGAAGGTGCGCCCCCGTTGGGAAGACGGTACGCCCGCCTATACCATTAAGAAATTCGGTGTGGTAAACAGATATGATTTGAGAGAGGAATTTCCTATACTGACCTTAAGAAGGACGGCACTAAAGAGTGCTACGGATGAGGTTCTTTGGATATGGCAGCAAAAATCAAATAATATTAAGGATTTGCACAGCCATATCTGGGATGAATGGGCCGATGAAGAGGGGTCTATCGGTAAGGCCTATGGTTATCAGCTAGGTGTAAAGCATCAATATAAAGAAGGAATGATGGATCAGGTGGACAGGGTGATTTATGATTTGAAGCATAATCCCTTTTCAAGGCGTATCATGACAAATATTTACGTCCATCAGGATTTGCATGAGATGAACTTATATCCCTGTGCCTATAGCATGACCTTTAATGTAACCGAAAAAAAGGGAGAGGACAAGCTGACACTGAACGCCATTTTAAATCAGCGCTCCAATGATGTGCTGACAGCCAATAATTGGAATGTGGTACAATATTCAGTATTAATGCATATGTTAGCGCAGGTTTGTGATATGAATGTGGGAGAACTGGTTCATGTGATTGCCGATGCCCATATATATGATCGCCATATTCCTATTATAAAGGAGATGATCACCAGAGAGCCCAAGGATGCGCCAAAACTATGGTTGAATCCCGATGTGCGTGATTTTTATGAGTTTACGCGCAATGATGTAAGGGTTGAGGATTATGAATTTGGTCCACAGATAACAAATATTCCTATTGCAATTTGAGTATAGCGTATTGTTTATGCCGCTAAAGCGGACAGATGGGAGTAGTGTGAAATAAAACATTCACGATCTTGATTAGAATGTCCGCTAAAGCGGACAGATGGGAGTTAGGAAGAAAATAGGAGTGGTTTATGAATATAATTATAACCGTAGATGAGAATTGGGCAATCGGAAGCAGGGATAAGGAAATTGTGAAAATACCCGCGCATCAGCGTAAGCTGCAAAGCCTGTCAATGGGTAAAACGATTGTAATGGGGAAGAATGCCTTACAGGCAATGCCGCAGGGACAACCCCTGTATGGGCGGGAAAATATTATTTTATCCGCTGAACCGGGATTTAAGGTGAAGGGTGCAAGGATAGCGGATTCGGTTCCGTCTCTCTTAAAGATATTGGAAGGGAGATCCACGCAGGATATTTATATATGCGGAGGAGATAGTACCTATCGGCAGTTATTTGATTATTGTAATACTGCCTATGTGACCATGGTTGAAAAGGCATATGAGACCGACTGCTATTTTGTGAATCTGGACAATGAAAGTGACTGGAATCTTGCAGAGGAGAGCGAGGAGCAGACTTATTTTGATATTACATATTATTTCAGAAGGTATGAGCGTGTGCTGCAGAACTGAAAATTTTGTAAATAATAGTATATTGCATGGATATATTGACTTTTGGGTAAAAAAGTATAATAATGTATAAAACAAAAAGGAAGGAAGTACAAGGCATGGAAAAGAAAAACATTGATTGGGCGAATCTGGGATTTGGTTATATACAAACTGAGAAAAGATATGTCTCAAATTTTAAAAACGGAGCATGGGACGCAGGTGCGCTGGTCGATGATGCCAATATCGTGTTGAGTGAATGTGCAGGCGTATTGCAATATGCGCAGACCATATTTGAAGGATTAAAGGCTTACACCACTGAGGATGGACGTATTGTTACCTTTCGTCCTGATTTAAATGGGGAGAGAATGGAAGACTCAGCTAAGAGATTGGAAATGCCTCCTTTTGCCAAGGAAAGATTTGTAGAAGCAGTGGAGCAGGTAGTAGCGGCAAATGCAGCATATGTGCCCCCCTATGGATCGGGTGCCACTCTTTATGTAAGACCCTATATGTTCGGCAGCAGTCCGGTAATCGGGGTTAAGCCGGCAGAAGAGTATCAATTCAGAATTTTCACTACCCCTGTGGGACCGTATTTTAAGGGCGGCATCAAGCCTCTTACTATAAAAATCAGTGATTTTGATCGCGCGGCACCAAATGGAACCGGTGATATTAAAGCTGGTCTGAATTATGCCATGAGCCTGCATGCAATTGTTCAGGCACATAATGAAGGCTTTGATGAGAACTTGTATTTGGATCCAAGAACCAGAACCAAAGTAGAGGAGACCGGCGGTGCCAATTTCCTGTTTGTTACAAAGGACTCAAAGGTGATAACACCAAAATCGGACAGTATCCTGCCTTCCATTACCAGACGTTCTTTATTATACGTGGCAGAGCATTATCTGGGGCTGGAAGTAGAGGAAAGGGAAATTTACAAGGAAGAATTGGATGATATGGCAGAATGCGGATTATGCGGTACGGCAGCGGTTATTTCCCCTGTGGGAAAGATTGTGGACCATGGCAGGGAAATTTGCATTCCAAGCGGAATGTCGAAAATCGGGCCGGTTACAAAGCGTCTTCTTGATACCCTGACAGGTATTCAGATGGGCTCTATTGAAGCACCTAAGGGCTGGATTCATGAGATTATGTAATAGTAAGTAGAGAAATTACCCTGCGGACTTTCTGTATAAGGACAGCCTGCGGGGTTTTTATTTTATAGGAATAAAGATGGGGAGAAACCATATGAAATTCTTACATACAGGTGATTTACATATCGGTAAAACAGTAAATGAGTTTTCCATGATAGAAGATCAAATATATATTTTGAATCAAATTATAAATATAGCTGTGGAAGAAGAGGTAGATGCGGTAATTATAGCAGGAGATGTCTATGACAGACCGGTTCCCTCTACAGAAGCCGTTACTCTTTTGGACGACTTTTTAACTAATCTCTTACAGGAGAACATACCGGTTATTATGATAAGCGGCAACCATGATTCAGGAGAAAGGGTGGCTTTTGCAGACAGGATTTTAGAAAAGCAGGGACTTTATATTGCAGGAGGGTATCAAGGTGAATTAAAAAGAGTAGAGCTTTGTGATGAATGGGGAAGAGTTAATTTTATTTGTATGCCATTTGTAAAGCCTGCTGTGGCGGGAGCAGAAGATATGCTGGCCAAAACAATGATAGATACCTCAGAGCGAAATGTATTGATTACCCATTATTTTGTAACCGGAGAAAACGGACAGGCACCGGAGATTTCCGATTCCGAGAGTACGGTGAATGTGGGAGGTCTTTTAAATATATCATCTTCTCTGTTTTCAGGATATGATTATGTGGCATTGGGGCATATTCATAAGCGCCAGAAAATAGGAGGAAATCAGGTTTGGTATGCAGGTGCACCTTTAAAATATTCTTTTTCCGAAGTGAATCATATCAAAAGCGTCAATATGGTTTGTTTGGGGAAAAAGGGTGAGATATCCGTAGAATCCAGAGTACTTGGGGCCGTTCATGAAATGCGGGTGATAAAAGGAAAGCTAGAGCAGCTCATTGCGCCGGATATCGTGCACTTAGCGGATCATGAGGATTATATTAAGGCCGTTTTGTTGGATGAAGAAGAGCTGATTGATCCGATCGGTACACTGCGCAGTGTATATCCTAATATCATGCAGATAGAATTTAGTAAGAATCAGGGCTTAAGCGATGAAAATTTTATGCCTGAAGTATTTTCTGCCAAAAAAACAACAGGTGAATTATTTGCAGAATTTTATTTATTATTGCAGGGAAAAGAAATAGATGAAAAACGGATGCGGATTGTGGCAGATGTGGAGGAGGCTTTGCAGAAACAAAATACTCCATATAGGGAGGAGTTAATATGAGACCGCAGGAGCTGACCATCAGTGGATGGGGACCATATAAAGATGAGACCATAATAGATTTTACTGTTTTTGAAGGCAGAGGGCTTTTTTTGGTCACGGGAGCAACAGGGGCAGGAAAGACCACAATTTTTGATGCCATTACATATGCATTATACGGCAGCCTTTCAGGAGAGATTAGGGAAAAAACAAGCGTGCGCAGTGATTTTGCGGATCCGGATACGCCAACCTATGTGAAGCTTACTATGCAGCATGCGGGAAAAGTGTACCGTATTGATAGAAATCCGGAGTATAACCGTCCCAGGAAAAGAGGGAAAGGGAATGCGCTTGCAAAAGAGAAGGAAAACGCAATATTATATCTACCGGATGGCAGGATTATAGAAGGGATTAAGGAAGTCAATGCGAAAATCCAGGAGATTCTGGTGCTTGACTATTTACAGTTTAAACAGATTACCATGATTGCGCAGGGAGAATTTGCAAGGCTTTTAACGGCCTCTCCCAAGGATAAAACCAGGATTTTTCGTGATATTTTCGGTACGGGTATCTATGAGAGATTTACTAAGATGCTGAGAATAAAGTCAACTGCTTTGTATGAAAAGGTAATGGAGCAGAGGCATAAATCCGAGGAGGATTTACGTTTTTTACTGACGGACACCCATGAAAAGGAAATGACAGAAGGGTTAGAGACGCTTACGAAAGGGGCAGATTGGAATTATGGAGCTATTGCAATCGAGCTTTCCGCACTCCTTAAAAAATCGGATAAAAAACAAGAACATCTGCATGATAGTTGTAAGGTGTTGCAACTAAAGAATGAAACCTTAACAGCCGAGCTAACTCAAAAGACTATGGAAAATGAACAGATAGATAGACTTTTGCAGGCAGAGAGGACCTTAAACGACCTGAAGCTTTTGGAAAAACCGGTAGAAGGGATGAAAGCCAAGCTTGCAAGCGCAAGAGCAGCGGAGCGTCTGATACCGTACAGGGTTAAGGTACAAGCAGCCACACAAAATTTACAAGAAAGAATTGAAAAAACAGAAGGCTTAGAGAAGGAGATATTTAAGCTTGTTTCAGAAAAAAGCAGTCTGGCTCTTTATGCCGGTAAGGGGACCGAGTTACAAGGCTATCTCGAGGTTTGCAGGCAGCTTGCGGAAAATAGGCAAAAGAAAAGCGAAACGGAGCAGGAATACAAGGAAACCATTAAGAATTGGGAAGAGGCAAAGGTTATTTATCTGAAAGAAGAACAAAAGAAAGAGGAAAAAAAGGAAGCTTATACACAAGCGGATCAGAAATACCGGTATGCGGCTATCGGAATTGCAGCAAGAATGTTAAAGGCGGGGGAACCCTGTCCGGTATGCGGTTCAAGAGAACATCCAAGTCCCGCAAAGGAAGAGGAAGGGTTACCTTCGGAGCAAGAATTAAAACGGCTGAAAGCGGCATTGGATGCGGCTGAGGAAACCCTTATTAAGGTGCAGGAAAGAGCAACTACCCAAAAAACGCTTGCGGAGGAAAGAGAAAAACAGCTATGTGAAATACGCAGGCAGGAAGAAATACTTGCTAAAAAGGAAGAAGAGGAATGTAAGCTGCTGTTTACCGGGCAGGAAGCTGCAGAAGACGGATTTTTTACGTATCCCTATACGCAAAAAGTTTCTTATATCCAAAAGAAAACGGAACGCCTAAAGCAGGTAGAAGGTATGCTACTTACTACACAGGAGCAGCTTAACCAAGCAAAACAGGATGTTATGATAGGAAAAGAGGAGGAGGCTTCCTGCAGGGAGGCTTTACAGGAAGCGTTGTTACTGGCAGGATTTGAGTCCCGGGAAAAATGGGAAGCGGCTTCTCTGGAACAGGGCAGTATGAGACAGCTTGAGGAGCAGATAAGGGATTATACCGATAAGATGACAGCTGCAAAGAGTGTGAAGGCTCATTTAGAAGAGACTCTTTCGGGTAAAACAAAGCATGATACGGAGGCTCTGTTACAGGAAACAAAGGAATGCCGTATACTTCTGGAGGAAGAGCAGCAAGCACAAAAAAAAGCACATGCTTTTTACGAGGAAGCAAAGAAAACCAAATCGCAATTTTTGCAAAAACAAAAAATAATTGAAAAAGCAAACGAAGAATATGGATATGTAAAGGATTTGGAGAATTTGGCTTCGGGCAATAATAAGAAACGATTGGTTTTTGAGCAATATGTACTGGCAGGTTATTTTGAAGAAATACTGCGTGCAGCAAACCTGCGATTCTTAAAGATGACCGGAGGCCGCTATCAAATGTCCCGTGTGGAAGAAGCGGGAGACGGAAGGGTCAAGGACAGCTTAGAGATTCAGGTTATGGATTATTACACCGGTAAGACCCGTTCCGTAAAGACACTTTCCGGCGGGGAGAGCTTCAAAGCATCCCTATGTCTGGCACTGGGTATGAGCGATGTGATTCAGTCCATGAACGGCGGAATAAAGGTAGATACCCTTTTTATTGATGAAGGATTTGGTGCGCTGGATACGGAGTCTTTGGATCAGGCATGTGAAACACTGATGGGGCTGGTAGAGCATAGTCGGTTAATCGGTATTATTTCTCATGTGCCCGAACTGCGGGAACGGATAGACAGCCAGCTTATTATAGAGAAAACAAATAGTGGTAGCAGAGTTAAAATTCATGTATAATAGGAAAATGAAGCGGTTCACAAAAACCGCAGAATAAACGGAAAAAGAGTGACTGTAATGAGAAAGCGGATGATAAAAAGAGTAATAGGTAGGAAGATACAGGTGATTGCCCTAATACTTACCTTGGTATTTTTGTGTGCCTGCGGTAAGAAGGATGGCTCAGGGACCAAGGTGGTGCTTACCACCGGATTTGGCAGTGATGAAATATTCAGGATAGAAAGTATGTCCTGCAAGTTGCCGGAAATCATGGTATATCTAACCATGACCCAGAACCAGTATGAGGAAATATATGGTGAGCAGATATGGCAGGCAGATTTGGACGGGGTAACATTGGAAGAAAATGTAAAAGAAATGGTACTCGCAAAAGTGGCACAGATCAAAACATTGAATCTCTTAGCCGAACTAAAGCAAATTGAACTGGATGAAACAGAGATGGAAAAGGTTAAATCGGCTGCCGATACCTATTACGGTTCATTGAATGAAACAGAGATAGAGATGATGGGAGTAACAAAGGAAATCATAAAGCAGCTCTATGCGGAGTACGCACTGGCGGAAAAAGTATTTGCGGTCATTATACAGGATATTAATCCGGAAATCAGTGACGATGAAGCCCGTACCATAACCGTGCAGCATATACTGATTAAAACATATACAATCGATGGCAGGGGAGAAAAAATTTACTATTCCGAGGCGGCAAAAAATGCTGCGTATGAAAAAGCCTGTGAGGCATTGGCATTGACAGAAAACGGTGAACATGATTTTGAGAGCTTAATTAGCCAATACAGTGAAGATAATGTTGCTTCTTATTCCTTTAGAAAAGGGGAAATGACACCTGCTTTTGAAGAGGCGGCGTTTGTATTGGGAACAAACGAAATCAGCGGCATTGTAGAGGATGAGTATGGTTATCATATCATCAAATGTCTAAATACCTTTAACAGGGAAGAGACCGACCAAAATAAGCTTAAAATAGTAGAAGAGAGAAAAAAAGAAAAGTTTGGGGAAGAATATGATGTGTTTGTGGAAACACTGACAAGAAAATTAAATGATAAGGTATGGGAAGAAGTGAGGTTTATCCATGATGAAAATGTAACAACCTCTGATTTTATTACTATTTATAATGATTATTTTAAAGATTAAAATACAGTTTACAAAAATTTCAGAATTATAAAAGCTTATAAAATGGGGGTTTCAGGACTCTTATCAGCACTCTAATCAATCGAGTGCTAATTCTGTATTGACTTTTTTCATATCAGGTTTTAAACTGTATGCTAAGTGATAACACAAATATGATGAAGAAAAGGAAGTGGATTTTATGGCAGCAAAAACAGGAAGTTTATCAATTAACAGTGAAAATATTTTTCCCATTATTAAGAAATGGTTATATTCGGACCATGATATATTTTTCAGGGAAATGATTTCCAATGGCAGTGACGCCATAACCAAGCTGCAAAAGCTGGATATCATGGGAGAATATACTTTACCCGAAGATTATAAACCCAGAATAGAGGTTATTGCGGATGCAGAGAACAAGACACTAACGTTTAAAGACAACGGTCTTGGGATGACGGAGGGCGAAGTTGAGGAGTATATTAATCAGATTGCCTTTTCCGGCGCTACGGATTTTCTTGAAAAATATAAGGACAAGAGTAATGCGGATCAAATAATCGGTCATTTTGGACTGGGCTTTTATTCTGCCTTTATGGTTGCCGAGGAAGTACATATTGACACACTATCATATAAAGAAGGTGCTGTGCCAGTTCATTGGGAATGTGACGGCGGTACGGAATTTACCATGGAAGAGGGAACACAAAGTGAAATCGGCACTACCATTACTTTGTTCTTAATGGAAGATTGCCTGGCATTTTGTAATGAATACAAAGCAAAAGAGGTTATTAACAAATATTGCTCATTTATGCCCATAGAGATATATCTCAGCAAGGCCAATACCAAAGATACACAGACAATCAAGCCGGAAGAAAAGCTGGATACGGATGTGGTATTAGAAACCATTAAACCGGAGAAGGAAGACGAGGAAGAACAACTTAAAATTGTTAAAAGACCTGAGCTATTAAATGATATCCATCCTCTTTGGATGAAAAATCCAAGTGAGTGCACAAAGGAAGAATATCTGGTATTTTACAGGAAGGTATTTCAGGATTATAAGGAGCCGCTGTTTTGGATTCATTTAAATATGGATTATCCTTTTAATTTAAAGGGTATCTTGTATTTCCCTAAAATCAATACTGAATATGAGTCCATAGAGGGAACCATTAAATTATATAATAATCAAGTTTTTATTGCCGATAATATCAAAGAAGTGATTCCGGAGTTTTTAATGCTGCTAAAAGGTGTGATCGACTGCCCTGATTTACCTCTTAATGTATCAAGAAGTGCATTGCAAAATGATGGATTTGTAAAGAAAATTTCAGATTATATCAGTAAAAAGGTTGGTGATAAGCTGGCCGGCTTGTGTAAAACACAAAAAGAGGAATATGAAAAATATTGGGATGATATCAGTCCTTTTATCAAATTCGGCTGTTTAAAGGACGACAAGTTTTGCACTAAGATGACAGATTATATTCTCTTTAAGAATCTGGACGGAAACTATATGACTTTGCCTGAATGCTTAGAAGTTGCCAAGGTTGATTCGGATGAGGCAGAAAGTGCTATGGATGAAGCCGGTAATAAGGTAGAAGCTGAGGTGGTAGAAGACAGTAAAGAGATTGCGGACGAGGAGGATACAGAACAGGAAGAAAAGAAAGAAAAGGTTATTTATTATGTAACGGACGAGCAGCAGCAAAGCCAGTATATCAATATGTTTAGGACCGCTAAAATGGATGCTGTCATTCTGACACATAATATAGATCAGGCTTTTATTTCACAGCTGGAAGCCAAGAATGAAGGTATTAAGTTCCAGAGGATTGATGCGGATCTGACGGATACCTTTAAGGCAAAAACCTCCAAGAAGGCTGAAGAGGAAATGAAGGCACAGGCTGAAGAAATCAGTAAAATCATGAAGAAGGTGCTGAAAAAGGAAAAGCTTGAAGTTAAAATCGAAAAACTAAAAAATAAAAAAATATCTTCCATTATCACCTTATCTGAGGAAAGCCGTCGTATGCAGGATATGATGAAAATGTACTCTATGAATGGTATGGATATGGGAGCCTTTGGTTCTGAAGGTGAGACACTTCTTCTGAATGCAAACCATCCGTTGGTACAATATATAACGGAGCATAAGGACGGAGACAATGTAAAGCTGATTTGTGAACAACTCTATGATCTGGCTAAATTACAGCATGCACCATTAAGCTCTGAAGACATGACTAAATTTGTCACAAGAAGCAACGACATCATGCTAATGCTAGCAAAATAAACTGCTTTTAAGGACAAAAGCCCTGCCGCTGCGGCAGGGCTTTAAAAAATGTACTATTATTGAAATTTATATAATATGTTTTAACGGGGAGGTTAAATCATGTATGACAAATTAACAAAAAAGGATATTGCAAGGTTGGAAGAAGAAATTGAACATCGGAAGCTGGTACTGCGTCCGCAGCTTTTGGAGGAGGTAAAGGAAGCCAGAGCCCAAGGCGATTTG
Organism: uncultured Clostridium sp.; assembly: GCA_964544135.1. GTDB lineage: Bacteria > Bacillota > Clostridia > Lachnospirales > Lachnospiraceae > Acetatifactor. Next base: position 2,226 of record CAZJAS010000004.1, on the reverse strand, counting down.
AGCGAGAATTTTGAATATTATGCCGCAAAAAGAGAGAAAAACAGAAATGAAAGCCGTATTAAGTTTTTAGAGCGTATGATACGTACGGCTGAAATTATATCCGATGATTCAGCAGAGGATGAGGTGGGAATTGATAAAACGGTTACCGTTGAATTTGTAGAGGATAAGAGTATCGAGGTTTATAAGATTGTGACAACAGTCCGCGGTAACTCATTAGAGGGTTTAATCAGCAACGGCTCACCTTTAGGCAGGGCATTACTGGGACGCAGGGTAGGTGATACCGTGCATGTTCAGGTAAATGATAGCTATGGATATGATGTAAAGATTATAAAGATTGAAAATACGGCGGATGATGGATTAGAAAAAATAAGAAGTTACTAAGCCTAATGAAAAGATCAATCTAAATGATTTTTAATAAAAATATTAAAACATAAAAGGGAATGTTGCAAAATCAGATTAATATCTACTTTTGCAATATTCCCTTTTTTATACATATTTATTGTGTATTCCGATTAAAAGGCACGTTCTATCATACCAAAGCCCACGGCATATGGACCCGTATGCACACTGATGGTGGCTCCGATTTGGTAAAGAGGCAGATCTTTTGTCGAAAGCGCCTCACAGTCCGTTCTTTTTTCTTTCAGGGCGGTAAGGGCCAGACGCTGAAATTCCTCGGCTTCTTTTATATCATAGCCATATCCGATACCAAGGCTGAAGGATTGAATTCCTTTTCCTGTTTCTTCCAGGTACTCTACTAAAAGGTCAATCACCTTATCCATAGACTTTTTACGGCTTCTGGTGATGCCGGAAGGAAAAATTTCTCCATCCCTTAAGGATATAATCGGTTTGATTCCTAAAATAGAACCTGCCAGACCGGCTAAATTACCGATACGTCCTCCATGCTTGAGATATTCCATATCCCCTATTGTAAAAAAGATACGCCCGGTGGATTTCAAGACTTCGAGGTGTTTTACTACGGCATCATATTCCCATCCGGCCTCTTGCATTTTAACGGCTTCAAGGACGTAGAGCCCCTGCAGAACCGTATTGAAGGTAGCATCGATTACCTTGATTTTCGCATTGGGAAAGCTTTCCAGCAAGATATCCCTTGCGGTAAGTGCCGATTGCATGGAACCGCTGAATTTTGTCGTAATGCAGATACAAATAATGGGAATTTCCTCTTTCACAAGGGGTTCAAATACATCTGCATAATCTTGTACGGAGGGCATGGATGATTTGGGGAAAACCTTTGGATTTAAAACCATTTGCTCGTAAAAATCACGTATCCCTATTTCTACATTTTCCTTTTTATAATGCTTGTCATCAAAGGAAACATAAAAGGGTACAACGATTAGGTTTTTCTCTTTAATTAGATTAACCGGTAAGTCGCAGGAGCCGTCACTGATAATCTGATATTTCATAAACTTCCTTTCCGGAATTCGGGACAAAGCCATTCCTGTTTTATTGTATTTATAGTGTATTGTAATACAAGAAATCCCAGTTGTCTATCGTTTTATGTAGTTTTAATTACTATGTTATAAAATATTTATAATCAGCATGTGTTTATGGAAACAATGTAGCGGTAAAAAGGCGAGTATGGTAATATAAAAAGTATTAAATAGCAGTGAGGTCATAAAAATCGGTCAAAACAAAAAATAGTATGGAGATTATTATATGAAGATTACAATGGAAGACTTGCGTAATGACGAGGCAATTAAATGCTATATAAGAAAGGCGGATGAATCTTTATTGGCATTGGGATATACGGAGCATAGCTTTCCCCATGTTTTAAAGGTGGCGGGGACAGCCTATCGGATACTGGAGACATTGGGATATAATGAGAGAGAGGCAGAGCTTGCGGCGATTGCCGGATATTTGCATGATATCGGAAATGTAGTAAATAGAGTGGAGCATGCCCAGAGCGGGGCAGTTATGGCTTTTCGTATTTTAGACAAAATGAACGCAAGGCCGGAGGAGATAGCAACAATTGTTACTGCGATCGGCAATCATGACGAAGTCACGGCATATCCGGTAAACCCTGTGGCGGCTGCTCTTATTTTGGCTGATAAGACGGATGTGCGCCGCAGCAGGGTAAGAAATCAGGACATGCCCAGCTTTGATATTCATGATAGAGTTAATTATTCGGTAATAGAATCTAATCTCCGCATTGACAAGGCAGAAATCTGTCTGGATATTACGATAGAAACAGAAATCTGCAGTGTCATG
>CAZJAS010000003.1:0-65968 GCA_964544135.1 uncultured Clostridium sp. | reverse complement strand
GACTTTTTTCTTTATAACAGGTATATTTTAAACATAAACTGTATTAAAAATAATTATACCACATAAGGGAGTCTTTGACATGGGTAAAAAAGCTACAAAAGCAGCCGATAATATGTATTACCTCGCACGATATGAAGCTTCGAAGGAAAATGCTGATTTTACAAGCCGAGAAAAAGCCGCAGAAGTCATCGGAATCGACCGCACCAGACTTGCCCGCATTGAACTGAATACCATTACACCCTATCCGGAAGAAGTTTTAACCATGTCAAAAACCTATAACTGCCCGGAGCTATGTAATTCCTATTGTGCAAGAGCTTGTTCCATTGGTAAAACCAGCGTAAAAGAAGTAACTATTGATGATTTTGACCGTCTTGCCCTTAAAGTACTCGGTTCCCTAAAGGATATTGATGAATTGAGAATGTCTCTCATATCCATCTCGGAAGACGGAGTTATCACTGATTCAGAACGTCCTGCCTTTCATCATATTTTAGATTCATTGGAAAAAATCTCCACCAATGCAAAGGCACTTCAACTATGGGCTATGAAAAATATACATATTGATTAAGGTTCTGTAATTTATACGCACCTTTCTAACATTAACTTAATATAATAGAGCATCACGAAAAACTGGAGGTTTTTATGAAAAAGCAAAAAATATTTAGTTTATCGCTGGTGCTTTTATTGTGCCTTTCTTTATTGTGCGGATGCGGCGGCAAACCCACAAATGACACTCTTACCAGCGTTACCTTAAACGAAGTTGCACACAGCATTTTTTATGCACCAATGTACGTAGCCATTGAAGAAGGTTATTTTGAAGAGGAAGGTATTGACTTGACTCTGGTAACCGGCTTCGGGGCAGATAAAACCATGACAGCCCTGCTTACCGGCGAAGCCGATATCGGCTTTATGGGCAGTGAAAGCACCATCTACACCTATGTGGGAGGTACACAGGATTATGTGGTTACCTTCGCACAGCTCACACAGCGGGCAGGAAATTTCCTTGTATCCAGAACTCCCATGGATAATTTCTCCTGGGATTCCCTAATCGGTACTGATGTTTTAGGCGGGCGCCCGGGCGGTATGCCTCAAATGGTATTTGAATATATCCTGCTGAAAAACAATATCGATCCAAAGCTTGATTTGAAAATAGATCAAAGCATTGATTTCGGCTCTACCGCAGCCGCTTTTTCAGGCGGGCAAGGGGATTTTACTGTTGAATTTGAGCCGCATGCGACTGCTTTGGAGCAAAAAGGTGACGGTTATGTGGTTGCTTCTCTCGGAGAAGATTCCGGCTATGTTCCCTATACTGCTTTTTCTGCAAAGAGCAGCTATATAGAGGATAATCCGGAAATCATCCAGTCCTTTACCAACGCTCTGCAAAAGGGTATGGACTATACAAACTCCCACACACCGGAAGAAATTGCTGAGGTTATACAGCCGCAATTTCCTGAAACCGACATCGATACCCTTACCACTATCGTAAGGAGATATCATGATCAGGGAACCTGGAAAGAAGACTTGGTATTTAGTGAAGATGCCTTTAATCTGCTTCAAAATATCTTACAGGAATCCGAGGTTTTAGCAGACCGTGTTCCCTATGATGTATTGGTTAACACTGATTTTGCTGAAAAAGCCAAAGAATAAATTTTTAAACTAAAAAACAGGGGCGGGAATGTATTCTCACCTCTGTTTTGATTTGTACCTTATTTGTTTACCTTGCATGTGGGTTTCGTAATTTAGCCAAATTGGCAATATCGTTATTTAATATCAGTTCCTCAGGAAATTTAGTTTCCTCCAATAGCTTTAGGGTATCTCCAAACTCACCTACCGTATAGCAGATATGGCTGTCTGTTCCCAAAAGCACCGGAACACGATACCGAGCGCATAAGTAAAGCAGATCTCTGATATTTTCCCCGCCGTTCTTTCTTGCCGCCTGAGGATGCAGGGAAGAATTATTTATTTCTATGGCTACCCGCTCTTCCCCTGCCGCAAGTACCACCGCTTCTCTGTCAAGCAGATAACGGTCATCGTCCGGATGTCCTAATATCGTCACATATGGGTTTCGCATTGCCATGATGGAGGCCTTTGTATTTTCCTCCATGGTGCCGGGTTTACAACAGGGAACATGCATACTGGCAATCACATAATCCATTTTTGCCAATATTTTATCCTCTAAATCCAAACCGCCGCCGTAATTGCAGATATTCGCCTCCACTCCGCATAACAGCTGTAAATCACCGTATCTTCTGGGAATACATCTATAATTGGTCAGAAAAAAATGATGGGGAGCACCCGGCATTGCCGGCCCGTGCTCACTCAGTCCCAATACCTGTAATCCCTTCTCTTTTGCTGCTTCAATATTCTCTTTTAATGTACTGTAACCATGGCCGCTGGCCATTGTATGGGTATGCATATCTATTATGGGTTTCTTCATTTATTTCTTTACCTTATATCTTTCCTTAATAATTTTTAAATGTCTTCCCCTCATTATATTGCATTCCCCATTTTACCCTTATCACTTCCCTATATCTTTTCCCTTAGATGTCCTTCCCCCTATACAAACATTCCTAAATCTTAATTTTTCCCTAGTCCTCTTCTTTTTTAACTCTTAATTCATCCACTAATTTTTCTATCAGAAGCTTCTTTGTATATACATCAAAGCTAAGTAAGCAAATAAAGGAAAATTTCTTTAAGAAATTCTGATCTTCTTGAGGCGCATCCGCAAAGGTTTCCTCCGCACGCATAAATTTATCTCTTACATCCTCTTTTAGAATCTCAATCTGTTCCTCCTCCATACCAAAGACTTCATTATAAATGGATTCAAGATTAAAACCATCCCCGGTTTTAAAATATTTATCTGTTATCGGCTTTAAAAGAGCCTGTATATCATTAATAGATAAAATGCTCTTATAATAATAAATAAATATCAGCAAAAGCATATGCTCTTTGGCATATTTTTTCTTTTCAGGTGGGGGTAAAAGCTCATTTTTGGCATAGTTATTTATCATGGTCTTAGTCAGTATCTTATCGTCACCCGGATTTCTTGTTGCGGTACGGAGACGCTTATCCATAAAGGTTGTTACCTGATCCATATATAAATCTATATTAGGAATATCTTCCGGTTTAATATATTCAATTCTAGCCAGGCTAGCCAGTATGCTGTTTAATAAATCTTCCGTATTAATCGTCATGAAACCATCTCCTCTTCTCAGCAGACTATTCAACAATCATTTAAGCTAATATAATACACATCGTTTCTATTATATAGTATTCAATACTACATGACAAGTTTTTTTACTCTAAAGATAGCAAGGAAATATTCCGGCTTTACTTTAAAACTTTAATATGCTAAAATGCATTTAGTAGGTCTGTAAAATTTTACAGTGTAAAAGTGTCGAGGAGGTGAACGTATGAACAAGAAAATTAAAGCAGATGCAGTGGATTATCTTTTTGATGCCGTCTTAAGTTTAGAAAATCGGGATGAATGCTATAGCTTTTTCGAAGATTTGTGTACAGTGAATGAATTATTATCACTGTCTCAGCGTTTTGAAGTGGCAGCAATGTTAAAGAACCGTAAAACATATCTTGAGATTGCAGAAAAAACAGGTGCCTCTACTGCTACCATAAGCCGCGTGAATCGTTCCCTAAATTATGGTAATGATGGCTATGATTTGGTTTTTGAACGAATCAATAAGTAATTGTATTTAAATTTGTTTAAATATAATAAAAAGCTAAAACGGTGAGGAAAACCTCACCGTTTTTTAAATCAATTGATATTATACATCATTTTTATACTTCTGCAGAATCACTTTGCATTGCATTTGCCGCTATCGCCGCACCGCGTTTTTCCTCTGATGCATTTGCTTCCTCTTCCACTTCCTTCAATGCCTCTCTTAAGGCCTCCTTAGCAGATTTTTTACCTGCCTTGTTTTCTCTTGCGGGACGTCTCTTCGGTTTGCTTTCCACCTGATTCATGTCGCATTTACCCTGAAAAATAGCCTTTTCATCAATTACAATAAGATCCGTTTTAATATCTCCGATTACTCTTGCCGTAGCTGTCAGCTCTGTTTTATTGGGGGCAATGATATTTCCGATTACTTCACCGCCTACCACAGTTGAGCCTGCTTCCAGATTACCATGAATCTTTCCGCTTGCACCAATAATCATATTTCCGGATATTTTCACATCACCTTCTATGGTACCGTCCAGCCTCACCGAACCTGTTGCCTGATAGTTTCCGTCTACAACAGAATTCTTACCGATAATCGTTGTGATTTTCAATTCCTTTTTTTTCATTTCATTCTTACCTCCATATCAACCATTGATTGACAACATCTGTGTCGGACTGATATATACTCCATCCTGCATAATCTGATAAATAAGCTCTTTATTGTCCTCACCAATCAAAAACAGTGTTGTGCCACTAGCTACTTCATCTCCAGTTTTAACCTGTGCCTCGCCTTTGTTAAAATAAATAGAACTATAACCATTGCCATGATCTACCGTAATTTTATTGCCGTAATTCTCATCTGTCTCGATTGCCATAATAGTGCCTTTTGCCGAAGCGATTACTGTAATGCCATCCGAAGCCGTAAAAATGATCATTGGATTTTGATTATCATCCGTTACTTCTTCAATTTTAGCAGAACCCGTAAGAGGATAATTAGTGGGTAAACTCTGCTGCTCCAGCTCTGATTGTAGTGCATCCGCGGTCTGTGCTTTTTCATTAACCGCTGTGCTTAATGCTTCAATTTTAGCATTCAGTGTTTCTATTTCTGCTTCCAACAGACTTTTTTCTTCTTCCAGCAATGCCATTGCACTTGTCTGTTCTGTATCTCTTGCCCTATCTAATTCCCATATCTGACCTTCATACACTGCGTAGCCGATCACAGCTCCTAATAGGCAGCATGCAATTAAAGTTAATAAGCTGACTACCCATGGTCGAATCCGTAGCTGCCTCGTTTTTGCATCCACAGCATCTGATGTGAAAATAATGATACGGCTTACCTTTCTCTTGTGCTTCTTCTTTATCATAAAAAGTCACCTCCAGTAAACTTTTCTCATTTTACCACAGGTGACTTTTAGAAACAACGTATATTTAACAAATTTGTAACATTTATCCAAAATAACGTGTGCTTTTTATGTAAATTAGACGTTTAATGCCATATCACCCTGCAAAATCCAACCTTTTTTACGCATAAATTCAGAAACAAGAAGTGTAATTGCTGCCGGTAAAATAAAATGCATCAGTAATATTAACCCCAAAGCAGCCCAACCGGACATTCCGTTTTCGGTCATTGCACCAAAAGCAGCTATCTGGCCAACCAAGCCTGAGGAACCCATTCCTGAACCCACAGGTGTACTCACCATTCCGAATACAGCTGAAGCAATGGGTCCTAAAATTGCGCTTGATACAATCGCCGGAATCCAAATAATCGGTTTCTTTACTAAATTGGGTACCTGTAACATAGAAGTACCTAAACCCTGTGCTATTAAACCACCCATTTTATTTTCCCTGTAGCTTGCAACCGCAAAGCCCACCATATTACAGCAGCAGCCAATCGTAGCCGCACCTGCCGCCAGGCCGTTTATACTCATAGAAATACCGATTGCTGCAGAGCTGATCGGCAGGGTAAGAATAATACCCATCAATACGGAAATAACAATGCCTCCTAAAATCGGATGTGCTTCCACATTGACATTGACTATATTTCCCAGCCATCCCATAAAGCTTGCTATGTACGGTCCTGCCAAAAATCCTATTATAGCGCCTGATACTATGGAGATAAAAGGTGTTACAATAATATCCACCTTAGTGCGGCCCGCAACCAAATGACCTATTTTAATAGCTGCTAATGCTGCAATAAAGGCTCCGAGAGGCTCACCCGGTATTCCAAGCTTCAAGCCTTCCATAGATGCCACAGATGGGAACGCACCTATCATACCGGTAACCGCTGCTGCCACAGTCACTAAGGGACCTTCCTTATACTTGACAGCTACACCCACACCGATACCCGCACCGGTTAATGTTTTCGCTACATTTGCCATTGCAATTAGGTAGTATCCTATCGGTCCACCGATTAAAGTACCGATTTGTGCAATAATGGTACCGATTATCAATGTAGAAAAAAGACCCAGTGCCATGCCGGAAAGTCCCTCGATAAAAATATCATGCAATATCATTTTAAACTTTTTCATATAATGTTAATTCCTTTCTTTTTCAATTGTAAATTCAACTGTCTTGTCAGCTAGAAGCAAATTATCACATAATTTAAAAAAAATCAAGTCTTTCTCTTTACTTTTATAAAATTGTGTGATATTCTAATCGTGTTGTAAGCATACAACAGCGTATGCCCAACATGACTTATATTTTTTGGAGGTATCTACAATGAACAAAGGTACAGTAAAATGGTTTAACAACCAAAAAGGTTATGGTTTCATCTCTGATGAAGCAGGCAATGATGTATTCGTACATTATTCAGGTCTTAACATGGACGGCTTCAAGTCTCTTGAAGAAGGCCAGGCAGTTGAATTCGAAGTAATCAACGGCGAAAAAGGACCTCAGGCTGTAAACGTAATCAAGTTATAATTTAAATTATAACACCCTTTATAATCAGTAACACGATGTACCTGTTCTTAAATATAAAAGACTTAATCAGTATTTTTATTTAGAATTTGCAATATCGTATTATAGGATTAGAAAAAGAACCAATCAAGGATTGGTTCTTTTTTTATATCTTCATTTATTTATTTTTCTACTCTTTCCTTATTACAATACTCTACAACTTTATGAAAAGGCATTGTACCGCCAAAAATATCCAATGCGCTCCCAATCGTTACATTCACTTTACCCCGTCCTAATTCCTTGAGCTGCTTTAAATCAGTAAAATCATGTACTCCACCGGCATAGGTTATGGTTTTCTTCCCCCATTTTCCAAGCAGGGATACCAGCTCCTCTTCGATTCCCTGTGATTTACCTTCCACATCCACCCCGTGAATCAGAAATTCTTCACAGTAAGCGGAAAGCTCATCCAAGAGCTTATCGTTTATGTACTCTGTCGTTTCTTTTTGCCACCTATCAGTAACCACTACATAACCCGCTTGCTTTTTTTTACAGCTTAAATCCAAAACCAGTCTGCCTTTACCCACACAGCTTTCTAATTCCTGTAATCTTTCATAATCTATTCTTCCGTCCCTGAATACATAGGAGGTCACAATTACATGGCTGGCGCCCGCATCCAGATACTCCCATGCATTCTCAGGATTAATACCGCCACCTACCTGTAATCCACCAGGATAGGCCCCAAGAGCTTCCTTTGCCTGCTGTTTCGTTTGCAGATAATATTCGCTGTTCTTTGCATTCAATAAAATAACATGTCCGCCCCGAATTCCCGTTTTTTTATAAAGTCTTGCATAAAATGAAGCATTTTGGTTTGAAACAAAATTTTCCTGTACGTCCCGGTTGACATTTATTTCATCTTTTAAACTGCCTCCTATTATTTGTTTTACCTTACCGTCATGGATATCGATACATGGTCTGAATTCCATATGTTCACCTTTTTCTTTATTTTTATGTACTTATTTATTACCAATATTATTTTACTATAAAAAAAATATTTCTGCTACTCTTTTGTATAATTTGCTTTACAATGCGCACAATACTAACGTCAGATAATTTTAAACTTAAAAGGAGTGCTTATTATGAAAAATAAAAAAACAGCAATGATTATCTGCCTAACGCTTATCTATGTCTGTATGCTAACCGCTTGCGGAAAAGACTCTAATAAAGATAAAAACGATATGGCGGGAGGCACAACTCAAACTCAAACAAATTCGAATACAGACAATACAATAGTTAATACAGATAATGACACAACAGGAAATACCGACAATAACGCGTCCGGTAATATTGGTGGTAACACAAACGAAAATACCGATTTAAATGATACCAACAATTCAATCGGTAATGATATGAATGATGCCGGAAATGCAGTCGGAGATGCGGTAGATGATGCAGGTAATACTGTAGGCGACGTTATCAATGACATTGGTGACGGTGTTAAGGATGTATCTGACGATTTAACAGGTAATGGTAACCAAACAGGCTCCACCAATGGAAGATAATCTTCTTCCCTCTTACGTCAAAAGGAAGGCGCTGCCTTCCTTTTGTCATTTTATACTTTTTTTAGCAGCAATTCTGATTACCGTTGCAATGCAGGCCAAATGTCCGCTTGCAGCCCCCATCCATACCACATCATGGTTACCCCACTGTACATCCACCGAATGGTAATCTATTAAGGTGTCCATAATGACATGGGGTCCCGGTCCCCTGTCATAAATATCACCTAAAATATGAAGATGATCTATCACCATACGTTGGATCAAATGACTGAGTTCCACAATAAACTGCGGAGCCCTTCCGATTCTGATAATGGTATGTATGATTTCATTATAATAAGCTTCCTTATCCTGTACTTCTTCCTTTTCGGTAATCAGCTCCTCTATTACATAGGCAAAATCCTTCGGCAGGGCTTTGCGCACCTTGGATCTGGTATATTTAGATGCTACCCTTTTGATAATCTGTACCAGACGATGCAAATTTATTTTATACCAATCCTCAATATTTTCTTCTTCCTTTTTGACAATATCCAGTTTTTCCTTGGGATAATAAATAAGCGTAGCCAAAGATTTTTTATCCCTGCTGCTTAATGTATTTTGGAACTCCTCATCAATCTTTCGCCTCACAGAACCCGAACCGTTTTTAAGTACATGGGAGAATTGCTCACACTCTCCATGAATATCGGTTAAAAAATGCTCCGTTCCCTTTGGCAGATTTAAAATTGCCTGTAAATTAATAATTTCCGTTGCCGCTGCCGCAATCGTAGGATACCTTACCGCCAAGCTGTTTAAATACTTTTTTTCTAAATCTGTAGCCATTTTAGTCTCCCTGATTTGTCTTACGTTAATATGACCAAAAATCCCGCTTCTACTAATGTAGAAACGGGATTTGATGTTTTTTTAACAATTATCAGCGGCATTGATTACGTCGCTCATATCATACATACCGGCCGTTTTACCTTTAAGGAATTTAGCCGCTTGTATTGCACCCTTTGCGAATACCGCCTTAGAATATGCCGTATGGGAAAAGGTAATCACTTCGTCCGCTCCGGCAAACATCACATCATGCTCACCTACTATCGTACCGCCACGTACTGCTGAAATACCGATTTCCTTTATACCGCGCCTTTGCCTTACCCGGCTTCTGTCATATACATATTCATAGGCATGATCAAATTCCTCGTTAATGGAATCAGCCAGTGCCAATGCCGTTCCGCTGGGGGCATCCACCTTTAAATTGTGATGTTTTTCCACAATCTCAATATCAAAACCGGCCGGTGCCAATACTCCTGCAGCTTCTTTTAACATTTTAAGAAGCAGATTGATACCGAGAGACATATTAGCTGATTTTAATATTGCAGTTTTCTTTGAGGCCTGCTCTACCTTTTCTAACTGTTCCTCGGATAATCCCGTGGTACAGAGCACACAGGGCATTTTTCTTCTTACACAATAGGAAAGTAAAGCATCCACTGCAGGTGAAGCACTGAAATCTATCAATGCATCCGCTTCCTCATTACAGCTTTCTATATCCGTATAAACAGGGTAATCATTATGACCGTCATCCTTAAAATCGATACCGGCTACAATACAGGCATTTTCATCTTCTGCAACCATTCCGGAAATCACCTGCCCCATTTTGCCGTTACAACCATGCATAATCAATTTGTACATTTACTTTCTCCTTTATATCAGTCCGAAGCCCCGCATTGCTTTTTCAAGCTTAACAACATTCTTATCTTCCATTTCCGTAAGAGGCATACGCAATGGGCCCGCCTCCATTCCCATAAGGTTAAGTGCTTTTTTCACAGGAATCGGATTGACTTCAATAAACAATGCCTCACATAATTCCATGGATGCAAGCTGCAATTCCATACTGCCCTTTACATCCCCGTTAAAATATTTTTCACAGATATCATGTGTCTGTCTGGGTGCTATATTGGAAATGACTGATATCACACCGATACCGCCCAAAGAGAGAATCGGTACTATCTGATCATCATTGCCCGAATAAATATCCACCTTGCCGCCTGCTTTTGCTGCCAATTTGGCAATTTGGCTGATATCACTGCTGGCTTCTTTCACGCCTACAATATTTTCCGTATCTTCACAAAGCCTTACAATCGTATCCGGCAGGATATTACAGCCGGTACGTACGGGTACATTATAAAGTATGATGGGAAGCTTTACTGCATCTGCAATCTTTTTAAAATGCAGGTAAAGGCCATTCTGCGTTGCCTTATTATAATAGGGTGAAACCAGTAACAGGCCGTCTACGCCGCATGCTTCTGCTTCCTTTGATAAAAAAATTGCTGTTTCGGTACAATTAGAACCGGTTCCTGCTATTACGGGAACCCTGCCCGCTACCTTTTTAGTACAATACCTTATTACCTCAATATGTTCCTCATGGGTCAAGGTAGAAGCTTCTCCGGTAGTACCGCACACAATGATGGCATCCGTACCGTTTTTAATCTGAAATTCAATCAGATCTGCAAATCTCTCATAATTAACATCACCGTTTGCTTTCATGGGTGTTACGATAGCAACACCTGCGCCTTTAAATATTGACATAATCTTTCCCTCCTTAAACTATTGGAACCCTAATCTGACAGAATACCGAATAATTTAAAACAAAAACCGGCCACATATGATAATACATGGGCCGGCTTATCTTTCATCCATCTTGATAGCGCCCCATCTAATATTAGATGACAGTTATACAGTTATTTACTGTACACCCAAGACTTGAGATGCAGATTCTCTCCTCTTTCGGCGCCTTTCCCTTTTATCTTTCCTCACCTGTGCCTGCCACATCAGAAAGATTACTCTTGAAAAACGCAACCTCTATCTTCGTTTTTTATCATAGCACCGAATACGGTCCCTGTCAACGCAGAGAATGTCAAATTTACTCGACATTGCCAATTTTTTCTACTTAATTCAGGTCTTAAACTTGATCGTTTCTATTTTGGACACCTCATCTGCCAAAATACAAATCTCGTCATTCATAAAAACACCTGTTAAAATCACATTGGTATCTCCTCTGAGTGCCAAAATTCCCTTCAAATCCTCCACCGAAATAATGTTTTTTTCCAATAAATCAAGTACCTCATCCAGTATCAACAGATTGCATTCTCCGGTCGATAGCACCTTTTTTCCAAAATTGATGCCGTTACGGATATTCATAATCTCTTCTTCTTTTTTCTCCGCAGACAGCTCCTCGTAATTTTCATTTGATTTTTCAAAACGGAACAGCTTAATCTCAGGTTCCATTCCTCGTACAAACTCTGTATCCTCCAGTCCCTTTCCTTTCAGAAATTGGATGATTACAACTTGGTCTCCCTCAGCTGCAGCCTGTACTGCCCTGCCTATTGCTGCAGGTGACTTTCCTCTGCCGTCCCCGGTATAAACATAGATCATACCTTTACTCATACAATTCTCTCCATTATGTATCAGCAGTTTCCTGTAACGTACTGTATTGTAACATATTCCCCAGTTTTTGACAACCTGCCTTCATTGAGACAATTGTTAAGATTGCTCTGCCGGCTGAAATTCCTCTTCTCTGGAAAGCTCCAGTTTACTGACTGAAACTTCATATGCCACTCTTTTTTCGGCCTGATCTTCATCTATTTTTTTCATATATTCCCTGCTTTGGATGCGTCCCCATATATTGCATCTCTCACCCACTTGAAAGCCGCTTGCAAACCGGGCATTTCTTCCCCAGCAGATGCATGGTATGTAATCCGATTTTCCATAGGGACGATTTACAGCCAGCAATAGGTCTGCAATTTCCCTGCCCAAAGGCGTTTTTCTGTAAATAGGCGCTTTACAGATATATCCATCCAGGAATATTTGATTTGTTTTGGCACTTTCTTCGATTTCTTCCACAAATACAATTTCTCTGGCAAAAATTGACAATACCAATCTGTTTTTTCTTTCTTCATGCCGGTTATAAGAACGAAATTGTCCGCTTACTTCAACATGATACCCCATGTAATCTGCCGACACGTCTATTAAACGTTCAGACACCATCATAGGAATTACATCAAAAGAATCACTTAACCGCTGTACTTTTACATCAACCATGTAAAAGCCTTCTCCATAAATCTCGTGGCTGTAGCTAAATCCACTTACAATTTCTCCCATAATTGTTACTTGGTTGTTTTCAATAACCTTATCTGTCATCTTTGTTCTCCCTTTCTTACTCTTAAGAATTTTTTCGGCGATTTGCCTGTATTGTATTAATATATATACTCTATTTGACTACAATATAGTACTACTACCGGTCGCACTTACCGACAAACTCAGCTTATATCGTATTTTTTGTTGCACCCATTGACAAATAGTGCTATACTAAAACAGTTTTGAGGGTAATTAATATACCCCATAAAAGGAGTTTATAATGAATCAAAAAAGAGATGATGTTAGAAATGTTGCCATAATCGCCCATGTAGACCATGGAAAGACTACTTTGGTAGACGAATTGCTAAAACAAAGCGGTGTATTTCGTGAAAATCAAGCAGTCGCAGATCGGGTTATGGATTCTAACGATATTGAACGAGAAAGAGGTATTACTATTCTCGCCAAAAATACGGCAATTACTTACAAAAACACTAAAATTAATATTATTGATACCCCCGGCCATGCTGATTTTGGCGGTGAGGTAGAACGTGTTCTTAAAATGGTTAATGGTGTTATATTGGTGGTTGATGCTTTTGAAGGTCCCATGCCACAAACAAAATTCGTATTAAAAAAGGCTTTGGAATTAAAGCTTCCCGTAATCGTATGTGTCAATAAAATTGACCGCCCCGAAGCCCGTCCCGAGCAGGTAGTGGATGAAGTTTTAGAATTGTTTTTAGATCTGGAAGCGGACGACGAGCAGTTTGACTGCCCCTTTGTCTTTGCCTCCGGTAAAACAGGCAGTGCAACTTTAAATTTAACGGTTAAAAATAAAGATATGCAGCCTTTGCTCAATACCATACTGGATTATATTCCCGCACCGGAGGGTGATCCCGATGCAGGCACACAATTATTAATCAGTACCATTGATTATAATGAATATGTGGGACGCATCGGCGTGGGAAAGGTGGATAACGGACACATTGCCGTCAATCAGGAGGTGATACTCTGTAATGCGCATGACCCCAGCAAGCAAAAAAGGGTTAAAATAAGCAAGTTATACGAGTTCGACGGTCTGAACAGGATTGATGTAAAAGAAGCCGGTATCGGATCCATTGTAGCCATTTCCGGGATTACGGAGATTCATATCGGAGATACTCTTTGCTCTCCCGACCATATTGAACCGATTCCCTTCCAGAAAATCAGCGAACCTACCATTGCCATGCATTTTATGGTAAATGATTCTCCTCTGGCGGGCCAGGAAGGTAAATTTGTAACCAGCCGTCACATCCGTGACAGACTCTTCAGGGAGCTCAATACGGATGTATCTCTGCGGGTGGAGGAAACTGATACCGCAGACACATTCAAGGTATCCGGCAGGGGTGAACTGCATCTTTCCGTACTCATTGAAAATATGCGCAGAGAAGGCTTTGAATTTGCGGTAAGTAAAGCGGAGGTTTTATTCCGCACCGATGAAAACGGCAAAAAACTGGAACCCATGGAAACCACATATATTGATGTTCCGGAAGCCTTTTCAGGAGTTATCATAGAAAAGCTAAGTCAGCGGAAAGGAGAATTACGCAGTATGGGAACCGCTACCGGCGGTTACACCCGTTTGGAGTTTTCCATCCCTGCCCGAGGTCTGATCGGATACCGTGGTGATTTTATGACAGATACTAAGGGTAACGGTATAATGAACTCCGTTTTTGACAGCTACGGACCGTATAAGGGTGATATCCAGTATCGCAAGCAGGGATCACTGATTGCATTTGAAAGCGGTGAATCCATCACGTACGGCCTGTTCAATGCCCAGGAGAGAGGTACATTATTTATACGTCCGGGCTACAAGGTATATGCCGGTATGGTAATCGGCTCTAACGGCCGCGGTGAAGATGTTGAGGTTAATGTTTGTAAAAAGAAGCAGCTTACCAATACCCGCTCTTCCAGCGCAGACGAAGCACTTCGTCTCGTACCGCCCAAAATTATGAGCTTAGAGCAATGCTTGGATTTCATAGAGACGGATGAGCTTTTAGAGATAACTCCCTCTTCTCTTCGACTCAGGAAAAAAATACTTGACCCGACTATGAGAAAACGTGCCGGCAACAAGAAATAATTTTTAATTTTAACGTTTTCTTTACTTCCATTTTGCACATACTTTAATTATAATGAATATATTATGTAATCTGGCTCATTATGCCTAAATGGCATATGACCGGGTTTTGGAGGACAAGGACTAATGAATACTTCTTTTTCGTTTTTTATACAAGAAATTATGCACAATCCTATTTTAGCCGTTACTGTATTCCTTACCCTCTGCGTTATTTTCGTAAACGGATGGACCGATGCGCCTAATGCCATTGCTACCTGCGTATCCACCCGCTCTATGAATGTAAGAGCTGCGATTTTAATGTCAGCGGTGTTTAACTTTTTAGGCGTTCTGATCATGACCATGATAAATTCTACGGTTGCCATGACCATCACCAATATGGTAAATTTTGATGGGAAAAATGAAGATGCATTGATTGCACTCTGTGCCGCATTATTTGCTATTGTAATATGGGCTGTTGCCGCATGGTATTTTGGTATTCCCACCAGTGAAAGCCATGCTCTGATTGCTGGTCTATCCGGCGCTGCCATTGCACTGCAGAACGGACTCTCCGGTATCAACGGCAATGAATGGCTTAAGGTGCTGTATGGTCTTGTTCTTTCTACTCTGCTGGGCTTTTTCTCCGGTTTCCTAATTTGCAAACTTGTTATTTTTATATTCAGAAAAGCGGACAGGCGTAAGACCGACGGCTTTTTCAAATATGGCCAAATCTTTGGCGGTGCTGCCATGTCCTTTATGCACGGCGCTCAGGACGGCCAGAAATTCATGGGCGTATTACTCCTGGGTATGTTGCTGGTTAACGGCGGTGAAGGAGGCAGTGTGCCGGAGCTTTCCCTATGGATGATGTTGCTTTGCTCCATTGTTATGGGTCTGGGTACCTCGGTAGGGGGTAAGAAAATCATTAAATCCGTAGGCATGGATATGGTACGCTTAGAAAAGCATCAGGGCTTCTCAGCGGATATCGCTTCCGCCGCCTGCTTGCTTCTATCCTCACTCTTAGGTATTCCCGTGAGTACCACACATACTAAGACCACTGCTATTATGGGCGTGGGAGCCGTTAAACGAATATCCGCCATTAATTTTTCCGTAGTAAAGGAAATGGTAATGACCTGGATCTTGACCTTCCCGGGTTGCGGTTTGATCGGATTTCTTATGGCAAAACTATTTATGATGATATTTTAATCAAAACTACTTTCACAGTATTTTATAAGGAGAACAATAATGGCTAAAAAAAATGATGATTTCTTTTTTAAAAATTTTATCGAATGTGCAAATTTTTCTTTGAAGGCTGCTCAAATGTTAAAGGATTCACTTGAAAATTTTCAACCGGATTCCATGCAAGGAAATTTGGATGCTCTTCATGAAGTAGAGCACTCCGCAGACGTGAAAAAACATGAAATGAAAGCCGTTTTGGTTAAGGCCTTTATCACTCCCATTGAAAGGGAGGATATTATGATGTTAAGCCAGTATCTGGATGATGTTACTGACTGTATTGAAGATGTGCTGCTTCGTATTTATGTAAATAATGTAAGAACCATACGTCCCGATGCGATTCCTTTTATTGATTTAATCATACGTTGCTGCCAAACAATGGTGGAGACATTGGCCGAATTTTCTAATTTTAAAAAATCTAAAACTTTAAATGATCAGTTAATTTTAATCAATACCTTAGAAGAAGAGGGAGACGAGCTTTTCATTAATTCTATGCGTAAACTCCATACCGAATCCAACGATCCTATGGAAATCATTGCTTGGCGTGAAATATATAATTATATGGAAAAATGTACCGACTCCTGCGAGCATGTGGCAGATGTTATTGAAGAGATTTTAATGAAGAATGCTTAAGGTTTAAACATAATATATTGAATGAAACTCGGCGCCGGAATCATATCCGGTGCCGTTTTATTTTATTTCCCTGCTATGCTGAATATGTATTCCGATATGACCGATACCCAATATAACAGCCGCCGCCATGAGCCAAACAACCCTTCCGTATACCCCAAGTAAAAAGAATGCCGCAACAGGCAGGGTGGCCCCCGCAAGAGGAACTCCTAAAAAGCTGCTGTAAAAATCGGATAGTGATTTGGAACTGCGAAAATAGCGGATCCACCATGCTTCATACAGTAACATCAGTAAGAAAGCGGCTGCCAACCATAAGGACCAAACCGACCATTTACGTAAATTTAAATCCGCAAAAATCAAAGCACAACAGGTTGTAAGCACTTGACCTGTTCGTTCAAATAATAGTAATATTTTATTTTCATGCAACGGATCATAGCCCACCGGTTGGTTTTTAGTCCAAATCAAATTGGGGATTGTAAGCATTAGTAAAAATAATAATCCAATATATGAAAAACCCAAATTTACAGACATAATCACTCACTATCCTTTCTCAGGGTTTCTAAAGCATCCTTGCACCAATCCAGATAAGCATAATATGTTTTAAGACCAAACCGGACCGTAAGCAGATAATATTTATGGGTACTATCTTCCTTTATTAATTTTTTTAGATTTTCTTCTGCATGTAATAGAAATGGAATTTCCTTTTCTATTTTTATTATATTAAAACGGCCACAGAGTTTCACACTGCAGCCGTTTCATTATATCTTACATTACAAGTACTATTTCATTTTCCGCAAGCATTTCTTTCTCGGGCACATAGGGATCCTCAACTCTTTTACCGTTAATATAGAATTCCTTGCATCCGCTTTCCTTGCCATCCGGATTTTTTACGGTTATATGAAGCTTTTTGCCACGGAATATTTTATCCATGGTAAATTCCTTCCAGTCGGAAGATATTGCAGGACACACCCACAGACCGTTCAGATCGGGTCGCATACCACAAATACCCTCAACACATCCTACCATACAGGTTGAAGCGGTTCCGGTCAGCCAATGCACATGAGAACGTCCTTCAAAAGGAGAATCCACACTTTCGGTAAACTGTCCATGTACATAGGGCTCAAGTTTTCTTACATCCGCATCATCATTTTGGGATGCCGGTGCACTTTCTTTAAAATATTCAAAAGCACGGTTTCCATGTCCCATCAACGATTCCGCAAGGATTATCCAACCCTGAGGCTGTGAGAAAATACCGCCGTTTTCCTTGGTGGAAGGGTTGAAAAGCAAAGCCTGAGCACCGTCAAAAGCATGGTCCACATAGGATGGTGTCATCAAACGTACACCATATGGGGTGTTCAACTCTCGATTAACGGACTCTAATGCCGCTTCTGCCTGCTCTTTAGATGCCAATCCGCTGATGACGGACCATGACTGGGGATTCAACCACATACTGGCCTCAGGATCCTTTTTGGAACCGATAACCTGACCATCCTCTTTAATGCCTCTTACATATCTGTCGTCTTCCCAGCATTCCTTCTGGATAATATCCCCAAGCTCTTTCTGGGTCTTATCTAAATACGCTATGTATTCTTTATCATCTAATTCCTCTGCAAAGCCCTTCATTACCGTAAATGCATAATATAACTGCATAGCAACAAAGGTGGACTCCCCCTTCTTACCAAGGCGCAGACAATCATTCCAGTCAGCATGAAGACCTGCAGGCATTTTATGATCACCCATATGGTCCATGGAGAACTGAATCGCTCTCTTTAAATGGTCATACACCGTACCCTCATCCTTGTTGGCATAGGGAATCACTTCCTTAATAAAATCCTTATTGCCTGTTTCCGCCACATATTTCCACACAGTGGGGAAGAGCCATAGCGCATCATCCGCACGATAAGCCGGATGTCCTGTTTCACGTACATAGGATTCATCATCGGGGGTATCCTCATGTCCCGGATTGTGATTGTATTTAACCAATGGCAATCCTCCGCCATGATCTACCTGTGCAGAAAGCATAAATCGAATCTGCTCTGATGCCATATCGGGATCAAGGTGGATAATACCCTGTATATCCTGTACCGTATCACGATAGCCATAGCCGTTACGCTGACCGCAATATATAAGGGAGGCTGCTCTTGACCATGTAAATGTTACAAAGCATTGATATGCATTCCAAGTGTTCACCATGCTGTTAAATGCAGCATCGGGAGTATTGACTTGAAAGTTTAAAAGCTTTTCATGCCAGTAATTTTTAAGCTCTGTTAACTCTTCTTCTGCTTTCGAGGCATCTTCATAGCCGGAGAGTATCTCCTCTGCCGTATCCGCATCGGCCTGTCCCAATATAAATATTAATTCCTTTGTTTCTCCCGGTGCAAGCTCCAGGGCGCTATGGAGGGCTCCGCAGCTGTTTGCATTATAATTCAATACATTATCACAGGTACCGCGCTCAACAGCGATTGGATTGCCGTAAGAGTGATAATTACCGATAAAGGATTCCTTATCACCGTTATATGAGGTTACGGGTGCACCAGCCAAGCCTAAAAAGCGTTCCTTGCCATTGCTGCCCTTCTCATTTTTTTCACTATTCTCATTGATGGTCTGTAATATCTTATTTCCTTTAAAATATGTTCTGGTAATAAACAATGTGTACTGCAAATTAACCTGATCCTGCTCATAATTACTTTCATTGGTAAATTCGGCATAGGCAAAGGTTGATATTTTTCTTGTTTTGTCCGAGGTGTTCGTTACTTTTGTACGCCATACCTCATATGCCTTATTTAAAGGCACATAATATAGAACCTCAGAATGGATGCCGGCATAATCCGCCTCCATATTCGTATAGGCAGTACCATGATGACATTTGCTCTTATAGGCATCTAATGGCTTTGCTACAGGCTGCCAAGAAGCTGACCAATAATCTCCGTCTTCATCATCCCGCAGATAGATATACCTGCCCGGCGTATCATCACTATTAAAATGATAACGCAAAATCCTTCCGTTCGCTCCGCTTTTCACAAAGCTGTAACCGCCCGCATTATTGGAAATGATTGCGCCATATGCGGGAGAACCCAAGTAATTCGCCCAAGGGGCAGGGGTATTTGGCTTTGTAATTACATATTCCTTGTTTACTTCGTCAAAATATCCGTAATTCATGTTTCTTGATTCTCCTTTACTTTTTATTAAGCTATGATGAGTGACACTAAATAAAACTTTTCTCTGTTATCTTCCTGTGCCTGGATTATTTCAATTTCAACCTCATGTCTTCCATAATTATCATGTTCCATTACAGTTTCCAGATACAGGCAATCTCCCCATTCTTCTTTAAAGTTTGCATCCAAAATAACCGTATGGGAAGTATCTTTATCTATGGTTACTTTTGCAATTGGGGCCGGCTTTCTAATGGTTTTACGATATTGTATGCCGATAGAGCTGCCCTCCACCTCAAATACAATCTTATCTCCGATATTTTCTGCCTGCCATCCCATTTTAAAACAATCCGCCACATTTTCTTGGGGTGTTTCGTCCATACTAAAACCTTTTGAAAATACAGGCAGGATCTTGTCATTTCTTAATCTTACCGCATTTTCATATCCGTTGGGGGTAAGAGGATCCGGCAAAGTATGATCTATCCTAACTGACTCGCATATTTTTGCTTTTTCTTTTAATTTACTAAGATAATCGGTAATAACTCCCGCAATCATAGCATGACCTGTATCATTGGGATGCAAATCATCGGGTGTAATATCTTTTTTCTCTATATTACCGCATGCAACCTCAGCATAAATCGAGGGCTTCATGCTCAAGCAGGGTAAGTGATAATGCTTTCCTATGGGCAGATGAATTTCTTCCGCATTCCCACCGTCATCATATCGGACATTATGTACCAAAAGCAATGCAGGCGAAAAAGGGGCTCTTAAAATCCTTCGCACCAAACCTTCATAGGTCTCCTGAAAATGTGCACTATTATCCTCATCATTTACCGAATACTCTACAATCACAAAATCAGGGGACTTTGAAAGTACATCCTCTTCCACACGGCCAATGCCTAAATGAGAGGTTGTACCGCCGATTCCCGCATTGATATATGTAATTTCAGCGGACCAAAAAGTCTCCTGCCACCATTTGTAAGTTAAATAAGCATAACAGGTCCGGGGTGTAAGCGCAAGGGAGCCCTGAGTAATGGAACCCCCGATAAAAGCCACCTTGATTGTTTCCCCTTCCATTGCACGCTTCATACATGCCACGATACGGCTGTCATCACCTGCATTGATTAGGCCTTTACCATAGTCTATCAAATTATCCATAACAGTTCCTATCTGCGCTTTGGCGCGTATCTTATTTCTCTTTAGAAAGCAATTCCAAATTCTTCTTAATTAAATCGCAACGCTGTAACACACAATCAACACTGCGCAAAGGATCCTCGGGAGTATGGAACACATAATCAATCAGTCTGTCCATATCCGTCACCGCTACATGCATTCTGGTATCACTGGAAGCATAGTAAATAAAAACTTTATTATCTTCATTGACAATGGCACCGTTGGTGAAGAGTACATTAGAAACATCACCCACTCTTTCTATGCCCCTGGGTCCCATGAGCATACCGGATGGTTCTGCAATCACCTTGGTGGGATCCTTTAAATCAGTAGCAAAGGCATAGATTACATAACGAAGGCCTGCAGCTGTATTTCTAACGCCGTGGGCAATATGAATCCATCCCTGATCGGTTTTAATGGGAACGGCTCCTGCACCGTTTTTTGCTTCCGTAATGGTATGATATTTGCGGATACTGGTCATTTTCTCTTCGTCAACCACTGCCTTGGTAATATCCTCGCACAATCCGAACCCAATACCGCCTCCGGATCCCGTATCAATAAAATCATCCATGGGTCTGGTATAAAATGCATATTTACCGTCTACAAATTCAGGGTGTAATACTACATTCCTCTGCTGAGGAGAACGTAAGGTAACAAGATTGGGCAATCTCTCCCAGGTCATTAAATCCTTTGTTCTTACAATTCCTGCCGCCGCTACCGCAGCCGACAAATCCCTTACATCCATATCCTTTGATTCCGAGCAGAATACACCGTAGATATAGCCATCCTCATGCTGAGTCAGACGCATATCATATACATTGGTTTCCTCGGGACAGGTGTCGGGTAATACCACCGGATAGTCCCAGAAACGGAAGCCGTCCACACCGTTATCACTTTCTGCCACGCCAAAAAAAGACTTTCTGTCATTTCCTTCGATTCTGGCCACCAAATAATACTTCCCGTTCAGATAAATAGCGCCCGAATTCATAACCGCATTGATACCCAGTCTTTCCTGAAAATAGGGATTGGTTTCTTTATTCAGGTCATACTGCCAGCTTACGGGAATATGCTCTCTGGTCAAAATGGGAAATTGATATCTATCAAAAATACCGTTGTAAAATTCTGTATCTACTTCATTTTTTCTGGAAAGAAGCTTTTCCTGCTTCTCCTTTAAATTATAAAATTTTTCGTGAATCATATTCTTTCTTCCATCCTTCTAATTATTTCCATACACATACGTCCGTTATGATAAGGACATTTCCACGGTTCCACAATGGGTTTATCCGCCTCCGGTACCCCATTATCGTCTACATGCATAAACCACTCGGAGCCTTCTCTGGGGTCTATCACATAAGCCTTGATGAAGTTCCAAATATTGACTGCCGCCTCAAGATACTCCTTATGTTCCGGTTCCTTTTGGTATTGGTTATAAAAGCCGACCACAGCTTCTGCCTGTACCCACCAAACACGCTTCTTATCCACTATTCCATTGTCACACTCGTTTGAAAGGGAATTATTATAATAGGCCGTCTTATAAACCTCACTGATTAAATCCGCCACAATGGGCGCCCATTCCAATGCATAGGCCTCATCCCCTAAAACCGAAAGCCCTCTGTCCAGCAGCCACGCGGTTTCGATATCATGACCGTAGGAATGTAAGTCAATGATGCTGTTCATCTCATTATCAAAGAAAACCTCCTGCCTGTGTCTTGCCGGGTTATAAACCTTATTACGAAAGGTTTCCAATATCCATACAAGCTTTACTTTCACCCTTTCCTCTTTGTTCACCCTGTACAGCTCTGTATACGCTTCAAAAACATGAAGCAGGGTGTTCATGGTGCGGTCCGCGATAACGCCGTTCTCCGAGAGCTTGTCATTTTCTGTAGGAGCAAAGCTTCTGTCCAAGGCCTCTTTATATCCGCCCTCATCAAACCCTTTTTCTTCTATCAGCGAAAATAAATCCATTGCCAGTTTAAGCGCCTCTTCATCCCCTGATGCATCATAGTAAGAAGAAAGTGCATAGACCGCAAATGCTTGATTATAGATATGCTTTGTAGTATCCTCCGGTGTTCCGTCATAGTTTACCGACCAAAACACACCGCCGTATTCCTTGTCCACACAAAAATCTCTTAAAAAACGGTAGGCATGCTCCGCATCTTTAAGCAAATTTTCGTCTTTTAAAGTAAGAAACGCATTAGAGAAAAACCAGAGAATACGACTGTTTAAAATACAACCCTTTACTGCTTTTTGATCCACTGATAAATCGGGTCCCATAAATCCGTAAAATCCACCATGAGCTTCATCCTTGAGACTTTGCCAGAATGGAATTATTTTGTTTGCCAGATGCTCTCGCATCTCTATTTCCATGCTCATACAATCTTCCTTTCCGCCACACTGTCCTTTTCCACCAAATGTCCTTCTACAATGTGGATTCCTTTTTTATAATCTTCACCGTTTAATTTTTTTAATAATATATTTACGGCACCCATTGCCATTTCCTTTACATCCACCTCATATGTAGTAATTTCCACATCACATAAGCCCGGATAGAGATAATTATCATAGCCGACTACAGAAATATCCTCCGGCACTCTAAGGTTTCTTTCCTGTAATGCCTTAATAATTAGGCTGGCAATAAAGTCGCAATTACATACAAATGCTGTGGGCATTTTTTCGGGAAACGGATAATTATCATAATTATCCCGCAAACCGCTTTGTAAATCACGATCCGGTATTAAATATTCCGGCTTTGGATTCACCCCATGCTCTAAAAGAGATTTTACATACCCCATATATCTGTCCGTAATACTTTCCGTAGCAAATAAAGTACCTACATAGGCAATCTCTGTATGTCCCTTATCAAATAAATAATTGGTAAGTACATAGGTCCCGTAAAAACCATCCGAAATAAAACAAGCCACACTTACATCCGTCTCATAAAAATCCATAAAAACTAGTGGTATCTCTGCATTTTCCCGCAGAAAATCCGCATAACCATAACCGGGCTTGCCGATTACAATCAAGCCGTCTACCTTCTTTTCTTCTAAAATACGAAGCATCTGCTTGTTTTCTTCCATTTCCTCACCGGTAATTTCAAACAGGATAAAGCACTCCTTTTGCATTGCTTCATCAGCTACCTCCTGATACAGCTTCCAATAAAAGGAATCAAAACTAGCAAGATATCTGCTGGAAATCATTACACCGATATTATAACTATTGTTACGCTTTTTGTTAAGCGAGGCTACAGGCACTTTATAGCCCATTTCACATGCCAGCTCTTTAATTTTAATCCGAAGCTCTTCGCTGACCCCCTTTTGATCTGACAGAGCCTTTGATACGGTGACAGTACTTACCTCAAGCTTGTCTGCAATATCAGCCATTCTTACGGATTTTCTTATTTTTGCCATTGCTACTCTCCATTAGTCTTCAAATACATCCCCGCCCAATCCTTCAATAAAGGCTGCCAGTTCCCCTGCCATTTCTTCGGCCTCCGAAATTCTGATATGTCCCTGTGTTCCGCAGCCATTTCTGCTATACAGGAAATGGTGTACCTTTTCATCCCGAAGGCTTTCTTTCACTTCTTCTATCGATTGATCCCATGCAGGATCATGTTCCAAAATCGTAGTAGTCAGTATAATATGTGCCTTTTTGTATTTACTTCTTAAAATCTCTATAAATCTCTTATACTCTGCCCGCCAATAAGCAGCATGTTCGCCATTATAATCCTCCGCCATATAGTTCACC
This sequence comes from uncultured Clostridium sp., assembly GCA_964544135.1. Lineage (GTDB taxonomy): Bacteria > Bacillota > Clostridia > Lachnospirales > Lachnospiraceae > Acetatifactor. The sequence continues at coordinate 41,722 of CAZJAS010000003.1, read as the reverse complement.
GGATGAGCGTCATTTTGGCCTATGGCCACAATTACCACATGAGGGCTGTATAAAGAAAAATCCCAGTTCTTTAGTTTACCAAGCTCAGGATTATATTGTATCTTATCATAACTGCTCAACATCCCTAAATAGGAAGGAGCAGCAAAATAACCTTCCCCATCTAGTAAGGCAATTCCGCCCTGGGCAATATCATGTATCTCTGCCTGAAGCTTACGGGCACAAATCCAAGCGTAGGAATAGTAACTGTTAGAATACTCTCCGTTATGCTCCGGATCCGGTATTCCTACATAATCCACCGCTTCCGAAACCTCTCCCGCAGATACGGAATCCCCATATACCTCTATTCTTCTTGTAAAGGGAGGAGATGCTTTCTTCACCAATGTATCTTTATCCACAATCAGTCCCTTGAAAAGAAATTGGTGGCAGGCATCCTGCCTTTTAAATATGGTGATTTCATGCTCGTCTCCATCTAAATAATCGGAAAAATCAAGCTCTGCGCTGCCTTTTTCCGGCAAGATCATTTTACCCTTATGTACTCCGTCAACTAAAATGCCCAAAGCATTTTCCCAGCATGACCGAATGTTTTCTATTAAAATCCTGCCTGTATTCCCGTTCATGACAAAACGGATCGCACTGCATGGAAATACAAGAACAGGCGCATCTTTCACTTCAAAATCGATCCTTCCACTGTAAACAAAAACCTCATTAGAAGGCATAATCATTTTTTCATTCTTTTTCATTTTAAACCTCGCCGAAGTATATTGCAATTCTGCTTATCATATATCTAAACCCACCAAATTATATCTTTTATAACCTTTATACAGCTATGGGAGACAGCTTTACTATCTCCCACATTAAAATAACATTACTTTCTTTCTACCTTTTCCCGATTTCCGTATCATTTTCGGTTACTACACTGTTCTTTTTAATGTATTCCACAATATCATCAAACTGAGTGAATGCAAGTCCTACATAGCTGTCTGCCGCACCGTAATAGATTGCGATTTTACCTGACTCGGAATCATGAATTGTTGCACAAGGAAATAATACATTGGGTACAAAACCTCTTTCCTCATACCATTCTTCCGGCGTAAGAAGGAAGTTTTCACAACGGTATTTTACCTTGGAAGGATTCTCCAAATCAAGAATGGCACCACCCATACTGTAAACAAAACCATTACAGGTACCGCTTACACCATGATAGAATAATAACCAACCTTCACTGGTTTCAATGGGAGCTGCTCCGCCGCCGATTTTTACCGATTCCCACCATGCATTTCCCCTTCCCATCACATGTCTGTGCTTACCCCAATAGGTAAGATCGGGACTTTCACTAATGAAAATATCACCAAACGGTGTATGTCCGCTGTCAGAAGGTCTGCTCAGCATACAGAAATTACCGTTTATTTTTCTAGGAAACAATACTGCATTACGATTAAATGGCAGGAACGGATTCTCAACCCTTACGAAAGTTTTAAAATCTGTTGTTTTTGCCATACCGATTGCTGCACCGTAAAAATCCTGACACCAAATAACATAATAGGTATCTTCTACTTTTACTAATCTTGGATCATATGCGTACACCGGCATAAAAGGCTTACCCTCTTCATCTATGAAGGGAATCTTCTCCTTTTCAAAATCCCAGTGAATCGCATCCTTGCTTCTTCCCATATATATATAGGGAACACCATTTGTCTGTTCTCCACGGAACACACCGATAAATTCATCTTTATACGGCATAACCGCACTGTTAAAGATTCTTGCAACCCCTTCTACCGGATTACGTCCGATAATAGGATTCTCTGTATATCTCCATACCGGAGCTCCTTTCATTCCTGCAGGAGCATCCTGCCAAGGAACATTCGGTACTGCCGGGGCAATCATTTTAATGTCGCTCATAATTTCCTCCAATTAGCCCTTTTAGACAGGGGCGGCATGCCGCCCCGCCTTTACTGATAAGAATTAGTTATAATATGCATCCAAGCCGTCCTGAACCTGTTGCTTATAGGTTTCCTGGAACTGCGCCGGAGTAGTTTCGCCCTTGATCAGGGACATCATGTCATATTCGATAGCCATACTATTCCATAAGTCGAAAGTAGTATTTGCACCGCACTCTGCCATTGTAGCAAAGTTTTCATCCTGTAATGTGGGATCTGTCGCTGTTACTGAATACCACCAATGCAGAGCTGCTTTGTCATCTCTGATAGAGGTATCATCTTTGTACCAATTCCACAGATCATATAATACATTATACACCTTTTCAGGATCCTTTACACCTGCGGGAATAATATAGAATTCACCGGATGTAAGGTTCTTACCTGCATTTGTAGCTGCATCACCGGAAGGACCTACCGGCCAGCGAACATATGCTGTATCAAAAGGTAAGGTAAAGCCTAATGCGCCGTCATAATCGTAATCGCCATTGCCGGCTGCAATCCATGCTGCGATCGGGAAGAAACCGATATTACCTTCGGTATACTGATTTCTCATGCTGTCTGAAGGAGTTCCTTCAAAGTCATAAGGATAGCATACATTATTTACATTATACATATCATACAGCATTTGAAGCGCTTCGCCTGTCTGTGAAGAGGACAAAGTCTCTTTTGTACCGGAAGCAATGTTTGCGCCGTTTGACATTAAAAGATTTTCGAATGTATCATTTTCGAATCCGCAGAATCCGTACTGGTCAACCTGTCCGTCGCCATCTGTATCCTGTGTCAGAACAGAGCAGTACTCCAGGAATTTCTCCCATGTCCACTCGCCGCGCTTATACAATTCTCTGGGATCCTCCAAGTTATTGTCTTCAAGCATCTGTATATTGAAGCCTAAGGGATAAGTAGCTTCAACCTGTTTTTGTGCTTCCTGTCTCATAAGGATACATGCTTTTCCATCACCCATATCCAAAAAAGAGATATTTCTCTGATCTGTGAAAAGGTCTGAATCCTCAGGAAGGATTGTCTTTAAATCTACAGCCAAGCCATTCATCTGTGCGGGAATAGCCATACCAGCATCTACAAGATAGATATCACAGTCAGGGCTTCCTGCTAAAATAGAGGTATTGATTGATTCCTCTACACCTGTATAAGTAAGGTTCTGCCAATAGAATTTTACATTATACTTTTCTTCTATAACCGATACATTTTCAAGCTTCATCTGATGAATCTGACGATTTAATGCCTTCTGGGCAAGAAGTGCTTCATCATCACCTTCTGCATCTACACTTGTAACATAGGAAGGATCGTCTTCTACTTTGGTATTGGAGCTGTCATAATACTGAACCCACCATGTACCGATGTTAAGTGTTCTTGTGCCTCCTGTATCGTCCACTGCAACATCAGAACCATTATCCGCTCCTCCTGTTGCATTGGTCGTTTTTCCTGCTGTATCGCCGCATGCTACTAGAGAAAATGTCATAACGGCTGCAAGACCAAGTGCTAAAAATTTCTTAATATTTTTCATTCCTTATTGTCCTCCTTATAATGTTCTGTGAACATTATGATTCTTGCATCACTCTTCTGCCGGTGACTGACCTACAGTTACACTAAATACTTCCCATGCGGTATCGGATTCACACTGCATCATGGAACCCCATGTTGAAACATCGTCGCCGCATATTTCTGCGATCTGCTCGAATGTTACCTGGCAAATGCCATTATTGCATGCAGAACCGCCGTTATCACCAACTCTGGACCAGCCTGATGCCGCTTCATTCATAACAATCCACATATTGCCTGATTCGCTTGCAAATGTAATGGTTACAACACTGCCGGGTACCAATGCATCAATAAATTCCTGAGGCATTGCAAAACCGTCCTGTCCCCAACCGTCGCCGGTAACAGCAAAACCTTCAAAGTTAACCGCATTGCTTACCATCTTCATTTCTTTAGCGGTACCTGCTCTTACAGCAAATACTTCCCATGGTGTATCGGATTCACACTGCATCATGGAACCCCATGCGGAAACATCATCGCCGCAAATTTCTGCAATCTGCTCATAGGTGATATAGCATTTGCCGTCATAGCATACGGAACCGCCGTTGTCAGCAACTCTGGACCAGCCTGCTGCTGCTTCGTTCATTACAATCCATAAATTGCCGGATTCGCTTGTAAAGCTGATTTCTACCACAGAACCGGGTACCAATGCATCAATAAATTCCTGAGGCATTGTAAATCCTTTCTGTTCCCAGCCATCTCCCTTGGTTGCAAAATCCGCAAACTCTACCGGATTGGATACTGCATAAACAGGAGCCTTCTGACCAACCTTTACACTGAATACTTCCCATGCACCGGAAGCCTCACACTGCATCGTGGATCCCCATGTAGAAACATCATCGCCGCAAATTGCTGCGAGCTGTTCAAAAGTAATCTGCGCAATACTCTTGGAATTGTTGATATAAGCACCGCCGTTGTCGCCCACTCTGGACCAGCCTGCTGCCGCTTCGTTCATTACAATCCACATATCGCCTGTTTCACTGGTAAATTCAATTTCTACAACTGAACCGGGTACTAAAGCATCAATAAATTCCTGAGGCATTGTAAATCCTATCTGTCCCCAGCCATCTCCTGTAGTTGCAAAGCCTTCAAATGCAACAGGGCTCTTTAATGCAGCCAGATTTGTCATATCTTTTCCGCTGTTATCAAATCCCTTAGGAGCTGCAAATGCTACAGAGGTATCTGCTTTCAGCAGGTTACCGGAAGCATCCAGGAAGCGGATATTATCGATGTACATAATTGCATTGCCATTGCCTTCGGTAACACCGTTATCTGTTTCAAGACTTACGATAATGATATTGCCTGCATCCGCTACAAATTCTTCGCCTTTTTTCAACGTTGCAACAGCTGTTTTAGGATTGGCATCTTCAAGATACACACTCCATGCATCCTTTGTTTCTTTTAAATCCTCACCGCTCCATGCGTAAATCTCACCGGATGAAGCGCTGAATTTTCCACCGTCATGAGTTGTACCGATGGTCATTTCAATTGTAGCAACCTTTGCTACATCTGCACCCAAAAGACTGGTTACATCAATACCTATAAAAGGTACCTTCCCTGTCAGGTTCTTTACCTGTAAAGCCTTGCTGCCATTATAATCAGCAACAGCCAGCTCTACCTCCGCCGCATTAGCCGGAACAGAATAGGGAGCAATAAAGTCCATTTTTCCGTCCTCAAAGTCAATGCTGGCTTCCGTTACTTCAGCAACCGGTTCTGTACTTTCCGGTGTTGTACTTTCTACTGCTGCGGATGTTGCGGCTGCTGGATCAGCCTCGTTACCGCATGCTGTCATAGAAAGCACCATTGCGCCTGCCAAAAGACAAGCTAAGATTTTTTTTGTCTTCAACTTTTTCAATCCTCCTTTTTTTAGTTTGAAAGTTGATGAATTTTGCAGAGATAAGTTAACCAACAATACCACTTCTCTCCACGCCTTCTATAAAGTACTTCTGTAGCAATAGGTAGACAATCACTATGGGCAAAATCACCAGGATAACCCCCGCATCCAAATACAATTCCTGAATCGTTACATCCAAAATTTTATCACTATTGGCTATAACGGCTTGCAGAGAGGATATCTTTTTACTGATTACTACGTTCTCACTAATCAGAAATAGCTTCGCATAAAATGTATCATTAAACTGCCATACAATAGAGAATACCGCTACCGTAATAACAGCAGGCATTGCATTTATCAGCATAATCCTAAAATAGGTATACCATACGCCGGCGCCGTCCACTAAGGCTGCCTCTTCTATTTCCTTGGGAAGCCCCCGGAAAAACTGATTGAAAATATAAATATACAAGCCGGACCTTACTCCGCATCCCAATAACGACATAATATACATGGGAACGGTAGTACCCATCAGACCCGGAGTGCCTTTTATGGCTGTAATAAGACCAAACGGGTCAAAGCTCTTAAATGTCATGTAGATAGGTAACATGATTGTGTGGGATGGAATAACAATCATAATTACCACACAAGCAAAGAGCAGTTTCTTTAGGGGAAAATCAAATCTGGCAAACCCATATCCAACCATGGAACATACAAGCAACTGTAGTAATGTAATGGTGAGCGTATAGAATAAATCTCTTGCTATGGTAGGAAAATAATCAAGTCTTTCCAATACCAAACGGTATCTTTCAAGAGTGGGATACTGGGGTAATACAAAAACCATGGGATTATATGCATCCTTATTTGAGGAAATAGAATTAACAAACATACCTATTACCGGAGAAAGAATTACATACCCTACACCTACCAGAATTGCAATCTTTAATACGTTGATCAGAAAATTCTTCACATTATTTAAGAGGCTTTTTGCCTGGTCCGGGTTTTCAACTATCTTTTTTGCTTTCGCAATATAATTTTTGAGGGCAATCTCTTTTTGCATTGCATTCTTCTCCTTTTCTTAGTTATAGTAGAACGTTCGTTTTTGAATCAATCCGCACACTACAACCAATATGATACAAGTTATTAATGTACTGACTATACTGAAGACCGAACTCAGCCCATAATTAAATTGTTTGAAAGCTACATCATATGCTAAGTTTACAACTTCACTTTCCGTAAAGCTGTCCACAATGGTAAATACCACATTCGTAATGATATGAGGCATTACCATGGGAAAAGTAACCTTCCAAAAAGTTTCATAACCCGTAGCTCCTTCAATTTTGGCTACTTCATACATCGAGCCCGGAATGGATTGTAATGCCGCTATAAAAATAATAATCTGCACACCGGAAGCCGAAATAATTGAATTGATACGTGCAACTGCCGTAAATATATAATCTAACAACACTTCCGGAAGACCTAAGTCCATAAACATGCCTATCAGGTAATCAATATCAAAGGAAATTGAGTTACCCACAGAAGCCGTTACCTCTGCCGCCTGTGTGGAAATTCCACCCTGCATCATTTGTGCACTTAATTCCATGGCCGCCGTAATGGCGCCGGAATTGAGGATGACAGGTAAGAAAAAGATGGCTCTTACGGCTGCCCTTCCCGGAAATTTCTTGTTTAAAAGCATTGCCATGAACAAGCTGAAAAAGGTAATCAGCGGTACGTCAATCAGCATATCCAAAACAGAAGTCGTCAGGACCTGCTTAAAGGATCCATGTACCGAAAATGCATAGCGAAAGTTTTCCCAGCCTACCGATCTTAAATTGTAACCGCCGTTTATTGCATCAATGGTCAGCTCTGAAAACGCAAACTGACCTGTAAGAATCAAGGATCTGACATAAAATATTGCAAAGCCAATCACCCATGGAAGAATGAATAAATATCCTGTTAAGCTGCGTTTTTGGAGAAGCGTCAATTTTTTTCTTTTTTTCATTTACTTCCCCTCCAATCTGTACCACATAGCCGGAACTTCCAGACCGTCTGCCTCTTGTGTTTCTTTATCATAATTAATATAAATAATCACGCCGTTGTCATAGGTTATTTTCCTGACTCCGTTATCAAGTATCCGGTGGTCAGTCATAGCCGCTCCCGATACATATTTAAGTGCATCATTGATCTGTCCATATACAGAAACAGCATCCTCTTTCCATGTTTCATAAGTAGTGGCATAATATCTGTTTAATCCTGTGTTCTTCATTTCACTGGATGCTTTCCATGTAAATACATAATGAGGAGAAGAACCCGTTTCAATAGATAAAAGGATTGTTTTTGCCATTTCTTCTTTGTCCTGGAAATTCAAAAGCTCTGTGGAATAAGGAATATAGCCATGTATAATCATTTGATAAAGAGGAATATGCTCATCCACAATTGCATAATTATTGCCGGTTAAAGGTACATTGATCATATCGCTGCTGTATGCAAAGGAATAATCATTTCCTGCATTCGTCATTAGCTTTTTGCCCGTAGCCTCTAACACATCAAGCTGCCCGATTACAATATCCAGTGCTTCTTCTCTATTAATACAGTTGGTACGTTTTTTATCGGAGTGGAGCGTATTCCCCAAATCCCGTAAAGAAATACCGTCGATATCAATCTTAGCTATTTTTTTAGAGAATTTTTGTACATATCTTGGTAAAAACTTAGGTGAAAGCAAATCCCATTTTGTCTCCAAATAACCGAGTCCCGAAGTATTACGTAATGTGGTTGGATTTACCTGTCCAAAGGATGCTACATAACCTGCACCATAGTAGCGGGATGATTCTGCCTTATAATTAAAATGATTATCCGCAAAGGTTACTTCCTGGAAGGCTACATCAGCATACATTCTGCCGTTATTTGCCGTTACTCTGTCCTGTAATTTTTCCAAACCGGATTTACCGCCCAGCTTTCGGATAATCCTGATATCATGGGGTGCATCATGGTAATATCCTTCATTGAACCAGCCTTGCAGATTCATAACCTGGTTATTGATACCGTTTGCCGCTAAATCATCGGATATCTTTCCTGCTTCATCAAAGGTAGTCATAGAAAAAGTATGTAAATACTGTATCCCCAATATATGAGAGGTTTCTTTCACACCGGATATAATATCATAGTAAAAAGGAATATCTCCGCTCCCCTCTGCTTTTGTAAGAATGCCCTTTTCAATCAGGCCTTCTCTGTAATAATTTGCCAATCCTACATACCCTTTGTAGTCCTCCGTAAGGAAGGTATAGCGGGTAGTTAGGTTTACATCGTATATTTCCGATTCCAATACATAAACATCCTGATTAGAATCTCCGAACATTCTCAGGTTATCGGCATTGCGTAGAACAAAAGTAGGATATGCATAATTATAATCATTATAAATTCCGGAAACACCTGCCGTAAGGGCAGATATAGACGCACCGTCCTCAATCGTAACTAAGAGACTGCTGTTTTCTCTGCAAATACCAAATAGAGGTAATTTAACGCTTTCAACATTTTCCATGGTGGTATAGTTGGATGCCAGCGGGTCAATATCATAAACATATTGAGAATAGGAAGCCGCAGTCAACTTTCCGTTATTAAAATGTATTAAGGAGCCGGAGCCGTTAGGCACTACCATATAACCTTCTTCTGCATATGTAGCCGCACCCATATAGCGCAGAAGCTGAATTCGGTATACGGAGCCATTTCCGTATTCTTTAATACCCGATACCGGAACGGACACATTTAAACCTTCCCCATCCAGTCTATATTCCAATGGAATCTCAAAAGAAATACCGTCTGTTCCATCCGTATTAAACAATTCTCCGATACGATAAATATAACGAATACCGTTTTCAATGCTTTCTACAATAAATTGTCCCTTGGCTACCGACTGACTGTAAGAATCGTAAATACCGGCTTTTACATCGGAGTTATAATAGCCTATAACTAATTGGGATTTTAAGTAATTTAAATTTGTGTTATTGGCTATGCTGTCATTTTCCGCATTGGGCGGATTGGAATAAGTAATGGTATCATTACGCTTATCATATATTGCGACAACCGCAGTCGCAGTATCGGTATACAGCTTTAATATATCATTTTCACATACCAGCTCCATGCCTGCTACATCGGGCTTTGACTCCGGAATGGGAGTATAAGCTGTACCACCCTCATATTCATAAGTTTGCTTATAATCTTTGTATTTGTCATATGCCACAAAGTGAATAAAGTAATAGAGCAGATAAATAGCTCCCACCACCAGTGCTACAGCTAAAAGACTAAGCACAACCTTTTTTGTAAAGCTCATGGGGCGTTTTGTTTTCTTTTTACTTAAAGATTTCATGCTCCCGCCTCCTATGTTCTGAAAATTATCTCTGTATATATGCTTCTGAAGAAATTAAATACCATGCCTAGCAGATTTGACAGAAGCAATAACAGGAATATGATAATCAGCATGGCGATAAAAGTGATAAACAATGTTGCAAGGGTCTTGCCCAGCGAATAGTTATGCACCTGCATGATTCCGATTAAGATCATAATGACGCCATAGAGAATTCCAATACCAAGTAAAAGTATGTAGAATGCCTGTTCATCATCCGCGACTACCTGACTAATAACAGTGCCTGCCGCTAAAACAACGCTGATAGGTACTGTACCGTAGCCAATCGCTATGGCGATGTCTTTCATTCTGCCCTCGCCATTCATTAGGCAGGTTACCGACCAGTTACTGACACAAAGAAGCAAATAAAAGGAAAGTATACCGATCAGCTCAAACCAGAGGTCAACACCTCTGGGGTCCATATCATTCACAACAAAGCTGGCAAACAGCCTGTTTATCGTAAAGCATATGGAAAAAATAACAACCATCAGTATAGCAAGAGGAACACTGCCCCTGTTCGCATGGCGTATCCAATAATAACCGTCCATGGGATGGGAAACAGTATAAAACATATATTTCCACTTATCTTTAGAAAAATATTTACCCATCTAAGCTGCCCCCCTTCTTTTCTTTTTGACTATCTTTACCACTCTCCGTGCAATAATAAGAATCATAAGACCCGTTAAAAAGTAACCTGCGTTTTTCACCAACATACTGTTACGGTATCTTCTGTATGCAACGGAATAATAATCACGATTCATGCCTAATTTTAAGTATTTCATGGCTTGCACATAATCGCCCGCTGTCAGATATGCCTTGCCGATACCTACATTGGCAAGCTCGTTATTCTCATCCAGCTCAAGTACTCTCTCCCATAATCCTACAGCCTCAGCTTCATCACCATCATAGCGCAGAGATACCGCTTCATTAATCAAGCTTCCATACTCTGTTTCTTTAAAGCATATGATTTCAGCTTTTGTGGCATCCAATATGGCCAGTCTTCCGCCGATATCCTCTATCGCCACAGGCAGGGAAAAGGTTCCGCTCTGGGCTCCCAATCCGCCGAATATATAGAGCATATTACCTTCATGGTCATAGGTGAAAACACGGCCGCGCTTACGATCCAAACAGGAATAAATACCGTTTTCCCTGTATACTACATCGATAAATTGAGACGGTCCTGCATATTCCGTTATACCGCCGATCCAAAGATCGCCGCCTACATTTTTATTTTCACCCTTTTTTATAACGTCCTCACCACGGGGATTTAATCTTCTGACACCCTGCTCCCCCTTGGGGTCAATATTGGATGCATATACAAATCCATCCGGGTCAATATCAATGCCGGTAAACTCCGTAGGAATAAACAACTGCTGTTTGGAACGCTCCTCTTTGGTAGCAAGCCTTTTCCAAAACTTTTCCCAAAGGTTTATTTCAACCTTAATGGTGCCGAAGAAACTGGAAAAATTACCGTTGCTTTCAAATACCATAATTCCTTCAAACATATTCTGGGCAATGACATAAATTCTGTCCGCATAATCAACCGCAATTTTCAAAGGTACAAATACATAGTTTTCTTCCAAGCTCTCTGACTTGGGGTTATCCACTATTTTGATTAAATTGCCTTCCGGGTCAAGAACCACAACACGGCGATTCTGGGAGTCGGCAATATAAATATCATTTTTTTCCGATACACAAACACCATAGGGTTGGTTAAATGAATCCGGTGTTCCCTGATTATCAAAAGAGGTTATAATGTTTTCCACTTTTGTCATCTCTGTATTTAAAACAACAATACGGTTATTTCCCGTATCCGCCACATAGATTTTTCCGTCCTCTGACTGACACATATCCTGCGGAGTCAGAAATTTGCCTACGGGCTCTCCGTTAAAGGTAAAGTCTTCTCCTTTAATAGTATGCGACGGTATATACGCCGCTGGTGTGAAATGGATATACTCTCGGTAATCGTAATTATAGGTATCATACGGAAGCGAGGAGGCATATACATTTTCTCCTGCCAGCAGTGCCAATATGACAGCCGCCAGACAAAGAGATATGATTTTTCGTAGTCGAATGAATCTTTTCATCTCCGTTTCCTCCTGTTATTCTTTCATTCCGGATGAGGTCATGGTTTCCAGAATATTTCTTTGACATAGCAAGAAGAAAATAATGGGCACCGCTGCAACAATAAAGGTTACTGCCGCTGCCGCTCCGGCTCTTGCCATACCGCCTGCTGCAATCTGCTGCAAGGAATACTGCAAAGGTTTTAAATCCTCATCGCGAAGGAATGTGCCGCCGGTATTACCCCACATTTGCTGGAACTGGAAAATAGCCAGTGTCAGCCAAGCAGGTTTTACATTAGGCATAACGATTTTCCAAAAAACTTGCCACTCACTGGCACCATCCAATCTGGCGGATTCCATTAACGAATCCGGCAGCTGTTCCATAAACTGCTTCATCAGATACAAGCCCATACCGAAAGAACATGCCGGTAAAATAAGTGCCAAATAACTATTGTTGATATGCAGCCAGGAAATGATCATATATTGAGGCGTCTGCGTAACGGTCCAGTGGAACATCATGGAAAGTACAACCATCTGAAATAGAATTTTCTTTCCGGGAAAATTGTGTTTTGCCAAAGGATATGCCGCCAGTGATGCTACAATAACATGCCCCACCATGCCGCCGCCTGTAATAATAATTGTGTTTAATATGTATCTGGAAAAAGGTACCCAGGAATCATTCATTAAAGTAAATAAATCCGAGAAGTTTTCCAGCGTTGGGTTTCTTACAAAAATCTTGGGCGGAAATTGGTACAATTCATCAAGAGGTTTTAAACAGTTGTTTATTACCATTACAAGAGGAAGTATCATTGCTATACCGCAGATAAACATGAGGAAAAATAACAATGAGTTTCCTGCCATGGAACGATTTAATTTCGTTTCTTTGGGCTTGAAGAATCGGGGTTTGCGATAGGGTTTTAAATAATCTTTTTGCTTTTTCATTACTCGCCTACCCTCCTTAACAGTCTCTGTACTAATAGGTTCGTGCCCACCATTAAGAGGAACAATACGGTAGCAATGGCTGATGCATAACCCATTTCAAATCGAACGGTTCCATAGTCAAGCAAATGGGTGACCACCGTGGCCCCCGAATAATTGACCGAAGGATTGCCCGCCAGCTGTATCGACACATCCGAAATCGCAAAGGCCTGGGTAATCTGCATAACCGCACCAAACATAAGCTGTGGCTTCATGGCCGGAAGCGTCACATACCAAAGCTCCTGCCAGCGGTTCTTAACACCGTCTAAGGCTGCCGCCTCATATAGTGATTTATCCACCGTCTGTAATCCCGCAATAAAGGAAAGGAAACCCGTTCCCAAGCTTAACCAAAGCTGTACTACAATCAGGAAGGGAAGCACCCATTTTTCGGTCTTCATCCAAACAATCGCTTCGTCTAAGAGCCCTAAATCCATTAAAAAACCATTTAAGTAACCATATCTGTCACCTGATAAAATCAAAGTCCATACGATATATGCATTACCGCAGATACTGGGTGCATAAAACACCAGTGTAAGGAAAGCTCTTAACCATCCTTTGAACTCATTGATAATCCATGCAAACAGCAAGCAGAGGAAATAACTGACCGGTCCCGTAATTACCGCTAGTATCATGGTATTTTTCAGGGCTTTTAAGAAAATATCATCCTCTAAAAACAATTTAATATAGTTTTTCCAGCCTATAAAATCCGGCATTTCCAACATATTATAGTAGGTGAAACTGAATCCTACACTCATAATCACAGGCAACACTGTGAAGAAGAAAAACATGATAAAATAAGGTGCTAACATCATATATGAAGATTTACTTTTTTTAATCCGATATCCCAGAGTCGCTTGCTTCTTTGCAATATCTATCGCCTCTTGTGATACTTTTACTTCTGAAACAGTTCCGTTCTCTGCCATTTTTTCCTCCCTTTGCTATTCACCTTTGGTGCCTAGTCCAAGTTCTTCACGCTTGTAGTTGATTTCCGCATTAATGTATATAACCTTATCCATCAACTCTTCCCTGGGCAGTGCAGTATCCGTATTATTTACTACTGTGAAGAACGCGTTATAAACATTACGCCAGGAATAATAGCCGCCGGGTACCTGAGGAATTCCCTGTACCCATTCCATAGAAAGCTTTAAAGCTTCAAAATCATCTACCGGCCACGGCATATTTAAGAATGCTTCGTAGTTTGCGGTAGGTACTCTCGCCGCCGAACCCATCAGGCCTTCCATTTCTCGCCCGTACTGGGTTTGTGTTTCTGCGCTGGTCCACCATTTTACAAATTCCCAGCTCGCATCAGGACTCGCGGTATCTGCCATAATCATACAAGCCAAGCCCGTACTTGCCACCGAATGATCTACAGAACCATCTTGCTTAATGGTCCCCGGTATTTGTGTAAAGTTCCACAGACCCGCAATATCCGGTGCGGATACGGCAAAATTATTGTATGTGGTATAGTCTGCTATGATAATCGGACATTCACCGGTACGGAACCGCTCTTCCACACTGGTTTCTTTGTCCAGTTTATAATCGGTATAATACTCGCAAAATTCCTTAAAGGTGCTTACCGCTATATCGGAGTCCAATGCGGAAGCACTTCCGTCTTCGGCATAGTAGGAGCCTCCGTTTTGATATAGGATAGAAGCAAATACCTGTTCCGTGGGCAGCATTCCGAATTCCATCTGGTTCTTTGCAAGCACAGTCATTGCCACCTTCACATCATTCCATGTTTCCGGAACTTCCAGACCGATTTCTGCCAAAATATCCTTTCTGTAGAACATAACGGGATAGGTTATGGTCTCAGGTAATCCATACACGGAATCTCCGTACATAAATTGTAAGGTTGCCGCATCCGGGAATCTTGCAAGGACTTCCTCTGCATCAGGAAATTGATACAAATCCAGAACCGCATTTCTGATTCCATAGTTAACAGGCGTATCATTACCCGTATTAAGAACCGCACCTGCAATACCGTTTGTATTTGCTACCTGGATAGCCACATCCGGTCCTTCTCCAACCAAGGTTGCTTTTAATAAGGTAGACATATCCACCAGCTGTACATTCACACCGATACCGGTTTCATTGGTAAAGCTCTCATCCACCAGTGTTTTTATAACATTGGCCTGATCACGTCCCGAGCCTACCCAGAGCGTAATGGAATCCCCGCCTTCTTTATCTGTCACACTTCCGATATTGTTATAGTCAATTATGAAGGAATAATATAACCTTTGAAACTCAAATCCAACACTGTCAAAAAAACCATCCTTGGTGTAGTCAATCTCATAATCCGGTGAATAAATATTGATTCTGTCCACCTGCAGAGGCTGGCTGATAACCTGTGTAATCCAGGTACCGAGTGCCCTGACATTTATTTTATAAGAAGTAATGGTACGAACAAAATATTCTTCATCCGCAATCAAATCATTTAATTGATCGCGCATAGTTAAAAGAACAGTCTTCTTATCGGTATTCTTGCCTGCCACTTCCTCTAACATGGCAAGTGCAATATTTAAAGTATCTCTTGCCTCTACCAATTCCGCATTTAACTCGGGCAAAATAGCTGAAATCTGATAGTCACGGAAGGTATCCGGTTTTACACCGGTTACTTTGATAACCTGTCTGTAGATTGTATTGAGCTGCCGTATGGCATCCTCTACCAAGCCTACGATTTCAGAAAACTCACCCAATACCACTTCCATGCGGATGGTATGATGTCCGGCTTCAAAATAAAAGCGATATGCTTCACCGTTTGCATCGGAAAGAACATCCTCACGCCAGTTCTGTCCATAAGCAAACGCATAATTCGACATTTCAGCAAACGGCACTTCCCCGTCTATGGTAATACGTCTGGAAACATGAATACCCCTGGAAAAGTTCTGCTTGTCATAAAGTGAAATATTATAATAACCGCTTTCTCCTACTACAAATTCCCACTCTATCCACTGGCCTACAAGTCTCCATGAATTGCCGCCGATGGAATTGTTCAGGAGCATCTTGGGACTGGAAGGTGAAATGGATGGAGAGGACTGATCCTGTTGGGGATAAAGCATCTGGGAAGATGTCTTTGTCGCATACTCGCCCTCCAACACAATATGATTTCCTATCGTATCCGTTGCACCCTTGGCATCCCAGCCGGCCTTTACTTCTTCATAAGAAGAGGCTAAGCCTTCACTGTCTAACACAAGCTTATTAATCAGCATGGGTTCTTTTAAGGAAACCATAGAAATCGTATGGGAACCTGCTTCCAGATAAATGGAAAGGGGCTCGGTAACATACCCATTGCTGTCATATAAATATCTGCTCTGCCATTCCGGTACTTCCATGGTTTTAGGTTTTACATCATTTCCCTGATTATCGTTTTCCCAGTTGCGAACGGTAATACCGTTTTCATTCACATAAGAATCTTCCACATAATTCGTCCATACTCTCGGGAATGTAAGTAAGGATAGTTCATCATAGGGAAGCTCACCATCTATAAACAAACTTCTTTCGATATCCGAGTTTTTACCCTCCACCGGGTAATACACCACCGAAAGATTATAAAGACCGCTTTTGGGAACATCCACATCAAACTCAATCAGGGAATCTTCACCGGTTAAAACGCTTCCGCCAGCCATTCCCTCAAAATTTGTATAAACTTCAGGTATGGCAGCTTGATCGCTTTCTTCATACCTGACAAAATCCTCGGCCGGTATTTCAATCACTTCGGTCGGACGAACCGCAGCTGCATATTCCGCCATATAGTCCTTATAGTCCGGAATGGAATCATCAATATTATAGGTACTGATAATTTCATCAAAATCATCCATTAGTTTTTCCGTTTTTGCATAAGTGTCCAATTCCAAAATCGGAAGCACAGATAATGCCATAACAACAGTCAGCACCAATGATATAATTTTTTGACCATTTATCCTAAGCTTCATACTTCTACCTCTTTCTCTCATTTTTGCCGCCGGATTGCGGTGCTACTGTAAATCTTTTTTTATTTCATAGGTGGTAAAATCGGGTAAATCCTCCAGTGTAAGGACATCTTCATCCTCATACACCTTCTGTAACATAGATTCCTCCGTATATTGTTCGCTCAGTGTATGGATTGCAATGTTCTTAGCAACAAACTCACCCTGCCAGGTACACCACATTCCCCACATCGCACCATCTCTCCTTGCCAGTTCCGGATCAAACAAGCATCCGTTTTCGGAAAGATAAACTATTTTCTGTTCCGTGCTATAATTGGTTGCGGCATTTAAAAATGCAGATACCTGAGAAGTATATACTCTTTCACCCGGGTAAATATCTTCGCCTATAATATCAACATATTCATCTCCCGGATACCACTCGGCGTCCTGTCCGTTCCACAACCAAATCAAATTATTCAACCCATACTCATTTGTAAGCTTTTCGTAGAGCAATATGTAAAGCTGCTTATATGCTTCCGGTCCCGATGCACCCCACCAGAACCAACCTCCGCTCGCTTCATGCAAAGGCCTCCATAAAACGGGAACGCCTTCTTCCTGTAAAATCAAAAGCTCTGCTGCAATGGCATCAATATCTTCCATTAAAAGGTCATACCCCTCAGCATCCTCTCCGTTCATGATCTTAGCCAAATCAAGATTAACAGCCTCCGTCCTAAATCCGCTGTACCATTCTCCTGTCAGATATTTGGTAGGAGCATTCCAATGCCAGCAAAAAGTTACGATACCACCGCTCTCCCAAAAGTCTATGGCAAAATCCGTGGCGTGACCCTTGCTGCCCATTTCAACTCGGGAAGGTGTATATTCTATAAAATCCAGTCCCAATACAGCGGGTGTTTTTTCCGTAGCTTTTTTAATGATTTGAAACTCTTTTCCGTACTGTCCGGTATCACAATACTGTCCCGAAAGAATCTTCTCACCATAGATATCACATAAATAACTGTATAGCCTCAGGGTCTCTTCCGATGCATCAGGATTGCAGAGTGCGGCATTGACTTCATAAATGCTGGGATCCATCGGCTTAGAGGTAAGCACCAAAAGTGCATCTAAGTAAATCCATCCCCAATATTTTGAAAGAGAAACCTCATGCTCTCCTGCTTCCATATATATTCTATTAATTAAGGAATCCCCGAACTCACTTGCTAAAGTCATAACTGTACCGATCTCTTCGCCGTCGACCGTAATATAATTATGCTTTTCACCGCCGATACCGGAACTGATAAAATTCAAATCATAAAAGCCATCTTCCGCAATCGTTACGATAAAGGTGCAAGTATCCGCATCCTCTTCAAAACCTTCTATGTATCCCGTACCCGAATATCCTTCTTTAACGGGACTGACCGCTGCTCTAACATTGCCGCTCCATAAAGCGTCCTCCGCTTCATATATACCCACTGTCTCCGGAACAAAATCATGGTTGTTATCCTCCTCCGGCTGTCCGCTGCTGCCCGTTGTACAACCGGCCGTGACAATTCCCAGCATTGCCGCCAAAGCGAAACTCAATATCCTTTTGCTTTTGTTCATACCTCACTATTTGTCCTTTTTCTGTTTTTTGAGTTAAGTTATTTTAAGTTATTTTAACTTATTAATAATCTTACTATAATTCACCAAAAACTTCAACATGTTTTATGCATTTTGTCGTTTTGGCCAATATTGGTTTTGCATTTTTGTGCATTGTTTTCAAGTCCTTTTCTATTCTATTGTCCTTTTTGCCTTAATGTACATAATAATACTATTTAAGAATTCCCCTGTTTTTATAGCTTTTTCCCTATTTTTGACATAGTTTCCAATTAATATAACATATTTTAGCTAATATTAGCTAAATTAATCTTTCCAATATTTAACTAATATGGTATCATATGATATCAAATGAAAATCAACTAATTAGGAGGTACCTCTCGATGACAAATACTTATTCACTCACTAACCCCAATGCACAAAACTCTGCTCAAACTCTTTATGATTTTCTATTTTCAATTAAAGGAAAAGGAATCTTATCCGGTCAGCAGGAATGTCCCGAGGATATCAATAATAAAGATGAAATTACCTATATCCAAAAGGTAAGCGGTCAACTGCCTGCAATCCTGGGGCTTGACTATATGGACAATGATTTTGAAGGTGTGAATAAACGCGCTCTGTCCTGGCATGAAAAGGGCGGCATTGTATCCATCTGCTGGCACTGGGGAATTCCGCCCTATGGCCTTGGTTATCCCTCCAGTCAGGAAAGCGTGGATATGAAGGAGCTTCTTACGCCGGGCACTGCACTCCATCAAGGGCTTTTGGATAATTTAGATGCGGTGGCTGCCGCCCTTTTGGAATTGTGCAATGCAGATGTCCCTGTTTTATGGCGTCCTCTTCATGAATTTGACGGAGCTTGGTTTTGGTGGGGGAAAGGCGGTGCCGAACCCTTTAAAGCTCTCTGGCGTTTGATGTATGATCGTTTTACTAATCTACATCAATTAAATAATCTGATCTGGGTGCTGGGGTATTCCCATGAAATGCATAGCGGTTGGTATCCGGGAGATGAATATGTGGATATTATAGGAGCGGATGCTTATACGGAAGGAATTCATGAAGAGCTCTATGAAAAGCTTAAAAAAATAACAGACAAGCCAATGCCTGTCTGTCATCACGAAAACGGTCCTATTCCGGAGCCCGGACTGCTTGCCTTAAATGAGATTGACTGGTGCTGGTTCTTAACCTGGCATACCATTCATATTCATAAGCAAAACAGCCCTTCCTATATCAACTATATTTATAACCATCCTTATGTAATCACTTTGGAGAGTCTGCCTGATTACTATACAAAGCGGTAATCACTTAGGAAATCAGCAATCCCAATATTGTAAAAGCAGCACCGGTGGAGCCTTCCTTCTTCTTAATCTCTATCCGGTGTTCTTTTATCTCCTGATCTTCAGATACAAATACCTCGGTGCATTCTCCATAGCTTCCCCAGCCGCCTTTAAAATCGGCATCCAATGTCATGGCATACTCCCCATCCACATAAACCTCAAATTGGCCGCTTAACCCATCGGTGGTTTTTTGGTACATAATACCGATATTGGCTGCCTCCACAGTGAACACTATTCCTTTTTCTCCGGTCAGCGTACTCCAATTGCCCGGAAATCTATTATTGACATCCTGCTTTTTAAAGCTGCCCCAATCCTCGGGTTCAATATCCCTATTACTTAAAATTACCGCATCGAGATAAACTTCCTTGGTGACAGCAGGTTTATCAAAAGGCTCTGTTTCTGTCTCTATTGTGTCCAGACGGGCATAAATATCGGATAGATATACAGATAGCAGCTCTCCTGCAATTGTATGCCCTCTGTCATTGGGATGGATATTATCGGGAGAAATATCCTTCCATGTAAAATTGCCGTCCGCTATTTCCTCAAGCACCGCATTCTTGTAACTGATCATGGGTAATGCATATTGAAAACCGATACCCGCATTATTATCCTGGGTACTGGTTCCATCCTCCATTGTCATAAATAATAGCAAAACCGCAGGAGCATTCTCCTCCTTTAAAATCCTACGCAATAAATTATCATAGCTCTTTTTGCAAAATAGACTATTATTGTCATTTACGGAAAATTCCACCACTACAAAATCCGGTTCGTAGATAAGCAAATCTTCTTCTACTCTATGAACACCCAAGTACGAACCCGTTGCGCCTACACCTGCATTGATAAACTCTATTTCGGCATTCGGAAAAGTATCCTCCCACCATTTTTTCAGATAGCCCGCATAGCTTTTGTCCTGTCCCGAAGCAGAAGAGCCCTGCGTTATGGAACCGCCGATTACTCCTACCGTTACCTTCTCTCCCGCTTCTGCCTTTCTCATAGCCGCAGCGATCCGGGACAAATCCCCTTCCTGATAAGCCGTAGCCCTTTCAAACATTTCTTCCGTAAGATAACTACATTCCGAAAACAAAGCATCTAAAACCGCTTCCTGCACATCATCAGACATACTGCTCTGCTGCATTGTGCTCTCCTCGGTGCTGATTGTAATTTCTTTCTTATCCCCACCCCCGCAGGCAGAAAGAATCACACCGGCCGATACCAGTAAGCCCCATATATGTTTATATTTTTTCAAAATACCCGTCCTCCAATTTACTTTATGTTTAATCCTATCTCAGATTTCTGCAGTCCCCCTATCTATGCAATATCAAATACGCTTCTAACCGAAAACTCCTTTGCCTCTCCCGACACAATCCGCACACAGACTTCTCCTGCATTCATATCAAAATAATTGTCCGAGAACCTGACATCACCATCAAGTGCTATGATTTCCACACTTTTTGCATAGGAAGAAGCTTTTATCCTAATCTCTTTATCCTCTGCCTTCCAAGTAAGGTTGGGATTTTCAAATTTGAAATGTTTGGGAGGTGTAAACAATGTTGTTCCAGAGCTAATCTCTTTTTCATCCGTCTTTAGGCAATAGCTGATATAGCAGCCTCGCTCATCATATTCTGAAAAATCCAGCTTGTCCAACCATTCTCCGCTAAAGGGCTTCACCACAACCTTTTCCTGCCCCTCTTTGATTATGGATGCGTCGGGTCTGCGTAAAGCCCAAAAAACAACGCCCTCAACAGTATCCCATGTTTCGTTTGCCACATGTAATCTTGCGGAAATCTCTATAGGCTCTATTCTTTCCTGCACACAAGAAGGACGTTCACTTAATTCACCCTCTTCCTCACAGGTGAGCAAAACAGGCGAAAACATCTTACATTCTGCGTAGTGTAGTGCTTTCCAACGTCCGAAATAGTCAATACTTGACCAAGAAGCCACCGGCCAAATATCATTCAGCTGCCAGACCACCGTTCCCATACACTGTCCCCTGTATCTCCTGAAATGCTCTACTCCATAACGGATGGCCTCTGCCTGTAAGAGCTGAGAGGTATATAGCAGGCTGTCAAAGTCCTTAGGATAGAGATAGGTTTGGGAAAGATAATCCAAAATTTTACCGTTGGCTGCACGGTTTCTCTGATGCATTTCCATCACCCTGGAAAAGATATTCCGATCTGAGGGCTCCGTAAAGCTCTCCACTGTTTTTAAGCAGGGGAAGGATTGGAAACCGAATTCTGATAAATAGCGGAAACGATATTTTCTGTATTCGGTAAAAGGCTTACTGCCATGCCATACATCCCAATAATGGGTATCCCCTCTGTTTTCATCCCAGGGATTATCAAAGTTCCCCCCTGAAGACGGTGAGGATGGCCAGTAAAAAGTCCGAGGATCTTCCTTTTTGACTATCCCGGGAATAATATATTCAAATAGTTTAATATAATCATATTTCTGCTTCAGGGAAGGCTTCCAACATCCGTCCAATGTCTGGGTTTCCATTTCATTGTTTCCGCACCAGAGTGCAAGGCAGGCATGATGACGCAGCCTTCTTACATTTTGGGTGATCTCTTCCCGGATATTTTCTTCAAAGGCATCGTCCAGTTCATAGGAAGAGCAGGCAAACATAAAGTCCTGCCATACCAGGAGTCCCAGCTCATCACAGATATCATAGAAATAGTCGTCAAGATAATAGCCCCCTCCCCATACACGGATGCTGTTATAATTTGCGGCTATGCAATCTTTTAAAAGTTGTTCTGTCCTCTGCCTGTTTACACGTCCAAGGAGATTGTCCTCCGGTATGTAATCCGCTCCCATGGCAAAAATATCCAGGCCGTTTACCCGATGGGAAAAACGATTCCCCCATTGGTCTTTCTCTGTATTTACCTCCATGGTACGCAGGCCGATACGCCTTTCCCAAGTATCAAGCAGCACAGGTTCTGTTCCGTTTCCATAGGACACTGTATGTAATGAATGATCAAACAACTCCACCTTTACCGTATACAGAGGCTGTGTACCGTAACCGTTTGGCCACCAGATGGCAGGATTTGATATCTCTATTCTGCCGTCCGGCCCTTGTGTGAAGGTTTCGCCGTCAGGGCCTATTACCGAAACCGATACATTTTCCTGCTGTTTATCTATGGTTGTATCCGCTTTCTCTATTTGCATATCAAATTCCAGTACTGCTTTATTTTCCGAATGCTCTTGGGTAATATATACTTCCTTAATCCGCATTTTATTGATTCCAAGCAAGTAAACCGGTCTGAAAATGCCGGCATCGGGAAGTCTCGGACCCCAATCCCAGCCAAACATGCAATGTGCCTTTCTCAGATGAGGATAGCCTTCCATACATTCTTGACTGCCGCCTGTATAGACCTTTTTATTTTCTTCCCGTATATACTTCACCGGAGAATGCAACAATACCCGAAGCGTATTTTCTCCTTCTTTCGCCAAGTCTAATACATCATATTCATGGCGGATATGCATATTATCGGTCATTCCCAAAAGCTGCTCATTCAGATAAATATCCCCTAACGTATCAATTCCTTCAAACACAAGCAGAAGCCTATCATAGGCGAGCTGTTCCTTATCTATATTAAACTTCTTAACATACTCAAAATCATTGTCCGCAAGCTTAACCGCATCCAACTCATTTTCCCTATAGTAAGGGTCCGGCATCATACCGTTATCCAAATAAGTACCATAAACCGTTCCCGGCACCGTACTGCTTACATAGCTTTGGGGTATATCATATACATTATCTCCCAATACCTTTAGCTTCCATTCCCCGTTCAGGCTATATTGATTCATCTTATTACTCTCCCTTACATTTTATCCTGCCAAAATATCCTTCAGTATACTATCATTTAATACAATATCCTTTGCCGCATTCCGGTATTTTTCCTCATGCAGGTAGGTATGCCGATATGGTTTTATAGCAGGTGATAAATCTATCGCCTGCAGGAAATCTTCCCGTCTCATTTGTAAAGAGGAAGCATAATCCCAAAAACCCGTTTCTGTTAACACTGTATTTACACGTATATAACGGTGGTCTTGCACCTTACTCATAATATAGGTGGCAATTCCTACCTGAACACCATGTAACTGGGGTGTTTCCAATATTTTATCAAGTGCATGTGAAATCAAATGCTCGCTTCCGCTGGTGGGGGCACTGCTGCCTGCAATTTCATTGGCAATACCGCTCATGGCCAAGGAATCCACCAGCTCCTTTAGAAACAAATCATCACTGATACTTTCATAAGGAGTCCTCACAAAACTATTAACCGCTTTTTTAGCTATCATCATAGCAAAATCATTCAGCACGGAATATCCGCATTGTGACTCATACAACCAATCATACAATGCCGTGATCTTTGACAGCATATCACCGATACCGGAATAGATGAATTTAACGGGAGCAGTTTTAATCACCTCTGTATCCACTACAATCCCATAAGCCAGCTTGGCAGGCACAGAGGTTCTTCTTCCATCCACAATAAGGGACGCACTGGCACTGGAAAAACCGTCGCTGGAGCTTGATGTAGGTATACTGATAAATGGCAGATTCCTTAAGAATGCCGCATATTTTCCGGCATCTATCACCTTACCGCCTCCGATGGATATAATAGCCTGTGTATTATTTGCAACTGAAAAAGCTAAAGTAATGATATCATCAATCTGTACCGTATCCAGCTCCCGGTATTCTAAAACCTTTATTCCCTCTTCCCTTAAAGAATCCATTACTTCCATGCCGAATAAGTCAATTAAACCGTTGCCGAAGTAGATTACAACCTGTTCTAATTTTTCCTCTTTCAGATATGTGCCGACCTTTCCCAATGCACCCTTTCCCACTTTTAAGATAGCCGGAATTGCTATACTGTTTCCTGTTTGCATTTTCTCCTCCTTGCAAATATGTATTCCCTTAGTTAATTGCGTTATTCCAAGGGCTCTACTCTCATATTACTTTGGAATGCCATCTTTTTCTATGGAAATGAGACCGTAAGAGGTCCTAAAAGCATGGAAGCCATTGCTGAATATGCTTTTACACTTAGGGGCTCATTGGAATGGTTAGAAAAACCGGCTGACAAAGTATTATGGAGAGTAGAGCCACCGGAAAAAAGTTTCGCAATTGCTTAATGTAATCCCTAAAAATTAGGATACGCAAAGTCCCACCATTCGTCAAGGTATATTCCGTCGATTGGTAAGTTTTCCATATAATACCATTTTTAGTTAAAATTTACATGTAAATAATTACATATAGCGTAATAACCTATTCATTCTATGTTAGATTATTTAAAGTCTATATATATTACCCCCCATATGAAATACGAGGGGGTTGTATATGATATGTTCATTATGACAATTTCTTGTTAAATCTTTTAAGCAAAATAATTATCCATATACATCCTATTAAAACAGCCGGAACCATATAAATTAAATTTTGTTCATAAATAGATTTCAATATGATCGTCGTGTTCTTCCAACAGTACCATTGCAGCTACAAAGCAAAACATTGTAGGAGAAATCATTGAAAAGATTATATCAAATAAACCGTAATATGGACGTATAACTGCAGACAATCCTATTTGAGAGATTAATACTTTCTCAATAAAAGGTATTACATACTTAATGGCTGCACCTGCAAGAAGCGGAGCAAGGCATGCAGCAAACAACATCATATCACGACGGATAGATTTCAACATATGAATAAAACTGTATAAAATAGGTTTCATAGTTTTAAGCCTCCAGCTTCTTGCCACATTCTTGTCACTGAATTATGAGCCGCTAAAAACAGAACACCAATCAGAATGGCAGTAAATAATACCCCCATCAGAGAGAATGTTTTTCCTGCTATCATGTCCATACATATATTTGTTGGGTAATATTTCAAAATAGCAGGAGAAAGGCCTGATAAATGTAATATGCCAGGAACAAAGGTAAATACCCCTACCGGCACCGTCCATAAAATAAACTGATTTAGGCTTATTATTTTAGTTCCGATAATAATTCCGAGCAGAGTAAATAATGCGTTTGATAGTGCAGTTCCAATCAATATAATTAATAGGTGTCCCGTATTAACGGATATTGAAATTATAGCCGCTACTATTAAAGCGATTATTTCAAAAGAAAATATTTTAGCAAGAATATACTCGGCTGCACAAATTGGAGAAATGGCTAATGTACATGAAATCCTTTCGCTTTTTTCCAAAAGTATAACCGCACCCATAAAAAACAAGCCCATTGCTGCCGGATCAGAAAAAATGGCGATTGCGGCAGCATATACTTTCCAATTATCCGGCAATGAAAGCAAAATAATAATATAGAGAACGGTTAAAAGGCTATATAGAAGGTAAAACCCATATCTTGCCTGCAACTTTATATTCCATAATATTAAATTCTTTAATCTCATAGCAGTGTCCTCCCGGTAATATCCATAAAAATGTCATTGAGGGTAGGCTCACTGCTATGGATTGATTGCACGCGGTTTTCAGAGATTAACTTAATCAATATTTCATCGTCTGAAACCTTGTCAAGTAAGCACTCTGAAGATTTCTCTGTTTTATCTGTCCAAGTATAAGTTACTTTACTAATAGCTTCTTTTATAGGTGAGAACTTATTAAGAACGTAATCATAATTAGGATGGCCTATCACTGTTCCTGTACCATCTATAATATAAGCCTCACTGTATTGGTCAAACTTTAACAGCTTAACTTCAGGATGATTCTCTGTAAAGTATGTCTCTGCAGTAGTACTCAAGTAGCACAAGCGGTCTTTGGTAAGCAAAAAGAGAACCCTAAGGTTCTCTTTTTACTATTTTATATGAACTATTTATTGTTAATCACTGCCTGTGCTGCAGCCAAACGTGCAATAGGAACACGGAAGGGTGAGCATGACACATAGTCAAGTCCCATCTTGTAACAGAACTCTACGGATGAAGGATCGCCGCCGTGCTCGCCACAGATACCGCATTTAAGTCCGGGATGTGCCTTACGTCCTCTTTCTACTGCCATCTCTACCAACTGGCCAACACCGGTCTGATCCAATCTTGCAAACGGATCGGATTCGAATATCTTTGCCTGATAGTAAGAATCTAAGAACTTGCCTGCATCATCACGAGAGAATCCGAAGGTCATCTGTGTTAAATCATTGGTTCCGAATGAGAAGAAATCAGCTTCTTCCGCAATCGCATCAGCCGTAAGTGCTGCACGAGGAATTTCAATCATGGTACCGATATGATATTCAATGTCGGAATTCTTTTCTTTCTTAACCAGTTCTGCTGTTTCTACCACGATATCTTTAACAAATTTCAACTCTTTCTTCTCGCCTACTAAAGGAATCATGATTTCGGGAAGAATATCAAAGCCTTTTTCATTTGCTACTTCAATCGCTGCTTCCATAACCGCTCTGGTCTGCATTCTGGCAATTTCAGGATAGGTAACTGCAAGACGACATCCACGATGTCCCATCATAGGGTTGAATTCATGGAGTGAATTACATTTTTCCTTAACCTCTGCAACCGTAAGTCCCATATCCTGTGCCAATGCCGCAATATCATCTTCATTGGTAGGAACGAACTCATGAAGGGGCGGATCCAGATAACGAACTGTCATGGGCTTGCCTTCAAGAACCTCATACATAGCCTTAAAGTCTGCTTTCTGGAAATCAAGCAGTTGATTTAATGCTTCTTCTCTAGCTTCTACCGTATCGGAAAGAATCATCTTACGAATCTTGGGAATTCTGTCCTCACCAAAGAACATATGCTCGGTACGGCAAAGACCGATACCTTCTGCTCCCAGCTTAACCGCATTAATGGTATCTTCAGGTGTATCAGCATTGGTACGAACCTTCATGGTTCTGAACTGATCTGCCCAATTCATAATACGCTCAAAGTTACCGCCTATAGATGCTTCTTCTGTCTGAATTTCACCTTTATAAATTTTACCTGTGGAGCCGTCTAAGGAAATATAATCGCCCTCATGGAAAGTATATCCGCCCAGCTCAAACATTTTTTCTTCTTCAT
Organism: uncultured Clostridium sp.; assembly: GCA_964544135.1. Lineage (GTDB taxonomy): Bacteria > Bacillota > Clostridia > Lachnospirales > Lachnospiraceae > Acetatifactor. The sequence continues at coordinate 14,114 of CAZJAS010000003.1, read as the reverse complement.
TAATCTTAATTTCACCGCAACCGGATACACAGCAGATACCCATACCACGAGCAACTACCGCTGCATGAGAGGTCATACCGCCACGAACAGTCAAGATACCTTCCGCTGCATGCATACCTTCAATATCTTCGGGAGAAGTTTCCTGACGTGTCAGGATAATTCTCTCACCGCGTCCGCCCTTGCCTGCTGCCTTTGCAGCTTCTGCTGTAAAGTAAACCTTACCTGCTGCTGCGCCGGGAGATGCGGGAAGTGCAGAACCGATTACTTCGCCTGCTTTTAATGCTGCTTCGTTGAAAGTAGGATGTAATAACTGATCTAATGCTTTCGCTTCAATACGGCATACAGCCTCTTCCGGTGTAAGCTTGCCTTCATCAACCAAATCACATGCAATTTGAATTGCTGCAGGAGCTGTTCTCTTACCGCTTCTCGTCTGTAAGAAATACAATTTACCTTCTTCAATGGTAAACTCCATATCCTGCATATCACGGTAATGATCTTCTAATTTCATAGCAAGCTCGATGAACTGCTTGTAGCATTCCGGTGAATCCTGCTCAAGATGTGAAATAGGCTCCGGTGTACGTACACCGGCAACAACGTCTTCACCCTGTGCATTAATCAAGTATTCTCCGTAAATTCCTTTTTCACCGGTGGATGGGTTACGTGTAAATGCAACACCTGTACCGGATGTATTACCTTTATTACCAAAAACCATGCTCTGTACGTTTACAGCGGTACCCCAGTCACCGGGGATATCATTCATACGTCTGTAAACAATGGCACGGGGATTGTCCCATGAACGGAATACAGCCTCAACCGCACCCATAAGCTGCTCTTTAGAATCCTGAGGGAAATCTTCACCATTCATTGTTTCTTTATAAACAGCCTTGAATTTATTTGCAAGCTCTTTTAAATCATCAGCAGTAAGCTCGGAGTCTAATTCTACTCCCTTTGCTTCTTTCATTTCATCTATAATCTTTTCAAAGAAGGACTTGGGAACTTCCATTACTACATCTGAATACATCTGAATGAAACGACGATAAGAATCATATGCAAATCTGGGATTGCCGGTCTTTTTAGCAAAGCCTTCTACTGCAATATCATTCAGTCCAAGATTTAAGATAGTATCCATCATACCGGGCATGGATGCTCTCGCACCGGAACGCACCGATACTAATAAAGGATCTTCGGTATCGCCGAATTTCTTACCCATTAATGTTTCCAAATCAGCCAGACTCTGGAATATCTGCTCCTGAATTTCAGGAGAGATTTTCTTACCCTGTTTGTAATAATCCGTACAAGCTTCGGTAGTTACAGTAAAGCCCTGCGGAATGGGAAGGCCTAAATTTGTCATCTCTGCCAGGTTAGCACCTTTGCCGCCTAACAGATTTTTCATTTCTGCGCCGCCTTCTTTAAAATTGTACACCCATTTGTTCATGTATTTTATCTCCCTTTTCATATTATTATGAAACTTTTAAACCCGGCTGAAAACCTTTCGGCTTCCTGCCTACAGCTATATCAGGCATATTTTGCATGCTAACCTACATGCCGCACCAGCGGCATAAACAATACGAAGGAAGAATGGCTCAAAGAGACATTCTTCGGTGTGGAATTTTGAAATTATTAGTCTGCGTACTAAGAAGACTTAGAATTTCTTTTCACACTATGCCCAATCCGTACATATTGTAACAATTTGACAAAAAAATATCAAGGAGTTTAAATCAATTCTTTGATACGGAATCTACTTTCGTCTATTATTACCAAAAACAACTTGCAGGTTTAGTGCAATACTAACAAAAATGTAAGCAGTTACACTGTTTTTAAGCTATTTTTTATAAGTTTTTAATCCTCTTCTTGCTTCTGATACTCCTTAAGCCTTTCGTTCATAATAGCCGCCAAATATGCTGTCCTTTTCCATACAATTGTGGCTACCAGCAGAAAAGTCAGAGCAATTAAAACAAGCATTCCTATTACCATGGTAATGTTTTCCAAATAAAACCATTCAAACCAAATCCCGCATCCCAGTACGATGATATTCACAGCCAGATAATGTAATAAATAGTACCAACCGCTCCATCCTTTACTTTTTTCTTTTTCTGGATATAAAAGCTTTCCCAAACTGCATAAAAAGGAAACAAAAATTATCTGCCATAAAGTCTCCGGGCCCATACCGCCATTTGGCCAAAATATGGTAGTAAAGATAGCGGTTGCAAAAACCACACAGGTAATTACACATGCAAATGTATAAAATAAGTCTTTTAATTTATTCACCTTTCTATACCTCCTTAAAGTCCCAGTTTTTCTTTTAATACTGCAACATACTGTCTGGAAATCACAATCTTCTCTCCGTTTTTCATGCTTGCTTCAAAACGACCGTTAAAAGTGGGACTTAATCTCTTGACCTTTGCCAGATTTAATATATATGATTTGGAAACCCTGAAAAAATCCGTTCCCCGAAACCGCTCCTCTAACTCATACAACTTAAGCTTCGTCTCATAGACTTCCTTATCCAAATACATGAAAACCTTATTATCCACCGCCTCAAAATAGTAAATTTCTTTAGGAGCAATCTGTACAATATCTCCGGCCTTTATTCCTGTTATCTTTTCCTGCCCTGCTTTTATTGCATATATGAGCTTTAGAAGCTGTTCATCCACATGACGGCAGCAAATAATAATTTCATCTTCCTCACCGTCTGCCCAATCCCTGATTGGAATCTTCATATACCCCTCCGTATGATACGCTCATCTGTCGCGCATCTTTTTCCTCTTGCTGATAAGGACTGCTGCTATTATGGATATTATACCACAGGTTGCAAGAAAAATAATCTGGTATTGCATTGTTATTTCCTTGCCGTTTTGCATGATCGATACCCCCATCTGTTCCTTAAAGATATCTTCTGCTATATGCGGCAAACCGGTAAAGGTTTCCGCTAAGGCATCCTTGATCAGAACCTGCCGCATCATGGCTGTACCATGTAATATGGGGAGGCATTTAATTGCATTCCCCACACTTTCGGGTAACATTGACATTGGCAGATAAACCGCTCCCACAAAGCCTACTAATGTACCCACAATCGATAGCATACCGCTCCATGCACTCTCACTTCGGATAAAGAGTGCCAGCAGGTAAGCAAGGGAAGCATATACAAACACATTGAGTACAATCATTCCCAATAAGATGATACAGTCCTTTGCAGGCAAAAGGGGATAGCCGCGCAGCATCATATAGCTTTCTCCTACAGCAAAAGTCAATAAGCACATTCCTACTCCTATAATCCAAGAAGAGAATATATATCCCAGTGCGATTGTGATTCTTTTAACTGGAGCCACATAAAAGCCGGAAGCTTATTTTTTGATGCATCCTGTACCATGGTTCCCATAACGGTTAATGTGACCGTAACTGCATTTACAACTAAAATACCGGCAAATGTCCACATTTGGATTAAATAGGATGCATTCTTTTCGTCTACTGCTGTATTTCGTTGTCCGCCATACTCAGCCAACGCATTCACCACATTTTGACTGTTCATGCTGCCTAAGAAAATAATCATCAAAGCCAGTACAATCAGCATAGCCATTATAGAAAAAAACACCGCTGCATAATCCCTTAAAAAAAGTAATATATTTCTTTTTAATAAATATCTGAATCCTCTCATTTTAATACCTTATTTCAAGCCTGCTTGAAATACTGCCAAAGGCGGATCATGCCGCCGGCATCCTTTCTTCTAAAATGTTCTTAGGTGATTGCTGAATTCATTTCTAGTGGCTTTACTCATCATAGTACTTTGTCAGCCAGTTTTCTAACCATTCCAATGAGCCCCTAAGTGTAAAAGCATGTTCAGCAAAGACTTCCATGCTTTTAGGAATCCCTTATGGTCTCATTTCCATAGAAAAAAGGCATTCCAAAGTAATATGATGAGTAGAGCCTCTTGGAAAACGCAATTTCCCATACGTCCGCTTTAGCGGACATATTAATCAAGATCGTGAAATGTATTATTTCACACTAACTTACATGCCGCATCAGCGGCATAATTAATAAATGGGAAGAATGGCTCAAAGAGACATTCTTCAGTGTGGAGCTTAGAAATTATTAGTCTTCGTACTTTGAAGACTTAGAATTTCTTTCCACACTATACGGCAAGGTACTTACCGGTTATATTTTAAAAAACATCATCCATGGAACCCTGTACTACCTCGAACCCTTCAAGCAATCCATCTATGCTTTTTAAAATAGGAAGCGCGGATAGGCTGTCATCAATGGAAATCACAATAGAATCCTCTTTTTTCTGCTTACTATATGCAGCTCTTTTAATCGGCTTTGCAGCTTCTGCATATTATCCTCTTTGGCAAAGAGCTTTAATTTATCCTTTGCATACAATTCTTTCAGGGAAAACGGTGTTCCATAATCTTTTATTTGCCCTCCGTCTATCACAGCAATATGGGATGCTCTAGCCGCTTCCTCCATGTAATGGGTTGTTAAAAAAATTGTTATCTTTTCTTCTTTTCGTAATTTACTTAAACATTCCCAAACCTTTTTCCTGTTAGCAGGATCAAGTCCTGTAGTCGGCTCATCTAAAAACATAACCTCCGGTGTATTTACCAAAGCCCTGGCAATCTCACAACGTCTTTTTTGTCCGCCGGAAAGCTTTGCAAATCTTCTGCCATATACCTCTTTCAATTCCAAAATTTCACAGATATGAGCTATGTTTTCTGAAAGCCTCCTATTCTTTTTTTCATAGAGTGCACCTCTGATAAACATATTTTCCTTGACGGTAAGCCTATGATCCAAACAATTATCCTGATATACAACCCCGATTCGTTTTCTGATTTCTTCATCCTCTTTCCCCACTGTATAGCCACCGATTTCCACTTTTCCTGATGTTGGCTTAAACACTGTGCAAAGCATATTCATGGTAGTTGATTTACCCGCTCCGTTTATTCCTAAAAAGCCAAACAGCTCTCCTCTTTCTACTATAAAGCTGATATCATCCACCGCTTTTAGATTTCCAAAATACTTTTTTAAACCTTTTACTTTAATAACAGGTTCCATTTCATGTCCTCCTTTATTTGCTAATACCTTAAAACTAACATAAACAAAAAAACAGCCTACCACAATATTACTTATGGTAAGCTGCTTATTTAATGGTGTAAGTTACCTGCAATTAAAGTATCCTGCAAAATAACAACTAGATTGCATAATCATCCTCTATCACTTTTTTAGTATTCTCAGGTATAAAGCTATCGAAAATAAACAAATCAAAATCCGTTTTACGTTCTGCTAATTCCTCCCTGCTTCTGATTGTCCAGCCCACCGCCAAGCTGCCATATAAATAACGACATATTTGACGGGATAAATTCTTATAGCAATGATGATTATAAGCAATAAAGTCCGGCTTGGTTACAAAATTAAATAATAAATAGTGCAGAGCAATATATATAGGTTTTGAAAACTCCGATTCCCCCGCCTTTATAAAATTATCGGCAAGTTGACCTCGTAATATCTCTTTTCGGTTTTGCCTGTACCAGAGCAAACCAAGGGGATTGAAGGATTCTATGCAATAATCTCCCTTATATTTCTGCAATAGGCTGTCCGCCACTTGACATACTTCGGTGATCCCCCCGGGAATCTTATACTCAATAATGAGGGGAACCCTTCCATCCACCATTTTCAAGAAATCTTCTAACCTTGGAATCTTTTGATTTGAATCACAAAGAAAAAATTGCTGTAGCTCTTCATAGGTGTAATCGGATACCTTACCTTCCACACCGCATACCCTTTTTAGTGTAAAATCATGAAATATAACCGGTATCTTATCTTTTGTCAGCTGTACATCCGCCTCTATTCCATAACCTGCTTCCACCGCTTCTTCAAATGCAGCCATGGAATTTTCAGGCTTGTCCGATGTATTGTCATGCAGTCCTCTATGCGCGTATAAAACTCCTTCAAAAGGTGTTTTATCAGGCCGGTGCAGCATTCTTGGCATAATCAAAAGTAAATATAGAATCACAAGAATAATTACCGCACAAACCAATACGATTAATATTGTTTTCATAATCTTCTTACCTTCCTGTCTTTTCTCTAATGTTTATATTATTATTAGGTTAGTCCCCTACATCAAAACTTTCTAACAGGCTTTTCTTTTTTTCCGGTTTCATATCCCCGTGCTTTACTTGTGTCATAGTTAGGAGCGCAAGCAGTGAGAAAAATACCGCATAGGGGAATAATGTGTTGTATGATATATGTTCTAAAAGGAATCCCGATAAAATAGGTGTCATAATCTGTGCTGCCATAGAAAATGTATAATAGATGCCTGTAAATTTACCGATATCCGAGCCTTCGCTCATAGCCACAATCATGGGATAGGAATTCACATTGATAGCTGCCCATGCCACACCGATCAGCGCAAATGCCACATTGATAATAGGTGTGTATTCTTGTACAAATACAGCTGCAAAATAGCAAATAGTTATTAAAATCACGCCACCTATAATGGTCTTTTTTCGTCCAAAACGGTTAGCAATATGCCCGATGGGTATATAACTGATAATAGCGGCAACCGTAGCAACCATCAGACAATCTGCAAAGCCTCCGCCCTCCAGCTTCCAAACCACCTCCGTATATCTGGAAAAAGCGGTGGTAACTGCATTATAAGCCGTAAACCATAAAAAGATGGATGCCAATAGAAAGAGCATACTCCGTCTTACATCAGGCGGAAGTAATGTTTTTACTTTTGGCGCATTCTCTATCTTAGTTTCTGCCGGAGTCTCTTTTTTCTCATCAGAGGACCAGGCAGCTTCTTCTAATGCTACCTTAGCAGCCACTTTCTTTTCTCGAATTGTAAGAACCAGTATGATTACGGCAATAATCATGATAGCGGCTACACTGATAAATAGCGGTTCATAATCCGGTCTGTTTTCCTTCCCTACCAATAGCTTTATCATCAATAGAGAATATACACCGCCCACGGCTCCCAATAAATTAATCACCGCATTGGCTTTGCTCCTTAGCCTGTTTGGAGTTAAATCGGGCATTAATGCGACTGCCGGGGAGCGATAAATTCCCATGGAAATCAATGCGCCGAATAAGGCACCGATAAATAACGGCAGATTGACTACCCGATCGGCTATGGGTAAAAGCAGTAAAAATACCACTGCCAGTACGGTACCTGCTATAATGAAAGGGGTCCGTTTTCCGATTTTTGTATCAACCTTATCCGATATGGCTCCAAAAACCGGTAAGAGGAAAATGGCCAGTACATTATCCAATGCCATTACCACACCGGTAATGGTTTCCCCCAAGCCAAAGGTGTTCTTAAGCATCAGCGGAATAATATTATCATATACCTGCCAAAAACTACAAATAGACATAAATGCAAGCCCAATTAAAAATGTACGTCTGTAATTTAATTTACTGTTCATATTAATTTCCTTCCATGCGGTTTTATTTGGCTTTCCTGTAGTATCATAATTCCCATGCTCTTTTTGCGCACTTACGGCTATTCTAACATTGTAAATATATAAATTCAATGCAACTATTATAGATAATTACTTTAAAAATGTAAAGATTAGCTTGAATAATTCAGGGTTTTCTGTAAAATAGGTAGGGGAACTGTATTATCTGTACAGTATATGTAAATTTTTATTCACAGAAAGGTATGTAATATGATTAGTGCAAACAATGTAACTTTACGAATCGGTAAAAAAGCTTTATTTGAAGACGTTAATATTAAATTTACCGAAGGCAACTGCTATGGTCTTATTGGTGCCAACGGCGCCGGTAAATCCACCTTTTTAAAAATACTTTCCGGTCAGCTTGACACTACAAGCGGCGAAATCTTTATTACGCCCGGACAGCGTCTATCCGTTTTGGAGCAGGACCATTTTAAATATGATGATTTCACGGCACTTGATTTGGTAATAATGGGAAATGAACGGCTTTATCAAATTATGAAGGAAAAAGAAGCTCTTTATGTTAAGGAGGATTTTACTGACGAAGACGGTATCCGCGCCAGCGAGTTAGAAGGCGAATTTGCGGAAATGGATGGATGGGAAGCCGAATCCAATGCCGCTTCCTTATTAAACGGACTGAGCATAGATACTACCCTTCACTATTCTTTGATGAAAGATTTAAACGGTAGTGAAAAAGTTAAAATCCTGCTTGCTAAAGCGCTATTTGGCAATCCTGATATTTTACTTTTAGACGAGCCTACAAACCATTTGGATTTGGATGCCATCGCATGGCTGGAGGATTTTCTGATTGAGTTTGAAAATACGGTTATCGTCGTATCACATGACCGCTATTTCTTAAATAAGGTATGTACCCAGATTGCGGATATTGACTATGGCAAGATTCAGCTATATGCAGGCAACTATGACTTCTGGTACGAATCCAGCCAGCTCATTATTAAGCAGATGAAAGAGTCTAACAAGAAAAAAGAAGATAAGATCAAAGAATTGCAGGAATTTATTTCCCGCTTCTCTGCCAATGCTTCCAAATCCAAACAGGCTACCGCAAGGAAGCGTGCGCTTGAGAAAATTGAATTGGATGAAATTCGTCCTTCCAGCAGAAAATATCCTTATATTGATTTCCGTCCCGAACGTGAAATCGGTAATGAGGTCTTAAGCGTGGAGCATCTCTCTAAAACAATAAATGGTGTTAAGATTTTAGACGATATCTCCTTTATTGTTGGGCATAGTGATAAGGTTGCCTATGTGGGCGCAAATGAATTAGCAAAAACTACCCTCTTTCAGATACTTTCAGGTGAAATGGAGCCGGATGAGGGCAGCTATAAATGGGGAATCACTACCTCACAGGCATACTTCCCCAAGGACAATACCCAAGAATTTGATAATGACCTGACTATCGCAGATTGGTTGACAGGCTATTCTCCGATCAAGGATGTAACCTATGTCCGCGGCTTCTTAGGACGTATGCTTTTTGCGGGAGAAGACGGTGTTAAAAAAGTACGGATACTTTCCGGTGGCGAAAAGGTACGCTGTCTCCTATCCAAAATGATGATCAGCGGGGCAAACTGCCTGATTCTTGACGAACCGACCAACCATCTGGATATGGAATCCATAACCGCATTAAACAACGGGCTGATTAAGTTTCCCGGGGTAGCCTTATTTGCATGCCATGACCATCAATTTGTACAGACAACAGCAAATCGTATTATGGAGATATTACCTGACGGCAGTTTAGTGGATAAGATTACTACTTATGATGAATATCTTGCTAACGATGAGATGGCAAGAAAACGTACTGTTTATACAAAATCTACGACTGACGAGGATTAAATCAAAGGGCGATTGCAAGAAGGCAATCGCCCTTTTAGGAGACTGTTTTATGATAGACTTACATGTGCACTCTAATTGCTCGGACGGTTCCTTTTCTCCCGAAGAATTGGTAGAATACGCTCTCACACATAATATCACTGCTTTTGCCTTAACAGACCACGATACCATTGCCGGACTTGACAGGGCCCTTTCCCATGCCCGTATGCTTTCCGGCATAATGAATGATAAAAATCCTGAAGGAAATCTCATAGAGGTTATTCCCGGCATTGAATTTTCTACAGAGTATCAAGGGAGTGATATCCATATTGTGGGCCTCTATATAGATTATAAAAGTAATTACTTTAATCAGAATATTTTATCCTTTGTTGCCTCCAGAGACGAACGCAATCAAAAAATGTGCGCCCTGTTAAGAAATGAAGGCATTGCTATCACATATGAAAATTTGCAAGCCTGTTTTCCGAATGCAGTGATTACCAGAGCTCATTATGCTAAATATCTTCACGAAAACGCTTATGTTAAAAATATGGCGGAAGCCTTTGACCGCTATGTAGGAGACCGTGCACCCTGCTTTGTACCCCGCACAAAAGTAACCCCCTCGCAAGCGGTTGCCTTAATCCGTAACGCAGGCGGAATTCCTGTTTTAGCACATCCCACACTATATAATATGAGCAATCAAAGTTTGGAACGCTTGGTAAGTATACTAAAAGCTGCCGGATTGCTCGCCATAGAAGGCATCTATCCTACCTACTCCCTTTTAGAAACCAAACAAATACAAGAAATTGCTTTAAAGTATGATTTATTAATCAGTGGCGGTTCTGATTTTCACGGTAATAACAAACCGAACCTCCAATTCGGCAAAGGGTATGGTAATCTTTATATTCATGAAGATATTTTAAAGAAAATCAAAAATTACCTATGAACAAAGGCGTAAGCAAAATTCCTGCTTACGCCTTTTATTTTCCTATTCAATTATTTTACTTTGCGTAATCTATTACGCGACTCTCACGGATAACATTGACCTTTATCTGTCCCGGATATTCTAATTCAGCTTCAATCTGCTTAGAAATATCCCTTGCCAACACTACCATTTCAGCATCTGTAATCTGCTCAGGAACTACCATTACTCGAACTTCCCTACCAGCCTGAATAGCAAAAGATTTGTCAACACCTTTAAAATTGTTTGTGATTTCTTCTAATTGTCTTAGCCTGCTAGTGTAGGTTTCCAATGTTTCCCTTCTAGCGCCCGGTCTTGCAGCGGATATTGTATCAGCAGCTTGTACAATACATGCAATCAAGGATGTAGCTTCCACGTCACCGTGGTGAGATTCAACTGCATTAATAACAGTTGCATTCTCTTTGTACTTTCTACAAAGTTCTGCTCCCAACTGAATATGGGAACCTTCCATCTCATGGTCAACTGACTTACCGATATCATGCAGCAAACCTGCACGCTTCGCAAGGCGAATATCTAATCCCATCTCCGATGCCAAAAGACCTGACAACTGTGAGACTTCAATGGAATGCTTTAGTGCATTCTGTCCATAACTGGTTCTGAACTTCATTTTACCCAGTAATCTTACCAATTCGGGATGAATACCGTGTACACCTACTTCCAGCGTAGCGGCTTCACCTTCCTCTTTAATCATTACTTCTACTTCTTTTTGCGCCTTTTCTACCATTTCTTCAATTCTGGCAGGATGAATACGTCCATCTACGATTAACTTTTCAAGGGCAACACGTGCTACTTCACGACGAATGGGATCGAACCCTGATAAAATAACTGCTTCCGGTGTATCATCAATAATCAAATCCACACCTGTCATAGTTTCAAGGGTACGAATGTTACGCCCCTCTCTACCGATGATACGTCCCTTCATTTCGTCACTGGGAAGCTGCACTACGGAGATAGTGGTCTCGGAGACATGATCTGCTGCGCATCTCTGAATTGCATTAACCACATATTCTTTCGCTTTTTTGTCTGCTTCTTCTTTGGCCCGGCTTTCTAATTCTTTAATCATTACAGCCGTTTCATGTTTCACTTCATCTTCAACAATTTTCAACAAATATTCTTTTGCTTGTTCAGAGGTTAAGCCGGAAATTCTTTCCAGTTCCTGTACTCGCTGTTCATTAAGCTTGGACACTTCTTCTTTCATCCTGGCTAAGGACTCTTCCCGCTGTGCCAAACTTGCTTCCTTGCGTTCGATAGCGTCTGCTTTTTTATCAATGTTCTCTTCCTTCTGCTGAACCCTTCTCTCGTAACGCTGAGCTTCGCTCCTTCGCTCCCTGACTTCCTTGTCAAGTTCATTCCTTGTTCGAATGGACTCTTCCTTGACTTCAAGCAACGACTCACGTTTCTTGGTTTCCGCAGATTTTAAAGCCTCATCAATAATCTCTCTTGCCTTAGACTCTGCATCGCCAAGCTTCGTCTCAACATATTTCTTACGACGATTTGTTGCAATTATTGCAGTCACCGGAATAGAGATGATAAGTGTAATCGCTACCGCTCCCAAAACATACCATATCATGTACAGGAGCACCTCCTTATTAAGTTTTCGTGCATGGTCTTACGACCAAAGCATAACTATGTAAATTATGCTAAATCTATTATAGAATGTATCTATGCCGTTTACTACTAAGAGTGGGCATACATTCTAAAAGCAATTTTACAACACTTAAATTTTAAGATAAAATGATACTTATGTCAAGTATAAGTCAAAATTAGTTATTTATTCACTATTTTTAGTCCGAAAGAGCCCGGCGAATCTTATCGGAATCATATCCTTTGCCGGCTAGAAAAGCATATATTTTTTGTTTCTCCTGATTGCTTGCAAGCTTGATATCAAACTTCTTTTTTACCAACAATCCGGCTATTTGCGCTTCTTCATCCTGTTTATTCCCTTTACTTTCCCAATCCTCCCAAACTTTAGAAATGATATCCTTAGAAACTCCTTTTCTAAGTAAATCGTTTTCTATCCTTCTCCTACTCTTATAAATATGGTTGGAATTAATAAAATCAAATACATAACGATTATCGTCAATATAATGATAGGAGGCAACATAATCAAGCGCTTCGTCAATGACTTCGTCGGGATAAAATCCCTGTTTTAATTTTAAACGAAGCTGCTCCCTTGTATAGTCTCTTGATTTAAGCAGATTCATACAACGCAGCTTTGCCCTTCTGGGAAGCAATTCTTCTAATAGCTCTTTATAAACATCAGGCTCAATAGCCCGACCTTTCTTTAAGCCGTATTTGCGAAATTCGCCTTTGTATAAAACAAAGGCGAATTGATCATCAATATATACTTTTACTCTGGAAGCCGAAACCTCCGCAAGCTCTGTTATTATCATTATTTTTTATCCGCACTCTTTGCCGTAGCGGCTTTTTTCCCTTCTTTGACTGCCGGAACATCTTCACTTAAATTAAAATGAGCTCTTACCCTCTTCTCAATTTCTGCGCAATCTTCCGCATTATCCTTTAGATATTGTTTTGCATTTTCCCTGCCCTGACCTATCTTTTTATTTTCATAGGCATACCATGCACCGGATTTATTTACAATGCCAACCTCTGCTGCCAAATCCAAAATATCACCCACCATTGAAATTCCTTCTCCGAACATAATATCGAATTCGGCTTCTTTAAAAGGCGGCGCTACTTTATTTTTAACTACCTTCACCCTGATCCTGTTACCGATGAATTCACCGCCCTGCTTTAGGGATTCGATACGGCGCACATCCAGACGAACCGATGAATAAAATTTCAGAGCACGACCTCCGGTAGTAGTCTCCGGATTACCAAACATAATACCTATCTTTTCACGGAGCTGATTGATAAATACCACGGTACAATTAGATTTGCTGATAATGGAAGTCAGCTTTCTAAGCGCTTGAGACATCAATCTGGCCTGAAGTCCCACATGACTGTCTCCCATATCACCTTCTATTTCCGCTTTGGGAACCAGTGCCGCTACAGAGTCCACAACCACAATATCAATCGCTCCGGAGCGAACCATGGTCTCTGCTATCTCCAATGCCTGCTCACCGCAATCGGGTTGAGATATATAAAGATTATCGATATCCACACCTATATTTTTAGCATAAACGGGATCCAGCGCATGCTCAGCATCAATAAATCCGGCAATACCGCCCCTCTTTTGCACTTCTGCAACCATATGTAAAGTAACGGTTGTCTTACCGCTGGACTCCGGCCCGTATATTTCAACAACCCTTCCCTTTGGTATACCGCCCAATCCTAACGCAACATCCAGGCTTAATGAGCCGGTAGGAATGGTCTCCACATTCATCTGTGCAGCGGGATCCCCAAGCTTCATAACCGCTCCCTTACCAAATTGTTTCTCAATCTGCATCAGAGCAGCCTCTAATGCCTTTTGCTTTTCATCTCTTTCCATGATTCTCTCCTTCTTATGAGGAACAAATGTTCTGATAGTAACAGAATAAAACATTTGTTCGGTTTTGTCAATCCCTTTTTATGAATCCTTCGTATTAACTTAAATAACATCGCTTTTGCAGTAATAAATTGAATCTGCAACCGTTAATAATATTACTCTACCAAAAACAAAGTCCAATAATCCACTCTCATAGGCATCCCTCCCAAACATTTTTATAGAGCCATTGTATTTACATATTGTTAGAAATCATGATGCAATTTCCTTAGCTTGGAATATGTGGCGAAATGCCCGAACTTCCATAGAAAACACCGATATTAAAAATGTACCACATCTGCTGCTTCCATACAAGCACATATGATCTTGAGTTTCCGTACTTTTATCCACAGACCCCTTGTTTCACTGGTAATGTAAT